>JAUQPW010000083.1 GCA_030550175.1 bacterium
GGGCGACGGGATTTGATCGATTACCCCAAGGGGCGAAGACTCAGAAGGGGCAGATGGCGTTATTTGCCTATGATTTATCGGCCGATGGGACGGCCAGTAATCGGAGGACGTTGGTGGATTATTATCCGGAGGATGGACCGGATGGGTTGGTGGTGGACAAGGAAGGGAATTTGTATGTAGCGGTGAGGAATGAGAAGCGGCCAGGGATATATGTATATTCCCCTGAGGGGAAGGAGTTAGGGTATATTCCGACGGAGATACCGACCAATGTGGGATTTGGTCGAGGGGAGGAGAGCAAGACGTTGTACATTACGGCAGGGAAGAGTTTGTATCGGATCAAGCTGGGTAAGGAAGGGTATCATCTGCCGGCGAGTAAGTAATAATCTGCCTGTTCAGGTAAGAAGGTCAGGGGCTTGGCCTCTGGCCTTTTTTATTCTTTAAAACGGCCGGGATGACCCGTTCAACTTTGTTAATTGAAGAGGGTCTATTTAGAAAAGAGGTCAGGATATGCCTGCAAACCGTCATTCTATTCTAAAAACCATTCTTCTTGCGGTTTCGTCTTTTGTCATAGCCCTGATTCTTTACTTATCCCATGTTATAAGTTCCTTTGAGTTGAAGGCTTTTGACCAATTCTCAAGGTATCTGAATCCGGCAAAATCTTCAGCACTTATTATCCTTGTCCAGATTGACCAACCGAGTATCGACGCCCTAAGTCAACAGGGTATTACCTGGCCGTGGCCAAGACAAATGTATGTTCCCATCGTGGAATACCTGTCAGAAGCCGATGTAATTTTTCTGGATATGTTTTTTACAGAACCCTCTTCTTACGGGCAGGAAGACGATACCCTTTTTGCAGAGGCGATTAAAAAGGCTGGAAATGTGTACCTGCCCGTTTTTCTTTCCCAACAAGAAAAACCTTTGACTGCAGAAGAGGAAGCCTTTATCAGACGGATAGCGATTCCACATAAAGTTTTTACAGCCTTAAACTACCGTTCGGTCATTACGCCTATCGATGACCTAAAAACTGCCATCCACGGAGCCGGTAATGTCATGATTAAACCAGATGAAGATGGAGTTTACCGGAGGGTACCCCTGCTCTTTCAACTCAACCAATACCTTATTCCTCATTTTGTATTGGGATATCTGATTGAAAAAGGTAGGATCCAAATCCGGCAACAGGCCCCGATACAATCCCCTATACTTTATGTTCAAGACAAACCTCTCCCAATCCAGAATGAAAAGTTAATCCTTAGATTCTATAGAGATAAAGATCCTTTCGAGACGTTTTCGGCTATCCAGGTGCTTCAGTGGTACCTGGACTATCAGGCTTCTAAACCACCCGCTATAGAAAAGGGATACTTTAAGGATAAAATCGTCTTAATAGGATCCACGGCGGCAGGTCTTTATGACTTAAAACCGACGGCCACTTCCTCTGTATCTACCGGTATCCACATCCATGCAACGGCCCTGGATAATATCCTTCGGAGAAATTTTATAAAGCCTGTACAGCCTCTTTTTGTGGTGGCTGCGATGTTCCTGGTTTGTCTCTTTATCAGTTCGGCTGTTTTAAGAACCTACGCTCTATCGGTTAACTTATCTGTCTTCTTCGTATCCTTATTCCTTATACTTCTTGGATTGGCAGTCTTATTTAAGGTGACTATTTATATGGAAGTAATACCGATCCTTATGTCTTTACTGATTAGTTTTATCCTTGTTAGTGTTTATAGTTATGCAACCGAAGGAAAACAGCGGTTTTTCTACAGGAAAACTTTCTTGCAATATATGGATCGGACGGTAGCCGACTATCTTTTGAACAATCCCGATCTGATAAGACCCGGGGGTCAGCTCAGGCGTGTGACGGTGTTTTTCGCAGATATTGCAGGTTTTACAACCATATCCGAAATCATGCCATCAGATAAGCTGGCCGTACAACTCCATAAGGTTTTAAATGCTCTTACAGAGGTTATTATTAAGAATCATGGGGTTATCGACAAGTATATGGGGGATTGTGTCATGGCTTTCTGGGGCGCTCCGGTTACCACCCATCGTGATGAAATAAACGCCTGCACGGCGGCCATTGAGTGTCTGGAAATTCTGGATGAGATCAATCCATCCTTCCAGGCAGAGGGTCTTCCTGAGATTAGTTTTCGGATCGGTTTACATTCTGGAGATGCTACGGCCGGTAATATCGGGAGTGATCGACTTTTTAACTATACCGTTATCGGAGATACGGTCAATCTGGCCTCAAGGCTTGAATCGGCCAATAAGTTCTTCAGAACCAAAATTCTGATAAGCGAAGATACTTATAAAAAAACCGAAGGGCTCTTTTTCGTTAGGGAACTTGGCCTGATTGAAGTAAAGGGAAAAACGGTTCCGGTTAAAGTATTTGAACTCATCGGTAAAGAAGAAAATATTTCACCCCATCAAAGACAAAGGGTTCTGGATTTTCACCAGGGCCTTGCTTTTTATAAGGACCAAAAATGGTACGAAGCCTGGGAGGTATTCGACCGGATACTAAGGAAATATCCCGAGGATGTACCTTCGGAATACTACAAAAATCAATGTGAGAAGTATGTAAATGCAAAGTTACCCTTGACAGAAGATTGGAATGTCATTAAGATGACAGAAAAGTAAGGGAGTGGCAAATGGATAAACTCTGAGTGATTAAGGAAGAAGGGATTAAGGTACTTAAATTATAAGTGAGCGGGAAAGATGAGACGATTCTTCATAGGTTTATTGGGGATTGTTTTTATGCCGGTTTTTGCCTATGCCGACACGGTCACGGTTATTGTAAAGGAAAATGCTATTCGAGAGTCTTGTAAGTTTTTCGCACCGGTCAAAGCCGCCGTCCGTGCCGGTAATGTGCTGGAGGTTCTCTCGCAAGAAGGGGATTGGTTCCAGGTCAGGTTTAACAATATCCAGGGATGTATCCATAAAAGTGCAATCGAGAAAAAATCGGTTTCGCTGACGGATAAGCTCCTGGGTCCGCAAAAGCAGTCCGTAACCGGCGATGAGGTGGCCCTTGCAGGAAAGGGTTTTAACCCTCAAGTTGAGGAGGCTTATAAAAAGAAAAATCCGGGAATGAACTATCAAGCTGTGGATAGCATAGAAGGCTATAAAATTCCTGAAGATAAGATTCAGGAATTTGCTGCAGGCGGAAAACTCAATCCACCCAGGTGAAGTTATGCACAGACTTTTATATATAGGCTTACTAAGCCTTTCCATTTTTTTATCTATACATTGCCAGACGGCCTATGCCCTGGATTTATTCAAATTAAAGGAGAAAGTGGGAGTGGGGAAAGAGGCTGTAAAAGCAGCCAGACCCATGTCAGAAGAAGAGGAGTATTATGTAGGTCGGGCTGTAGCAGCCCGGATTCTTTCTATTTACCCTATTTTAGATAATAAAAAGCTTACAGAATATGTGAATTCAATCGGTCAGCTTTTGGTTATGAACTCGGACAAGCCGTTTACTTATGGAGGCTATCACTTTGCACTACTCAACTCCGACGAGATCAATGCCTTTGCCTGTCCCGGGGGGACTATTCTTATAACCAAAGGTATGGTCCATGCTGTACAGAGTGAGGATGAGTTGGCTGCAGTTCTTGCCCATGAAATAGCCCATGTGAGTCACAGGGACGGTGTGAATGCCATCAGTAAATCCCGCTGGACCCAGGTAGTTACCCTGGTGGGTACCAATACTGCCAAGAATTATTCGCCCCAAGTTTTATCGCAACTTGTTGGGCTCTTTGAGGGAGCCATCGACGATATATTTAAAACCCTTGTGGTTAACGGTTACGGTCAATCTCAAGAGTATCAGGCCGATGAGGCGGCCATGTCCTATCTTTCCAAGGCGGGGTATAACCCCTCTGCTCTTAAAGATTTCCTGAGTCGTCTCGTAAGTCAGGGGGAGGGAGCTGCATCGGGTGGAGGGGTCCTGAAAACCCATCCGGCTACAGTAGATAGGGTAAAAAATATCACGAAGAAAATGCCTTCAACAAAAGTAGAGGCTTCACAGGTTCAATTAAGAAATCAAAGGTTTCAGGCTGCTTTGAAATAGGAAATACCCCATCCTCACCGACTACCATTCACGCGATCCTTATAAAGATTGATGTGGTTTATCCACGAAGAACCAGGAAAAGTGTGGGGGTATGAGGGTATAGGAGTGTGGGAGTGTGGGAGTATGGGGGTATGGGAGTATGGGGGTATGGGAGTGTGGGAGAATTTACCCCCATATTCTTATACTATACTCCCATACCCCCATACTCCCATACCCCCATACTTCTCTACTCAGGAGGTATCATTATGGATTTGGAGAGCTGGAGACCCTTTAAAGATTTAGCCAGTTTAAGGGAAGAGATTAACAGGGTATTTGACCGGGTCTTCAAGGAAAGACCGGAGGAATTTTTTAGGGGTGGTGCAGTAAATCCACCTATTGATCTTTCGGAGACCCCGGATTCTATCATTGTAAGGGCTGAAATTCCAGGGGTAGACGCCAACGACGTTTCGGTCTCTATAACCGGAGACACCTTAACAATTAAAGGAGAAAAAAAACAGGAAAAGGAAGACCCCAACGAAAATTACCACCAGGTCGAACGGACTTACGGACCTTTCAGTCGATCTGTACGAATTCCGGTCCAGGTTCAAACAGATAAAGTCACGGCCAGTTACAAGAAAGGCATTTTACATATTACCCTACCCAAAGTACCGGAGGCTAAATCTCAAACCGTAAAGATTAACGTAGAAGGGTAATCACTGATAATCTATAAAGCAGATTAAATGGAGAAGAATACCTGATTAAGGGTAGTTTTCTGCCCTTGCCCCTGGCTCCCATACGCGCCAGGATAAGAAAGTTAGCCCCAGCGGGGGCGACCTGTTTCACAGGCCGCTCCTCCGGAGCTTAAAAAATTCCGAATTTCTGAATCTCCTGACTTGCGTCGGAGACTACCCACTTATCCTGGCGCATATGCCCCTGGTTCCTCTCCCACGCTGGGGGAGAGGGAAACAAGTGGCTCTTCGGGCTAACTTCCCACGTATCCCTTCTCACACCTCACCCTCCTTTTATCAGGGTAAAGTTAACCCAGGGGATTGGTTTATCTCTCTTCATCGGGCTTTAGTAAATTCTTTGGCAAATCTTTGAGGGATTCCCTCAAGAGTTATCTCTTTTCAATTCCTACCTCCCAGCCATCACTCACAGGAAATCCAATAATCACAATGAGTTCATGGGGTGCTTTTAGGTTTATCATTCCGTTAAAATCCTCGGAGGTCAAAATGGTTTCAGATTTTGAATCCGGATCAAAGGAATAAATTAATTTTGCCAGGGTGGCACCCCGGAGGATCCATATATCCCGAGCCCCAAGATCACTGGCCAGGTTGGTCAGCTCTCGGAGGCGCTCTGGACGAATTCTTATATGAAATAGCTCATCGCACTCTTTACAGTATCTGGTAAACACTCCTGATTCTTGGGTTGCATGGTTCTGATGTTCAGTAAACATTGTATTCCCTCCTCAGAATCTTTAGCTCCGATTGTCATTCTTGTTTTGGCCAGAATGTCAACACTTCACTTTTCACCTTGGAAATTTTCATTGATAGCAAACTTTTCGGTTTTTGGTAAAGTCCCTAGTGGGTTTCCTACGGAATAAACCATGTTAACGTTCCATTCTCAAGTAACGTACGAATACCTAAGCCTATCCTAACGTAAGGAAGAAGTATATAGCTGTACCGGATTAAAATCTGAGCTACGAGGAACTGTCGAGCTAGGTGGCTGGTAAGGTAACAATAAACTCCTACAAGCACAAACTCCCAAACGGGCCAGGTTGCTGCCTGCAAAGAGTAACGTATAGATACTGATATTATCACTCCCGTTTGCAAATTTTATAGCCGCAACGTTGTAGGCCTGATGATGAAGAAGACCAGCACATACAGAAGACCTCCATTGCTGACTTTCAGAGTGTTTTAGCTTTACCTGTTGAATATTTTTTTTGCGATGGACAAGTTTACCTATTCCCATCAGAATAGGGATTACACCCATCAGGCTTATCCATGTTCGTGGTAAAATAAGACTGGCTAAAAAACCGATAAGGCTGGCCCTAATAAGTGTCATGAAGCCAAGATACTGGCCGATAACTACATGCCACCGGCGGAAAGTTGGATCCACCTGGGAGAAAAACAATACAAGGAGGAAAATATCATCTACATTGGTAGCAGCAAACGTGAGGACTCCGATCATGATAGTTGTAAAAATCCAATCCATTTCTTCAAGAAAACGTACCGCTTTTCCCTTCTCCGCCGCTACCAGAAGATTGAATCCTATTCATCAGGTCTTAAAAACGAGAGAAGTTTACCTTATCTGGGTTATGGAATAAATCTGAAATAGATACCACGACTAAAAATCAACTTGACAGGTAGAATATCAGATAGATTTTTATTAAAAGAGGAAAAAGCGTCAATAAAAAAAAGAGGTTATAACCCAACAGGATAAACTTTACCCTGAATTTTTTCCCATTTAAATCTCTTTTTGGAAGAAAAGATTTCATTCTCAAATATTAAGAGAAAATAAACCCTTTTAGAAGTTGGAATTTTCCCCAAATTTTTTTAAGAACATCTTTGAAAATTAAAGTTTGTTTTGGGAAGAGAAACAAGAAGATTAACAGGGTCAATACATTTAGATTTTCCTGCTGATTAGACAAATACAGGGGTAAGGCTTTAATTTGAAGATATATGGAAAGGTTGCTATCTGCCACATCCCGGAATCGGCGTGCCTTATTAATTACTTTTGGCCTTACCCTGCTTTATTCTCTTATTGAGATAATAGGTGGGATTCTTACCAACAGTCTTGCCCTCTTAGCAGATGCCGGGCATATGCTGGCCGATGTAAGCGGATTAGCGCTTGCATTATTTGCTGCCTGGATGTCTCAAAAGCCTGCCACTCCGGCTAAAACCTATGGTTATTACCGGGTTGAAATTCTTGCAGCGCTTATCAACGCCTTAGGACTCCTGCTGCTCTCGTTCTACATCTTGTATGAGGCCTATCAACGTTTTCAAGCTCCTCCTAAAGTCGCCAGTCTACCCATGCTTGTCGTTGCTACCCTTGGTCTCTTCGTGAATCTTATAGGGATTTGGAACTTACATGAAGGAGCCAAAGAGAGCTTAAACGTGCGAGGTGCGTTTCTCGAGGTAGTAAGCGATCTACTTGGCTCTATGGGAGTCGTTGCGGCGGGGTTAATTATGTGGAAGACCGGATGGTACTATGCCGATCCAATTTTTAGTATGCTAATCGGATTGTTTATCTTACCACGTACGTGGAAATTATTAACCCAGACGATAAATGTCTTGCTGGAAGGTACTCCAACTCATATTGATATCTCGGCAGTGGAGCAAGAGATGCTTAAGGTGCTGGGGGTTACAGCCGTCCATGACCTGCACATATGGACCATTACCTCGGGAATCGAAGCTTTAAGTGCCCATATCGTAGTTGGAGAAACAACCGAACCTCAGGCTGCTTCAAAAGTCATAGAAACCTTGGCCGCAAGGGTTAAAGAAAAATTTGGGATTAACCATATCACGATTCAAATAGAAAGCCCGCAACTGGGGAAATGTAATGAAAAAGGGATCTGTCATTAGATTTTTACCTGAAACTCTTTTTTTCTCTAAAATTCTCTCCTTTTTTTTCATTGACTTTTCTCTAAAATTCTCTATTTTTTTCCATGTTATTCCTGTTAGTAATTTTCTTGTCTATTGGTATCTCTTCGTGAGGTTTTATTAAGGTCAGTGAGGAGTAAAATTTAAGCCTTATTAAATTAGGAGAAGAGCTCATGGATATCGCTTATGTAGAAAAAACATATTCCAAATGGTCTAACATCTACGATCTGTTTTGGGGAAAACTTTTGCATCCGGGTCAGAAGGCTGCCATTGAGATCATGGATATTCAACCTGGCGATAGAATTCTGGAAGTAGGGGTAGGAACGGGGCTTTCCCTTCCTTTGTATCCTGATAATTGTCAGGTAGTAGGGATCGATTTGTCTGCAGAGATGCTAAAAAAAGCTCAGAAGAAGATAGAAAAACATCAGCTTGATAATGTCGTTCTTGAAAAAATGGATGCAGGTAATATGGATTTTGAGGATAATAGCTTTGATACGGTTATAGCGGCCCATGTCGTGAGCGTAGTTCCTGATCCTGTGAAAGTAGTCCTGGAAATGAAGCGGGTTTGCAAAAAAGGAGGAAAGCTCCTTTTCTTAAATCATTTCAAAAGTCAGAACAGGATTCTGGCTAAATTTGAAGAATTGATATCCCCCCTTTGTGATAAAATCGGTTTTAAAACCGATCTCGATGTGGAAAAGCTCATGACTATCACGAATCTGAAGATTAATTATCGGAGAAAAATTAACTTGTTCAATTACTGGCAGCTGGTCCAATGCGTTAATCAAAAATAAAAACCTCTAAAATGTAAAACGTAAGTAAACTATTCAACCCCAGAAAGGCTTGAATTCGGAGGATCCAGCAGTTCAAAATGTTGTTTTAGAATCTCGGTGGGTCTGTCTGCTGTGTATCTTTGTGGCTGGTTGTCTACAGGGCTGAATAGTTGCTTACGTTTTATATTTTTTTTATCTGATATGAAGGCCGTCCGACTGAAGGGATTTGGTGGAATCGAGAATTTAAAGTTAGAAGAGGTTGAAACTCCAAAGATTTCATTTGATGAGGTTTTAGTAAGAGTAAAAGCCTGTGGAGTTTGTTATCATGATCTTCTAAACCGGTCAGGTAAGATCCCCAGAACCAGGTTACCGATTATTTTGGGGCATGAGATTGCCGGTGAAGTCGCTGAAGTGGGAAGTCATGTTAAAGACTTTTCTCCTGGGGATAGAGTCACAACCATCCAGCGGGTTTTATGCGGCAGTTGTACCTATTGCAGGACCGGTCGTGAAAGCTTATGCCGGGAAGGTCCTGGATTCTTTGGTGAAGAGATAGATGGGGGTTATGCAGAGTATATAAAAATCAAAACGAGTAGCCTGTGTAAAATTCCCAATGAAATTTCTTTTGAAGAAGCTTCCATCCTTGCCTGCGCTATTGGTACCAGCCTGCATGCCTTCAAAACCAGGGCTAAAATCTCCTTAGGGGATCAGGTAGTCATCACCGGTGCGGGGGGAGGTGTAGGACTCCATGCCGTTCAAGTTGCTAAACTCTGCGGTGGTCGTGTGCTGGCGATAACCAGTTCTAAAGAGAAAATAGACAAGATTTGGGAAGCAGGAGCTGATGAGGTGATTTATAGTCCGGACCTTCAGTTTACAAAGGAAGTCAAAGCCCTTACCAACGGGCGCGGTGCAGACGTAGTCGCGGAGATCGTAGGGAGTGCCTCGTTTGAATCCAGTCTTCGTTGCCTGGCTCCCTCAGGTAAATTAGTATTTCTGGGAAATGTCATCACCGCCCCTGTTTTAGTTAATCCAGGGCTCGTGATCCTCAAGGAAATCGAGCTGATCGGTTCTTATGCCGTGACACGGGAAGAACTTGCGGAGGTTATCGACCTGGTCAAGCAGAGAAAAATACGCTCCATCGTTTCCCATATCCTTCCTTTAGAGAAAGCACCTGAAGCCCATCAACTTTTACAGGATCGGAAAACCGTTGGACGTTTAGTCCTGAGCATCTAAAACCAAGGAGGTAACAACTTAAGGATATCTTTTTAAACCCGGCCTGTTCCTCTTCTGGAAATGGGAAAAGATTAAAGGGTCAGCAAAGAACGTACCTTCTCCGGAGTGATAGGTAAATCATAGACTCGAACCCCGATGGCATCATAAATGGCATTGGCAATAGCGGGTGCGACCGGAATGGTAGGAGGTTCGCCAATTCCAATTGCCCCAAAGGGACCGCTTTTCTCATCCTTTTCCAGGGCAATCACTTCGATATCGGGATAATCGGTGGACCGCATGAGTTTATATTTATCATAATTCAGGTTCTGGGGGATACCGTTCTGATAATTGGCATCTTCACAAAGCGCAAAACCCCATCCAAAAGAAATACCTCCTACAATCTGTCCTCGAACTGACTGGGGATTCAGAGCCCGACCGACATGGTGAGCTGCTACAATCTTATGAACTTTGACTTTACCCGTTTTCACATTCACTTCGACTTCGGCCATTTGGGTTCCAAAGGCAATAGGGAACCAGGCTTTTCCGGTCCCTGTTTTAGGATCCAAGGGAGTAGTCAATTTCTGATGATGAAAAAGCCCTTCCCGCCGACGAGGTTTCCCAAACTGACGAAACTGTTTAGCAAGGGACGCGATGGGAATCTTTTTATCTGGATCTTTCATGGAATAGGCTTCGTTAAACCCAATATCTACTTCTTCTTCCGGAATATTTAGAAGTTTTGAGGCAATGTAAAAGATATCCTTACGCAGGGGAATACAGGCCGCAACAACTGCATTTCCTGTGGTATAGGTCTGTTTGGTTGCCACCGTAGAACCACAGTTTTTCGTACGATCCGAGTCTCCGTTGACAATGTTAATTTTATCCAGAGAGAGTCCCAACATCTCGGCCGTTAACATTGCAAAAGTCGTATTCGAACCATTCCCATAGTCTACCGTCCCGACATAGACCGTTGCCGTTCCATCCTCGTTCAATTCGACAATAACATCGGTTGTATCTTCTATACCAGAACCGAAGCCAATCCCATACCAGATGGTTGCCATTCCAACCCCCCGACGAACATCATCCGAAACCACCTTAGTTTGGCTCCTCTTTTCCCTCCAATGGAAGCTTTTATCGGCTTCGAGAATGGTATCTGTGGCCGGAACATAGAAATCTAACTGGAAATCCGTAGAGGTCTTAGAGCCACGTCGCAGCACATTCTTCAATCGAAATTCCATGGGATCCATCCCAATCGCATGGGCCATTTCATCTACATGGGATTCAGTACAGAATTCCGTCTCTGCGGCACCAAATCCTCGGGTAGCACACGTGATGGGGTTATTGGTATAAACAGCGTAGGAATCCACCTTGACATGGGGAATTTCATAGGGGCCGCTGACTAAAACGCCCGCTTTCCGCATGATGTTAAGGGACCAGGAAGCATAAGCCCCCGCGTCTCCAATAATTCGGGCTTCTAAAGCTACAATTTCACCGGTTTTCTTGACCCCGGTTTTCAGGTAGGTACGGAGTTGGGTCCGTTTGGTCGTAACCAGCATGGTCTCTTCACGGGAATATTCTATCTTGACCGGCTTTCCGGTTAAGAAAGTGGCCAGTGCGGCATGGATTTGGGCGTAGACGGCTTCTCGTTTTCCGTAAGCAGCCCCAATGGCCGCCTGGATACAGCGAACATCTTCTTTGGGAACACCCAGGGCCCGAATGATATTCAGTCGATCAAAAAAGACACTCTGACCCGGAGAGATAACGGTTAGCTTGCCATCTTCTCCATAATAGGCCAGGGCGGCTTCTGACTCCAGAGGGGAATGGTCCTGGGGTTGAGTGGTGTACTTTCGCTCGATGATCACCTCGGCTTCGGCAAATCCTTTGGCAATATCCCCCTTTTCCAGATGATAATGGGAAAGGATATTTCCTTTCTCATGGACCTGAGGAGCATCGGGTTTCATGGCTTCTTCCGGGTCGTATACACCGGGTAAAATCTCATAGTCGATTTTAACAAGCCGGGCCGCTTCTTCAGCGATCTTTTTCGTTTCTGCCACAACCAGGGCAATAGGCTCTCCATAGTAGCGTACCTTATCCCTGGCAAAGACCTGCTGATCTCGAATTTTCTTTCCATAGGCGTTTTCTCCGGGAACATCTCTCCAGGTCAAAACCCGGTAAACCCCAGCCATTTGCTCCGCTGAAGAAGTATCTATATTTAAAATGCGGGCATGGGTATGGGTACTTCGAACGGTAACTCCCCAGATCATACCTGGAATTTTATAATCTGCCGTATATTTGGCCTTTCCCGTTACCCGGGATTCACTTTCAATACGGGGTTGGGGCTTGCCGATAATTTTGAATTCACGCTGAGCCCAGGGAAGATGCTGATCTTCCTCATCGGTATATCGCACAATTCGGAATTTATCGGTTTCTCTGGCTTTGATATCTTCTTCTTTCAACTGCCCTGCAGCCAGCTTCACCGACTCAATAAGTTGTTGGTAACCCGTACATCGGCAAATATTGGTTTTAAGGGCCGTTTTGATTTGCTGGTCGGTCGGATTTGGGTTTTTATCCAGCAAGGCCTTAGCGGCCATGATAAAGCCCGGGGTACAGATTCCACACTGGAAACCATGACCCTTGATAAACGCCTCTTGAAGAGGATGCAGCTTCCCATTCTGGCTGATTCCTTCAATAGTTTGAATATTTTTTCCATGGGCCCGCTCGGCAGGGGTAATGCAGGCCAATATACCTTTTCCATTCATGATAACGGTACAGGATCCGCAAGTACCGATATCACAGGCCTTCTTAGCTCCCGTCAGGTCCAGGTCTTCTCGTAAAATATCCAGAAGGGTTCTCCGGGGATCCACTTCCAGTTGAACAGATTTATCATTGATGACGGCTTGAAAAAGCATCGTGTGGGATTGGTTAAGGTCCATGGTTTTTACCTGGTTAAGCCCTATACGGGCAACCTGTTTGACCTGATGGGATACAGGTTGCTCTTATGAAGCTTAACAAGCTTAGCACGTCCACCCGGCTCAGGGTTACAACTCGAAATAAAAAAGATACCCTTACGGACTCAAAGGGGAAGGAGATTTTGTAAATTCAGCCAGGTTATCTTTTTCCCCGCATGGCACCCGGACCTGCGGTCAAGGCTATATTTGCCTTGGTATCTGTTACTTTGGTTCCTTCGACTTTCAGCACCGAGATATCTTTATCCAGCAGATTACCGACCAAAAGCCATTTACCATCTGGGCTAAATGCAAGGGCTTCGGTAACTCCCCCCAGCTCAATGTCTTCTAAACGGGTAACTTTTTTACCCTCGATTCCCAGTACTACGATTCGACCCCGTTTGTTATAAAAGAAAGCATCGGAAGGTGCATCACTCCCGTTAAGAAGCGCGGCGACGGCTATTTTTCCGGTAGGGCTGACGGCAATTCCTTCAGGTGCATCCCCTACGACTACCTGGTCAATGACCCGAGGGGGATCCGCTTCTAGATCGATGATGGTTATGGTATCCACATTTCCATCCGATCGGCCCATAGCACCCGTATTTGCCACAAGGGCCAGTTTCCCATCCGGTGTTACATCGATATTATAAGGATAAATTCCAGAGGGGAGATCCCGCTTGGTGTAAGTTACGTTCGTCCCCTCCACCGTTAAGAGGGCAACCAGGTTTTTCAACGCCTTGGTAGCCAAAGCTCTTTTACCATCAGGAGTAAAAACTACATGGGTGGGATTATCCCCTACGTCCACCGTACCGACTACGCTGACCTCTTTACCTCGAATACTCAAAATAGAAAGCGTGGTCTCGGCGCGATTGGCAACCAGGGCCATATCTCCTTTGGGTGAAATGGACAGGCCCGAGGGCTGCTTTCCTACCGTCACCGTTCCGATCTCCTTGGGAGGATCTGCCTGCAAATCGACAATATGGATCAGATTGCTGGGCACAAATCCGGGTTTTCCCTCCACTTCACCCAGTTTCATAGCCTCAGCAACAAGGGCGATACTTTCATCCGGGGCAATGGCAATATTAGTGGGAGGACCAAAGATACTATTCGTCATGGGAAGTGTGGCCTTTACAACCGGAGCAGGTCCTTTCAGGTCAATAATGGAAATATTCTGTTCTCCTTCCGGAACTATAACTAATTTGCCGTTTTGGATTTGGGCTTTACTATCATTGCCGGAAATAATGACCTGGGCCGGAACTTGAAGGGTGAACATTAGCCATAAAACTCCAAAGAGGAATCCTAACAGGACTTTACCAATATTTCTTTTCATTCTGTCTACCCTCCTTTTTTTATCTGAAAGCACGAACCATAAACAACTCCTGCCTGCCCATGGTTCATGGTTCAGAGTTCAGGGTTAGGTGAAGATCTCCCCATACTACCTTGGCAATTTTGGTTTTGTCAACTTTAGATCGGATTTCCTCGGCCCATTGTTGTCGTTGAGGATTTTCCACCTTGCTGAGATAGAGAATAAGTGGACACCCGGATGGAACCTTACGGAAGTAAGTTTGGGGGTGATTGACAACTTGAACGATGGTATCGGTTGTGATCGTTTTGCCCAACTGTAAAGAAGTAAAGTGGGTCACCATTTCCGGGCGGTGAACATTTTCCTCGTTGAGGGCCTTTCCAATAATATCACTTCCCACAACCAGGATACAGCGAGTACTACAGGCCGGTATGATCGGCTCATCTTCCCTGGGAGCCTTAAACGATTTTTTTCGAGCCCCATCGGCATGAACCAGAACAACGTCTGCCAGATGGTAACTGTTTAACTTACACACCAGCTCAGGGTCTAAGCCCTTCAACTTATCTTTACGGATGTACTGCCCGAGTACGGTGATATGATGATAGGATTTAAAATACTTTTGAATGGAAGCCAGGAGGTCTGGTTCCTCCTCCGCAATCAACCATTTTTCCGTTTGATAAGGCGTGGGTTTCTGGGCATGGGTGGTACTGGTGCTCAAGACCTTGAGGCCTTTCCTTGTAAGTTGATGGGCCAACTCTGTGATTAAGGTAGTTTTTCCTCCACTCCCCACTACCGAGACCACTTCTCCCCGACTTATCTCAAAGGCTGAGAGGAGATCCATGATTTTAAGATACAAAGACGTCGGGACCTGAAAAACAGTCTCCACGCCTTCGGCTCATCACGTCCTACCCTTAATGGGTACACACTCGGTTATATGTAATCCAAATCCTTCCAGGCCAACAATTCTTTTAGGACTATTAGTCAATAAACGAATATTTTTTAAACCCAGGTCCACTAAAATTTGCGCGCCCACTCCGTAATCCCGTAAATCCATTTTGGTACCTGGATCTTCAGCTTCTGGAATATCTTGACCCTGATCCTGTAACTCATAAGCCTTAAGCCGATTGACCAATAGATTCCCTTGACTTTCCTGTCTCAAGTAGAGCAAAACACCCACACCTTCTTGCTCAATCATTTCCATAGAGGTTCGAAGTTGCTCTCTACAATTACACCGTAGAGATCCAAAAACATCCCCTATCAGACACTGGGAATGAACCCGGACCAGAACACTCTCCTTAGATTTAACATCTCCTTTGACCAGGGCCACATGATGAAGATTATCCAGGTCGTTTTGATAACAGATAGCCGTAAAATCTCCAAACTCTGTAGGAATATGGGTGGTTGCAACCCGGCTAACAAATCGTTCCATTTTGAGACGGAACTTGATGAGATCTGCAATACTAATCACGCGAATACCGAACTTTTCTCTAAATTCAAGGAGTTGAGGGAGTCGCGCCATCGTTCCGTCATCGTTCATAATCTCACAAATAACTCCGGCGGGATATAGACCCGCCAGGCGGGCCAGGTCTACGGCAGCTTCTGTTTGTCCGGCTCGTCGTAGAACTCCCCCTTTTCGGGCCAATAAAGGAAATACATGCCCGGGTCTTGCCAGATCTTCAGGCTTGGTTTTAGGATCTATGGCTGTTAAAATGGTACGGGCTCGATCTGCTGCAGAGATTCCTGTGGTAACATTCCGTTTGGCATCGATGGAAACCGTAAAAGCCGTTCCGAAGGTGGCCGTATTCTCCGAAACCATTTGGGGAATCTTTAGTTCCTTGAGCCTCTCCTCGGTCATAGGCAGACAGATAAGCCCTCGACCATACTTAGCCATAAAGTTGATGATCTCGGGAGTTACTTTTTCTGCCGCACAGGTCAAGTCTCCTTCATTTTCCCGATCTTCATCGTCAACGACGATGACCATTTTACCTGCACGGATATCTTCAATAGCTTCTTCGATAGTATTTAATTTGAACTCAGACATCTTCAACTCACCCTTTGGAGATAAGGAGTATTTCGCAGTTCTTCCAGGGTAGAAGCTCCGATGCAGAACATAGCCGTTTTTAATTCTTCGATCAAGATCGTTAACTTTTCGGTGACTGCATCGGCGGATTGCGTGGCTGCTTTTAGCATGGGTAAGGCCAATCCGGCCATTGTAGCGCCTAACGAGATGGCCTTGGCGATATCCAGGCCTGTTCGAACTCCACCCGAGGCAATCAGGATCAGATGGGGAGCTACCTCTCGAACCCATAACAGGGATTCCACGGTAGGAATACCCCATTCTCTAAAGGAGTCGCTTAAATAGGCCTTTTTTTTCGCCTTAGCTCGATAATTTTCGATAAAGAACCAGGAAGTTCCCCCTGCCCCGGCCACATCAATCCCCTGAATCCCGGTATCTTTCAAGCGCCGGGCAACCTCTCGGGATATTCCCCAGCCACACTCTTTAATTAAAACCGGAACCGGCAAATTTCGACACACTTCTCCAATCTTAGCAGTCAGTCCCTTAAAATTTCGGTTTCCTTCCGGCTGACAGGCTTCCTGCAACGCATTCAGGTGGAAGATAAGTCCATCTGCTTCAATCATTTCCACAGCTTTTAGACACTCCTTAACTCCATAGCCGTAATTCAGTTGTACAGCTCCCAAATTAGCGAACAGGAGAATATCCGGAGCCAGATCCCGAATTTGAAACGTATGGGCCAGTTCTGGAAATTCCAAGGCAATACGCTGGGATCCCACTCCCATGGCAACCCCAACTTTCTGGGCAGCTAACGCCAGGTTTCGATTAATCCTTTTGCCCGCTTCACTTCCACCGGTCATGGGAGAAATCAAAATGGGTGCACAAAGTTTTTTACCAAACAGAGTCAGGGACACATCTATTTCATCCCGATCAATTTCCGGTAATGCTTGATGAATAAACCGAAATTTCTCGAACCCGGAGGTAAGAAGATGGGCCTCTACATTCTCTTCTAAACAAATCCTGAGATGTTCTTCCTTTCTATTTTGAATCATAAGGCACAAAGCCTGAACCGTAAAATGAAAAGTATCCGAGTATTAGACCTTACGGTTTAAATATCCCTAATACCCGATGAACGACCTGATCGACCAAATCATCAACAGTTTTAGGCCGCTGCTCAAAAGTGGGTATGGGTGGAAGTAAAACAGCTCCTGCTTCAGCTAAACGTAACATAATTTTAATATGCCCTATATGTACAGGGGTTTCTCGTATAACCAAAACCAGCTTCCGACCTGTTTGTAAAATAGCATTAGCCGCTCGAATCAGCAAGTTATCATGGGTAGATAAAGCAATGGCTGCCATGCTCTTCACAGAGCAGGGAATAACCACCATACCCAGGGCTTCAAAGTCATTATCCAGGATCCGAGCCTGAGGATCATCTATCCCATATACGAAGTGAGCCAGACTTTCGATTTCCTCTACACGCCAGGGCGTTTCTTCTCTTAAAGTTCTTTTCCCTGCTTTACTTATTACAAGATGGGTTTCAATTTGATCCGATGCCTTTAAAATCTCTAACAGCCGCCTGGCATAGATGCTTCCCGTCGCCCCGGAAATACCGACAATTAATCGAGCCTTCATGGAGAATAGAAGAGTGGAAGCATATAAGGGAGAACCCTGATCCTTCTATACTACCACCTTTATACTTCTTTCCTGGGTATGGCTAAAATGGTCTTGTGTTTTATTAAAGTTACCAATCCGGGAGGCGCTCCTTTCGGCTTTCTAACATATTTTTTCAAGGTATAGTCAACCGGAACTTTTCCTAAACCACGTCCCTTACTATAATAAGCAGCCAGGGAAGCAGCCTCCTCTAAAGTCCTCTCCGGAATAGATTCCGAGCGGGTTCGGTTTAGGATAAGCACGTGGGAACCGGGAACCCCTTGAGCATGAAGCCATACATCGTCCGGGATAGCAAATTTAAGGGTTAATAGATCGTTCTCCCGACTACTCCGTCCTACCCAGATTGGGAAACCATCTGAGGAAATAAAACGACGAAAGGGAGAGGGAGATTGCGGGGTCCCCTGTTTTTCCTTTCCTCCACTCTTCCTTCCTTCCTCCCCCCTTACTTCCTCTTTAAGTTTCTCCAGTTCTTCCAGAGAAGCCGCCTCCTCAACAAAAAACTGAAGTTCTTTTAAATAGGTTATTTCTTGATTAACCGCGGCCAAACGTTCTTGAAGAATAGGAAGGCTTCGTTTCAACTTCGCGTACTGATTAAAGTATTTTTGGGCATTCTGAGAAGGGGTCAGTCGAGGATCCAACCTAATTTTTATCTTTTTCTGATCTGGATCGTAAAAATCGATAACTTCTACTTCATCGGCCCTTTTTTTTAAAAGGGATAAATTGGCGGTAATGAGTTCCCCTAGCTTTTTGAGTTCCTGAGCCTTTTGCGCATGGGCCAGTTCCTCTTCCAACTGTTTTTGTTTTTTCTCGTTTTTGACCAGCCGCTGATGAAGGGTCTGAAGAAGAGAAGATCGAAGGACCTGTAGCCGATACCGGACGAAGGTTTCTGCGTAGTAGGCCTCAGCCGCTTGCGAGATACTCGCGAAGTTCTGGATTTGTACCCGGTCCGGTTCAAATTGAATCAAGGGAATAGGAGAAAGATAAGAGCGACTTTTCTTTTCCTGGGGATGGGAGTAGGTGATAATGACCGGTTCATAGGGACCGGATTTTAAAGACCTGATTATTCTCTCAAAGGAACTCCAGACTCTCTCCGGATCTGAATGGTCTTGAACCTCTCTGGCTGTGAGAGGGCTAAAACCTTTAAAAGTATCCAACATATGCTGCCAAAGGGGTTTTTCTGAAGGTCTGGCCAGGAGAATTTTCATGAAATCTTCCTTTGTAAGGCTGCAGGGATCCAACTTTTCCTGCTCAGGAGGTGGAATATAAGGGGCTCCCGGCACAATTCGACGATAGGTAGTCATGGCAGCCGTCACATGCTTGATACTATCCAGAATTTTTCCACCGGCTTTATCTACCAGAATGATATTACTATGACGCCCCATGATTTCAACGATGAGTTGCAAGGAAGTTTTACTTCCATCCAGTTCTTTTTTGAAAACTTCGATATAAACCACCCGCTCTAAAAGGGGTTTGTGAATATCCTCAACGTATCCCCCCTGTAAATGATATTTAAGGGATTTATTAAAACTTTGAGGTTCCTCCCTTGTTCCCTGTCCGTTGTCCGTTACTCGCTGTTGAAGGTAGATATAGGGATAAGAAGAATCTGCCGAAATAACTAGACAATACTCCTGCCCTTGCTTTCGTAAAAAGAGGGTTAAAAGTAAATCGGCAGGTTGATAGATTCGGGTAATTCTGGCCATAACCAGGGTATTCTGAAGTTCCTGGGTTATAGCGTTGAGGACTAAAAGATCCATAACAAAACCATTAACTTAATAAAAGTTATAAAATCAAGTTTAGAACAATGATCAGGATAAAGGCTATGAGAGCTGTAGCCACAATTTCAAACAAAGTCATTCCAAAGGAACACGAAGGCGCAAAGAAGCTAAGTTTTTTATTTGCATCTTTGCGCCTTTGTAAGAAACCCTCTAATCGATCTTCAATACAGCCATAAAAGCCTCTTGGGGTACTTCCACCCGTCCAACTTGCTTCATTCGTTTCTTACCTTCCTTTTGTTTCTCCAGCAGTTTTCGTTTTCGGGTAATATCTCCGCCGTAACATTTGGCCGTGACATTTTTCCGAAGGGGACGAACCGTTTCTCTGGCTATAATACGCCCTCCGATGGCTGCCTGAATAGCTACCTCAAAAAGTTGTCTGGGAATAATCTCTCGCATTTTTTCAACCAGTTGTTTTCCTCGATAATAGGCTTTTTCCTTATGAACAATGGTTGACAGGGCATCCACAGGTTCACCGTTCAACAAAATATCCAGTTTGACCAGATCCGATTCTCTATACCCGATGTGTTCATAATCCAAGGAAGCGTAGCCTTTCGTGGAGGATTTCAATTTGTCGTAGAAATCCATGATGATTTCGTTCAAGGGGAATTCGTAGGTGAGCAGGACCTTAGTATTATCCAGATACTCCATTTTCTTTTGAATCCCTCGTCGTTCTTGGGCCAATTTCAAAACGTTTCCGACGAAATCGGTGGGGACCAGAATCGTTGCCAGTACATAAGGTTCCTCGATCCTTTGATATTGGGTGGGAGGAGGAAGTTTGGTTGGGTTATCCACGTAAATTACACTTCCATCCTTCATGATAACCCGATAAACCACACTGGGTGCTGTGGTAACCAGAGTCAGATCGAATTCCCGCTCCAGTCTTTCTTGAACGATCTCCATATGAAGCAACCCTAGAAATCCACAACGAAACCCAAAACCCAAAGCAGCAGAAGTTTCCGGTTCATAGGAAAAAGCCGAGTCATTCAACCGAAGCTTTTCAAGGGCATCTCGAAGGGCTTCATAATCCCGGCTATCTACGGGATAAAGCCCACTGAAAACCATGGGTTTGATGTGCTTGAATCCGGGAAGAGGTGTCGGGGTCGGTCGATCCGCTTCGGTAACGGTATCCCCGACTTTGGTATCGCTGACCTGTTTAATTCCTGCTATAAAGTAGCCAACGGTACCTGCCGTCAATTCGGAGGTGGGAATCATATCCAATCGAAGAATGCCTACCTCACTGACTTCAAAGACTTTTTCGTTGGACATCATTTTAATCCGCATCCCCTTTTTAAGGGTTCCATCGTAAACACGAATATAAACGACCGCTCCTTGATAGGTATCAAACCAGGAGTCAAAAATAAGGGCTTTTAGTGGGGCTGCCGGATCTCCTTTAGGTGGAGGAATTCTTCGAATAATGGCCTCCAGTACGTCTTCAATGCCTATACCTTGTTTGGCACTGATCAGAACAGCATCGTTGGCGTCAATGCCCAGGATGTCTTCGATTTGAGCTTTCGTCCGTTCTATATCTGCACTGGGCAAATCAATTTTGTTGATAACCGGGATGATCTCCAGGTTATTTTCCATGGCCAGGTAAACATTCGCCAGAGTTTGAGCCTCAACCCCCTGGCTCGCATCTACGACCAGCAGGGCCCCCTCACAGGCTGCCAAACTTCGAGACACTTCATAGGAGAAGTCTACATGTCCGGGGGTATCAATGAGGTTGAGAATATATTCTTTACCGTCCTTGGCTTTATAAACCAGGCGAACAGCGTGGGCCTTAATGGTAATGCCACGCTCCCTCTCCAGGTCCATATTATCCAGAACCTGCTCCTTCATCTCCCGGTCTGAAAGGGTGCCTGTAATTTCCAATAATCGATCCGCTAGGGTAGATTTACCGTGATCAATATGGGCAATAATAGAGAAATTACGGATATTTTCAATATTCATGGATATGCCTGGAGTTCATTAACCCGTGTTTACCAACCCATTTGTCTTCCAATATATTGATAAACAGGATCCTGCAAGTATTCCTTTTCAAGATTTAGTGCGTTGATGCAGTATTCAAAGTTATCCGATAACTTCCTGAATAGAGAAGCCGTAGGTTTATATCGATCAATCTCCGCGACAATCCAGTACGACTCTTTGCCTTGTTCGACATAATACTCCGGACTTAGGGGGCGTCGAGGACGTCTCAGACTTTCTGGAAAAAGGCCTAAAATAAACAAGGAGTAATCTCCAATATGTTTACGCACCTCTCTCTGTTGTTGAAAATCTGCTTCACTGGCGGCCAAAAGCATGTCTACAATATAAACCAGGCGTTCTCCGGCTCTATTCCTGAGTTTATAAAGATTATCGATATGGGTAAATCGAACCAGTAAATCGGAGATGTAAAAAACCAGTTCTTCGTCTTTAACTCCTATACCTTCCAGGGTAGCTTCGGTTAACTTATGAAAGAGTTGTCTTAAAGGATGTCCTTGAGGAATCTCTCTCGTTTTGTCTTCGAACATAAAAAACGCCTCCCTTTCAAATTACATCAAATCGGGAACAATTACAAGTCTACTAGAACCTTTGCCTATTCAAATTTCTAGTCAGGTTCCCAGTCTAAAGTCAAGGAAAATATCTTACCGTTTGAGGGTCCGTGACCTTTAAGATCTCTTCTCTTTATCAAAGAGAACAAATTCTACCCTTTCTTTGATTAAGGAAGACTCCCCTAGGGAAAGTCGGGCTCCCCTGCTCGATCACCATGTTGTAAACTTTTTAATTCTCTACTTACTTTTCACCTGCAAATTTAACACCACTACAGGACGAAGAAGGTTAAACCCGATTTATTTTCTATCTTCCCCTCCTTTAACGGTAGGGTCTGATCAGGTAACACGTTGTAAAGTTAATTTTGTGGAATTCTCTGCCCTTACCCCCAGCCCCTCTCCCACGCTGCGGGAGAAGGGAGCCGGTGGATCTCCAGGTCAGCTTCCCAGGTAACTCCTCTCCCGAAGCTTTGGGAAAGGGGTATAGGGGTGAGAGCAAAATGGTTATCCAAATTTAACCTTACGAAGTATTACTGCTTTAAAAGTAAAAAACCTCCGAGGTGATTAAAACCTCGGAGGCTTCAACCTGGAGATATCTCCGTTTATCTCTTTCTATCCTGTCTCCAACTCTTTTCCTTACTTGGTAATAACCCCACAAGCGATACGATCTCCAGAATTTCCGGCAGGATCGGTCTTTTCATCGTCGGGGTTAGCATGGATCACCAGGGCAGTACCCTCGGGTTGTAGGAGAGAATTTTTACCTTCACCCAAAGTTACCTGCTTGGCTATGACCTCTACCTTGACCTTACCATCCGGCCCTACAGTTAAATTGGGTAAGTCTCCGGCATGGGGTCCTTCGGGATTTTGTAATCCGTGCTTCTTTCCCGTTGGATTAAAGTGAGCTCCCGCTGATTTGAAGTCGGGTGGCTCACATTTACCTACTGCATGGATATGAAATCCATGGGAGCCCGGGGGAAGATTGGAAGCCTCTAACGTGATCTTAACCCCTTCGGCTTCCTGGGTAAACGTTGCAGTACCTATCTTCTCCCCTTTTGAATTTTTCAACTCTGCCTTCGCAGTTTGTGCGTTTGCCTGGCTATAAAGAGCTGTGCTGAGCAAAAATAATACTCCTAAAAAGAAAATTCCATGCTTCATTTTTATCCACCTCCTATAAGTTTCATAAAAAGGATTTAACCTGACTTTTTGGGTTCAAATTCCACCCTTTAACTCCTCTTTTAAAGTAATTCGCTCCCTCAATTAGGTCAAGAAACAAAAAGAGGTGTGAACTGACTTCGTTCTTGACAGGTATCTCTCTCTCCTGCTAGAATCAAACACGACTTTGAATCAAAAGGGTCTATTCTGAGTTTCTTACTATCTTTTATGCAGCTACCTGTAAATATCCTCCCATTCAAGAGACTAAAGGGCTATGGAATCTTGTTGGCTTTTCTGATGGGGGTTTTAACACCCGCTAAAGCCCAAGATACGGCTATGAATCTGGGAGACCCCAACTTTAAAGCCCAGATGGACTATGGGCTGTTCAATGTCTGGGTCATCTATCCGAAAGAACAGGCTTTGCAGGGAAAAGAGAATATCCCCTTTAGTATCCGAATTCAGGCTATGTTGAAACCGGACGGGGATGTAGCCGGGCTAAAAATCCTGGATTTAAGGCCCCTGGACTCGGGAGTCGGAATCCGATTTCGGTTTGTACGGGATCAACTTTGTGGAGAGGTAGCCGGTTCTATTGTTTGCAAAGAATTTGTTTATTCGTTGGCCATAGATCCGAAAGTAATCCCCCGGCGACACCCTATTCAGTTTAAGATTCAGTATAAAGATTTTGAAGTGATCCCTATCGAAGAGCTTTTATACGTAGGAACCACCAGTCGCGGATTGTTGGAGGTTTCCGGAAGCTGGGATCGTAATCAGAAATGGGATGTGGGAGATCGCAAAACGCTGGCCATCCCTTTGGAGAATAATTTCCCAGATTATATTCTCTTCCTGGATGAGGTCATTGTAGAGCTTAATAGACAGGACCTCTATGAAATTACCGAGACACACCCTGAGCAAATCTTTCCGGGAGAGAAAAACGCCGAGATCATTCTCAAGGCCAGGGTACTTACGTTCCCCTGGAATACCCTGTTTTCCAAGAACTTTTCCCCCGATGATACGGCTAGGGTTAAAATCAATTATCGGGACGAATACGGCAGAAGTCTTCGAGATTTTAGCTTCACGGTTCCCGTTACTTTTCAAATTCGAGATTTAACCCTTTATCTGTATTTATTGTTCCCTCTTTTGATAGGTACCTGTATTGGAAGCTACCTCAAACTCACAAAAACTAAAGAACCCTGGAAACCGTTTCATTTAATCAGTTCTTGCCTGGTCGGACTGGTTACTTACACCCTGGCTTTTAGTGGAAGATTTGAAATCTCGGCTTTTAACTTTTCCTTTCAAGCTAAAGATGCCTTAGGAACCCTCCTGATAGGGTTTCTGAGTGGCTGGTGGGGGTTAGAGCTGATCGACAAACTTTTCGGAGGAACTGCCGAAACAGATAAGAAAAAGTGAAGAAGGAATTCCCACATGGGTAAAATAAAAAATTTAAGAATTAAAGACATCATAGCTATTTTTTTTAGTTTGTATAGCTTATTGTCTTCTCCCCGGGTTATGGCGGATACTCCGGAGAAGGAATACGAAATAGGTCTTTTTTTCTATAATAACGACGATATCTCGGATAAGACTGTGGAGATTTTTCAATCCTTAATCCATAAATACCCCAACACTCCAACAGCCGAAGAAGCGGCTTACCAGTTGGGACGGTATTATCAGAAGAAATTTTATATTGTTCGAGACCTGCGGGGCATAACGGATCCCTCCATTTTAGAACAGGCAGTGGGGGCTTATAAAGACTTTATTCGAAGTTACGAGGATAAATCCAGTAAAGAGCTGGCAGATGCTTATTTTTATCTGGCGCTAACCTATTTTGAGCTTGGAAATAAAGAAGCCGCCCTGCAGAGCCTCCAACAGATGGTAAGCTCTGAAACCTTGAAGGATGATCAGGTAAGAGTCGATCGCTTAATCTGGTCTCGCCGACCTCAGGACCGGATCGAGGGTACCTTTAATGCACAGGAACTGGCTAAAAAAACCCTGGAAATATTCCACTCTTACCCGACGACACCTTTCCAATTAAGAGATTCCAAAGAGTTGGAGGCTTTAATTCTCTGGTGTAAAAATGTTTATTCCAGAAAACAGGCTCAATAAAGGCCGACGCCGAAAAACTAAGTTGTACCAGCTTTAGGAAACACAAGTTGACGGGTCCAGGCTCCTGAGCAACTGGGCTTTATAAAAAACTGAATTTTAATCCTCCATTCTGGGTAACTCCTGGACAATAAAAACAACGATTGTCCTGGAGTCCTTGAGAGGGTCTTTCATTTACTGGAAACTCCGGCTTCCTCAAAGGTTGCCATTTCGTTATAAATTTTAACTCCCGCTTCCAGAAGGCTCATGGCAAGCGTAGCCCCTGTACCTTCCCCTAAACGTAAACTGAGATCCAATATAGGGGACAATCCCATTTTATCCAGCGTGATAGCATGGCCGATCTCAACGGATTTATGGGAGGCAAAAAGATAAGGGCCAACGACAGGAGCCAGTTGATAGGCAATAAGAGCGGCTGCCGTTGAAATGAGTCCATCCAGAACTACTGGAATCCGACGTGCTGCAGCAGCCAGAACAATTCCTGCCAGACCTCCTATCTCATATCCACCGACCTTTGCCAAGACGTCTATCGGATCTTCAGGGTTGGGATCATTGATTTCCAGGGCTTTTTCAATCACCCGGATCTTGTGTGCCAGTTGCGTTTCGGTAATTCCCGTACCCCTTCCCGTAACCGCTTTGACTTCTACCCCTGTAATGCAGGCAATGATGGCACTACTGGGAGTAGTGTTTCCAATTCCCATGTCTCCAATACCGACCATGTCCCCATTCCCCCATTCTTCCATAAGCTCTATTCCTGTTTCAATGGCCTTGACCGCCTCTTCTCGTGTCATGGCAGGTCCTTCGGCTATATTTCGAGTGCCATATCCGATCTTTCTGATGATCAGCCCGGGCTGAGGTTTTAAATCAACGGCAACGCCCATATCTACCACAATAACCCGGGCCCCCACATGTCGGGCCAGAACATTAATTGCAGCTCCCCCTCGAAGAAAGTTATAAACCATCTGAGAAGTAACCTCTTGGGGATAGGCACTGACACCCTCCCGGACGACTCCATGATCTCCGGCCAGGGTAAAGATGATCTTCTTTTCCAGAGAGGGCCGCTCCTGACCGGTAATTCCTACTATTTTTTTGGCAAACTCCTCCAACTTTCCAAGACTCCCCTGAGGCTTGGTCAGACGATCCAGTCGTGCCTGGGCTTTTTTCATAAGCTCAACATCTAGGGGTTGGATCTTATTTAAGGTTTCTTGAATTTTTTTCATAAAATCTACCTTTCTATTCAGTTTCTTCTTCCATCGGCTCCGGCAGGGTAGCCCGTTTATAAAAATCTTTACAGGCTACTCCTGTAGAACCTGGAGGTTTCTTTGGTGTGATTTACAGGACCTTTTACTACTTAACTTCATACATATGGGAGCAGATCTGTACGGCTACCCTGTTAAAGGGTTTTCCTGGGATCGCCACAACTCTATTAGACCATATCTTCGCGGCGGATTAATATTATCTGAAAATACTACTTTCT
>JAUQPW010000084.1:0-6360 GCA_030550175.1 bacterium
CCTACACCTCCACACTTCCATACCCCCATACTTCCGCACTTCCATACCTCCTTACTCTAAATAGGAAGGTTAACTTATGGCTATACGAGTTGCTATCAACGGGTTCGGAAGAATCGGACGTAATTTCTTTCGTGCCTCTTACGATCATGAAAAGATCGATTTTGTAGCCGTTAATGATATCACCGATGCGAAGACCTTAGCCCATCTTCTTAAATATGATTCGGTCCATGGAAAATTTAAAGGTCAGGTAGAAGCTAGGGAGAATAGTCTGATCGTTAACGGAAAAGAAATTAAAGTTACGGCCATAAAAAACCCGGCCGAACTTCCCTGGAAAGATCTCGGAGTGGATATTGTGGTGGAATCTACCGGGTTATTCACGAAAAGAGAGGATGCCGCCAAACACCTCACAGCCGGTGCGAAAAAAGTGATTATTTCAGCTCCCGCTAAGGACCCGGATATTACCGTGGTAATGGGAGTTAACGAAAAGAGCTATGACGCCAGGAAACATCATATTATTTCCAATGCTTCCTGTACCACCAACTGTCTAGCTCCCATTGCAAAAGTTCTCCTGGATAATTTTGGAATTGAAAAGGGTTTTATGACCACCACCCATTCCTATACCAATGATCAACAGATTCTGGATCTTCCCCATAAGGATTTACGACGGGCCCGGGCGGCTGCTCTTTCCATGATACCCACGACAACCGGAGCAGCCATTGCGGTATCCCTTGTTCTGCCCCAACTAAAGGGTAAAATGGACGGAATAGCCATTCGGGTGCCTACTCCCAATGTTTCCCTGGTAGACCTGGTCGCTCAGGTCGGTCGAAATGTTACGGTAGAAGAGGTTAACGAAGCTTTACAGAAAGCTGCAGAAACCGATATGAAAGGAATTCTCGCCTTTTCCAAGGAACCCTTGGTTTCGGTGGATTATAACGGTGATCCCCATTCTTCCATTGTGGACGGTCCTTCCACCCATGTTATTGGCGGGGATATGGTGAAAATTCTTTCCTGGTATGATAACGAATGGGGTTATTCGTGTAGAATCCGGGATCTTTTACTCTATATTGCCCAATAGAGAGAAAAGGGGGAGCAGGTGAACTTCTCGCCCCTAAGGTTTCCACTTCTGCCCTGGTGGAGGAGGGTGAGGGCCTGCTTTCCCAGGCTCTTAACACATAAGCATTCCCCCACGCTGGAATCAGTCCGCTTCGTAAGGGGTTGCGCTAGAAAAATTCTCAGGCTCAAAGCTGTAACCACAAAATTCTTTAGGCTCGGTTCCCTTTTTAAAAGCCTGAAGGACCATATTTCCTTCGCAGGCCCCATTGGCTAACAGGCCGGATACCGCATCCATCTTGACAACTTTGACGCTATCCGGAACCGGAAAATCTTCAACCGGTTCTTCTGCCAAAGCTTCTTTCATGAAGGCTATCCAGATAGGAAGGGCAGCTTTTCCTCCGGTTTCATCTTTGCCCAGCTTTTTCTTTTCGTCAAATCCAACCCAGACCCCTGCTACAAGGTTCGGAGAAAAACCGATAAACCAGGCATCGGTATAATCGTTGGTGGTTCCGGTCTTACCGGCCAGAGGTCGATTAAGGACTTTGGCTTTTTTAGCCGTCCCTCTTTCGATAACCCCTTTCAGCATAGAGACCATGATGGCGGCAGTGGATTCGGAGAGAACTTCTTGGGCCCTTCCCATGTTTTCCTCGATAACTTTACCGTTCCGATCGGTAATTTTGGTTATAAAGATAGGTTCCATCAAGATACCCTGGTTGGCGAAAATGCTGTAGGCCGAGACCATTTCCAGTAGAGTTACTTCAGAACTGCCCAGAGCGAGGGAGGGATAAGGACTTAAAACACTGGTAATGCCCATTCTTCGGGCTGTATCAATCACCTGGCGGATCCCCACCTTCATCAAGAGCTTGGCGGCAACAACATTTCGGGATTGTTCCAGAGCCACCCGAAGGGTCGTAGGTCCATAGTATCGGTGGGTATAATTCTCCGGCTGCCACTCCCTACCGGTTTGAGGATCGGTGAGAACAAAGGGGGAATCCTCAATTTTAGAGGCGGGCGTATATCCCTTTTCGATGGCGGTCGTATAAATAAAAGGCTTAAAGGCCGAGCCCGGTTGTCGTAGGGCCTGCGTCGCCCGGTTGAATTTACTCTCATAAAAATCATACCCTCCGACCATGGCCTTAATAGCACCCGTCCTGGGATCTAAAGCCAGTAAGGCACCTTCTACCAGAGGTTCTTGATCATAAGCCAGGATAAATTCACCGGTTTTCTCATCTTTTCCTACGACCTTGACCAGAATGAGATCGTTGGGTTTAAGAACGGCTTCTAAGGTTCTACCCGTCCAGGCTATTCGCTCTCGGGGTAGTGAACCCATGTAATTCCCCATTTGAACCGTTGCTTTCTTAGGTGTGACGTCTTTTACGATTCCATGAAGAACCTGATTTATCTCGGGAGGTGAAGCCCATTCCTCTTCCCGGATTTTCTCCAGTTCTGCTTTCAATTCCTCTTCCGTTTTATCCCGCTTGAGGGGTCTGAACCCCTGCCGTTTATCCAAATCCCGAAGCCCTTGTTGTAGAGCTTTCACCGCAGCTTCCTGCATTTTTAAGTTGAGGGTGGTATAAACATTGAGTCCACTCCGATGAACCGCCCGGCTCTCATACTTATCCTCCAGGTATTGACGCACGTATTCTACGAAGTAAGGAGCTTTATTGATTTGCTTTTGAACAGGTCCTACCCTCTGCTTGAAAGGTTCTTCTGCAGCCTTTCTGGCTTCTTCCTCTGAGATTTTCCCTTCTCTGACCATCCAGTCAAGGACCTGTTTCCGTCGCTGCTTGGCCCGTTCCGGATAAAGGATGGGGGAGTAATACCTGGGAGATCTCGGAAGACCTGCCAGCATGGCACATTCTGCAAGGGTTAAATCTTTAACGCTTTTGTTAAAATAAGTTTGTGCGGCGGCTTCTACTCCATAGGCCCCGTGACCATAGTAAATTTGGTTAAAATAAAGATGGAGAATCTCCTCTTTGGAGTATCTCTTTTCGATTTGAAGGGCCAGCAATATTTCTTTAATTTTCCGTTCAAGCCTTTTTTCGGGGGTTAGAAACAAAACCCGGGCTAATTGCTGGGTAATGGTGCTAGCGCCTTCTTTAGACTTACCGGATTTAAGATTGGCGAGGGCCGCCCGGGCAATTCCATAAAAGTCAATACCGTGATGCTGATAAAATCTCCGATCTTCCTTGGCAATGGTGGCATTGATCAGGTTCTTAGGAATATCGGCATAATTGACTAAAATACGCCTTTCTTCAAAAAATTCCCCGATCAACTCCCCTTCTTCGGAATATACCCGGGTAATAAGGCTTGGCTCAAACTCCTCGAGCTTTGATATGGGAGGTAAATCTTGTAAATAAAGATAAAGCATACCCCCCGCCGCCCCTGCACCTATAGAGAGGAAAATAGAAAAGACGATAAGAAATTTGCGGATCATCGACCCGGGCATAAGGTGAAATTATCATCGGGACTCAAAATTGTAAAGCTAAATCTTACCGGACAAATAAATTTAATTCCCTGAATTTTGGAATGCAAGAACTTGACAGGATAAAAATACCAACTTAATGTATGATGTGTACCCTAAAATAGCTTTACAGAGGTAATGCCAACCTAGGACTCTCTATCGGGGCGTAGCGCAGCCTGGCTAGCGCACTGGCATGGGGGGCCAGTGGTCGGAGGTTCAAATCCTCTCGCCCCGACTCTTACTTTTAGAGCCGGATAGGGTTAAAGAAAAAGATAAAATGATCGGGTTATCCATTGTAGATTTTGAAAAAGCACGAAAACGTATGGTGGAGGAGCAGCTTGTACGGAGAGGAATTCAAGATGCTCGAGTCCTTGCGGCAATGACCAAAGTCCCCAGGCATTTGTTTGTAGAGGAGGCCCTTCAAGATCGGGCCTATGATGATTACCCCCTTCCTATAGGAGAAAACCAGACGATTTCCCAACCTTATATGGTGGGAGTCATGACCCAGGCGTTGAAGATAGATCCGGAAGACCGCATTTTAGAAATCGGGACCGGTTCCGCCTACCAGACGGCTGTTTTGGCGGAACTGGCTTATCAGGTTTTTTCCATAGAACGTATCCCCTCTCTAGCTACAAAGGCCTGGAAAATTTTGGATTATTTAAGATACTATAACGTTCTCATTAAGGTTGGCGATGGAACTCTGGGCTGGAAAGAACATGCCCCTTACAACGGGATTATTGTCACGGCCAGTGCTCCAAACCTCCCGAAACCCCTTCTGGAACAATTAGTCGATGGGGGCCGACTGGTTATTCCCATTGGAAATAAATTTTTACAACACCTGAAGGTCTTTACAAAAAAAGGTGATACCCTAGAAGTCCACAAGATTTGTCAGTGTACCTTTGTAAAACTGCTCGGAAAGTACGGCCGGGAAACGTAAAGTCTCTCTTCCTTATCCTTTCAAGTAAGTAGGGTACCGGGCTGTTTTCAAAAAGTATCGGGGCGTGGCGCAGTCTGGTTTAGCGCGCTTGCTTCGGGAGCAAGAAGTCGGAGGTTCAAATCCTCTCGCCCCGATTCCCTTCTTTAAATTTTCTCTCTTTCCTCAGTGAGAGGCTATCAGGTATCCAATAGAAATACTGACAAGTACAATAGTACTCCCCATCAAAAGACCGAGAACAACGGCTACAAACTCTTTCATGACCTGTTCCTCCTTTTTTCTCAAAGTCTTTCTACAATGGCGTCTCCCACTTCCCAGGTTTTTGCACTTCCTCCGATATCCGGAGTTCTGACTTTTCCTTCGGCTAGAACCCGGGTAACGGCTTCCTCAATTTTCTGAGCGGCCTCAAGGGCCTGAGCATCTCGATGCCGGGAGCCCAGCCACTCCAGCATCATACTCCCGGATAAGATGGTTGCAATGGGGTTGGCAATTCCTTTTCCGGCTATGGTCGGGGCCGTTCCATGGGAGGGTTGAAAAACCGCATGCTGGTCGCCGATATCTCCCGAAGGGGCCATACCCATGCCGCCTACGGTGCTGGCAGCCAGGTCCGAAATGATATCCCCGAACATATTTTCAGTGACGATAACATCGTAGTGTTCAGGTATCTGGTTCATCCAGAGAACCATGGCATCGATATAGGCGTAATCTCGATCTATGTCCGGATAATCTCCGGCAACCTCGTCATAGATTTTTCGGAAAAAGGCATAGCTTTTAAGAACATTGGCCTTATCCACACAGGTTACCCGCTTTCTCCCATCCCTAGGTGCCCCTTTTCGCTTTTTCGCCAATTCAAAGGCATATCGGATAATCCGTTCGGTCCCCTTACGGGTCAAGACCATGGTATCGGTGGCTACTTCCCCTCTTAAAAGGTTTCCACCTCCCCGGGAAGCGTACAATCCTTCCGTGTTTTCTCTTAAGATGACATAATCTATGTCCCCTGCAGTTCGACCTTTAAGAACAGAGTCAATACCCGGATACAATTTAATGGGACGGACTCCGGCATAAAGATCCAGATCGAAGCGAAGTTTCAAGACGACTTCTCCAGCTATTTCTGTCCCGTCCAGCATGAGAACATCGGGATAACCAACTGCTCCCAAATAAATTGCATCGGCTTCTATACAGGCCTTGTAAGCTTCCTTTGGGAAAGGAATTCCAGTTTCCCGATAGCAGTCGGCTCCGGCCTTATAACGGGTAAATTTCAAACTTAATCCAGGAATATGGCGCTGAACAGCCTCTATCACTTTAATTCCTTCGTTAATGACTTCAGGACCAATCCCATCTCCGGGAATTACGGCGATTTGATAATTCATAGATTTTAAATAATGGCCTTTCACCCTCCATGGTTTAATAGAAAGCTATACTGGCGAAGCTGACGACCGATTGCGTTACAGGATCTATAATAGTCTGATCATATTTGAGGAGCTTACCCTGGGAGGCATCCAGGGAAGCCAATAAAGCATAAATCGGAGCCACTCCACAAACTCTGCGCTTGTTATGATCTTTGTGGATAGATTGAAAAAATCCTTCCAGGCTTAGCTGTTCGACCTGCTTCAGCATAGAAAGGTCTTCCCTGGCGATGTAGTTACGGAAAGCCTGGGAAGGCGCTTCAGGGTCTCCATAACGGGGACCGATATGACTCAGATCCGCTCCGGCGATCATGCAAACTTTAGAAGACCGGGCTGTGATGACCTCTCGAAGAGCTTGAATAAAATCCTTCACCTCTGGAACCGTCATGGGATTAACCCCGGTTACAATGAGTTCATGGAGGGAACCACAGAGGATGGGAAGGATTTTGATGGGTCGACGGTTCCGGTAAAGATAGCGAAGGAACACAACCTGGAATTCAACC
>JAUQPW010000084.1:6370-26556 GCA_030550175.1 bacterium
TATGATTTAATTCGTCTTGATAAAGGTCGTAGGGATATTTTTTTTCCAATTCCTGGATAAACTCTTTATCGGTTTCCACGGTTCCCAGAGGGGTTTTAAAATCCTTCGTGGTGAGAGTAAAAAAACCCCTGGTTGGATTATGGGCCGTTCCAAAGATGATAAAAAGATCGGCATCTGAACAGGCCTGGATTTCTTGATAAGCCCAGGCAAAACAGGGTCCTCCATTTCGAAGATCCACATGGGGGGCTATAACCCCCTTGAGGGTTCTTGAAGGTTTAATCTCCGGGATAGGGCCAGGCCCCTCCGGAGAAGTAAAAAAGCTGAGTAATTGACTCTCCAGACGAACAGGATCCGCTTCATAACTCTTTCCGGCCAGGGCAGCCGGACGGTAAGTTAACTGCCTGAACTCGTTCTCCAATTTCTTGCGATGGGCCTCAAATCGCTCGCTTTCCAACAGTAAATGATTATCCAACTCGTTAATCAACGCCAGAATGTTTTCCTTATAAAGAAGCTCCCCATAGCGGCGCATGTATTCTACCTGAATATCCCGAATAGAGTGCTGACCATCAAAAAAAGCCATCAAGGTAAAAAGAGGATAGGAAACAAAAAAAACTTTTTCACAAAAACCCGCAGGATCTTGAATACAAATCAGGTTTTGTCCTTCATGCTCTACGGGGAATGCATTAACGTAGCGCAGTTTTGGATAATCCATGAACTACGTAGGCTGTAAAACGCAACAGGTAAAACGTAATTGTAACATCAACTCTAACCGGGCATTTTTTATCTATTACGCATTACCCATTACGTTTTATCGATCTACCATAGCTTCAATTTACCTTCGAGAATCTCTCCTTTTCGCTCGATGGTTCCCGTTGGGAGCGAACAGGCTCCGCTCACTTTAATCACCAATTCATCATCTTTATTATACTCAGCCGTACATTTGATGGTGAAACTAGAACGATTCAAGGTTTTGGTTACATTATCAACAATTTTAGGTACTAACTCACTGGCCGTTTCAAAAATTAACTCCAATACTTTGTGATTGTCACTTCCTTCTTCACCCTTTTTAAAAGATATAACTCCTGACATAGCCGTCTAAAGTCCGTTATCCAATAGGCCAGGGAGGCCTCACATATCCGGAAACCGATATTTACTTTGTCTTTCTCCATGGCCCGACAGCAACGGACAGTGGATGGTTAGTTATCCAAACAAATCATCTGCGATTTGATCATAATTAACCGATTGGGACTTTTTATCCGGTGCACCTTTACTTATTCCGATGATACGATCCGAATAAAGCTTGCTCAGAATTTTGAGCGTCTTGAGCTCTTCAAATGGGCTACGATGAATAATTTCCTGGAGGGTATCCGATTCATTTACGACTTTTAGAATCTTTGCCTCGTCTGGAGTGATCTTTTCCTGGCCTGTAACCGAGATAACCTCCACATAAGCCGTAAGGGAAGGAAATTGTTCCATAAAGCGTTTATATTCTTCTAAGATATCCAGACCTTCGAAGAAGATACTTTCCAGGGATTTTTGAACATTACGACTCTTTATAGTAACTCCGGTGTCAAAGCGAAATTTCCCTTCTCGCCAGGTTAGAAGTCGATATACGGCACTCTCCCCTTTGAGACGTTCAACCGCTGCATAGGTAATGTTTCCATTCTGGATGTAAACTTCCCCTTTACGATCCTCCCAGGCAACCAGAAGCCTTCCTTCCTTCCGGCTTAGTACCAGAATCTGAATAACTTCTCCGATACCAATTTCTTTTAAGTTACCTTCTAAAGCTGCTGTGGGCTCTAGAGATAGGGTTGCTTCTGTAGGTTCCTCTTCCTCTTCTTCCACCGGACCGATGACCTTCTGAGCATAGAACCGGGCTACGATCTGGAGAGTAATCCCATCATCCAGGGGGCATGTCTCGATAAGGCGCAAAAGGGTCGGCTGACGGTTGGCAATACTCAAAATCTTCATCTCCTGGGAGTTTAAGGACTTAAGCTGACTCAGAGATAAAGTCTCGATCCGGGTTTCTAAAGAGGGAAGCTGACTAAGCAGGTGTTTATATTGATCCAGACGTCGAGAGCATTCGATAAGGAGGGTCTCTGTAGGAGTATGGATGTTTTGTTCTATTAAGATGGTCTGGGGATCAAATAAAAATTGTCCCTTATGCCAGAGGAGGAGCCGGTATACCGCCTTTTCCCCTTTTAAATTTCCGGTCACTGCATGGATCACATGACCTTGCGTAAAGTAAAGAAAGCCTTTCCGCTCTCCATATGCGACCAGAAGTTTCCCACTCTTTCCCATCAGGGAGAGACCTCTTAAGATCTCATCGATCCTTATTTTCTCCAGACATCCTTTAAACACAACCCCATCTTCCACCGTTATAGGAAACTCTGCCAGTGCACTTTCCGGTTCCTGGGCTTTAACAGACGGTTTAGAATTCGATTCTTGCGGTTCTGGAGTGATATGGAGAAGATCCTGGATCTTGTTCACAATCTCCTCCATATTCATGTCTTCCACAATATGATCTTGAGAACGAGGTGTAAAAGAGATTTTTTCCCCCCAGGGATTCAATAAAATAAAGGGAATATTTGCAGTTTCGGGATTATTACAAACCCTTTGGTAAAGTTCGGGTCCCAGTTCGGTAAGATCTAGCACCACCAGATCAAACTTCTTTCTTTCCAGGTAAGAAAGACTATCGGGGATATTATCGGAAATGGAAACAGAAAACCCCTCTTCCTCCAAATGAATATTCAGTAAGCCGATCACACTGGGATCTGTTCCAACTATAAGGATATTATGGTCCTGCATAAGACTCCTGATTAAGGTTATAAATTATAATAGGCGTAAACAAGACGAAGATCAAGAAAAAAATATTCTTGAACGGTTAAACAAAAGTAAACTCTCTTCGGCTCAGGGAACAAAACAATAATATACCTACCACGATATAGCTAACCACGATGGAGGTTCCCCCATAACTTACAAAAGGCAGTGTAATTCCCGTCATCAAGCTAAAATTGATAACTCCACCGATATTAATCATGGCCTGAACAAAAATAATCAACGTACATCCCAATGCAAGGATAAGTCGAAGTTCGGCCCATTTAGCATTCCAGCTATAATCTTTACGGTTTGCAAAGGCAATTCGGATCCCCAAAAGACAAAAACCGATATAGGCCAGGATAATCAAGAAACCTCCTAACAGACCTAATTCGTGGGTCATTAAGGTAAAAATAAAGTCATGCTGAACCTCAGAGGGAAAAAATTCAGGATGTCCGGCTCCCAGGCCTGTTCCCCAGAGCCCTCCCTCTTTAATGGCCCATAAAGAGCGAACAATTTGCTCCCCCTTTGTGTGTAACCAGGGATTTTGCCAGATATTGATCCGGTCCACAATAATCGAAGCGTATTTTGGTATAACGGCATTAATAACCGGAGAGAAAGTATTATACACGTAAATAATCAGAGTAAAAAGACTTAGAATGAAAGCAACCTCAAATACCCGAGATGTTCCCACAAAGAACATGGCCATCAACACCAACGAATAAAGCATCAGAGGTCCAAAATCCTTTTGGAGAACATAGCCAACAAAAGGCAAAGATAAGGTGATCAGGGGAAAGATCAGGAATCCCAACCGTTGGCGAAGGGGTGTTTCCCATCCTCCGATCTTTTCTCGATATTTAACCAAATGATAGGTAAGGTAAAAAATAAACGTAACTTTAACAAACTCACTGGGCTGAAACTGAATTCCACTTACCGTAATCCGCATCCCTGTTCCGAAGATAATGGGAATCGCCAATAAAATAAGCGTGATAATGAGCCAGTAGTGATAAGACACAAAGTTATTAAATATCAGGTGGTTAATGATCCAGCCCAGGACTAGATTCAGTTTGGGAGGTTTTAACAAGGCAAAGCTATCCCTATGTACATCCACCTGCAGGGTTACTTTAAGGGTCCAGGTAGTTAAAACCATAAAGAAAAGTCCGACTGCCGAAAATAAAGCCTGTTTGCTGAACTCTTTTTGCATATCCAGATGAGAAAAATAACTCAAGCGATAGAGTAAGAGAAGTCCGGTCCCATTCAGTAAAGTTATCAGGGGAAAAAGTGCATAATTTCGATAATTGACCTGATGGAGCATGAAAATAAATGCAAACAAATAAGAAACCAGGTACAGTTCAAAGTAACGATTCAGTTGGAAGTTATCTCTAACTAGGGGGTAGAAGCCTATAAACAGGGTAAACCAGACCAGGATCGATAATAACATAAATTTAAGCCGGGAAATAAAGCTCCCCTGACCGAAGAATACAATAAAGCTAAAGAAAAAAATACTTGCCACAGTCAGGCTATAACTTCCCAGGAAAAAGCTATGAAATGAGCTTGGAATAGACTCTAAATTCAGCATGCAAATTCTTTCATTCTTTTCTATTCTCGGTTCCAGGCAGGGCCCGTGCTTAAGAATGTGAAAAAAGTTGGGCTCCTCGAGTTACCATTCTTGAAGTTCCGATCTGGAAACAAGACGTGGACGAATTTGGTTTTTTATTCCTGGATTTTCCTTATAAAATAGGTTTTGTCAATGGGAATTTCGTATCCACCATGAAGATTTTTTTTAGGGGGATTTCAAGATTTTTTGCAACTTTTTTATTTTGGCAACGTCTTCCCTCTTTGGAGAGGTAAATCTCGATGGATGGTATACTCCTTGCCGGTTGGAAATAATAGCTTATATTAATATAGGAATTAGAGTTAGAGAAGCCAAAGATTAAAATGATCCAGTTAGGCTAAGGCTTTTCTAGCATCTAAGAAAAAGGAGATGAGCTAACATGAAAAAGCCAGGTTTAATTTTACTGGTTCTAGGTCTTTTGTTGTGGACGGCGGGTTGTGCCGGGTATCGCACAGAAACCGGAGCTGCCATAGGTGCTGGAGCTGGAGCTCTAGCTGGACAGGCCATTGGCCATGATACACAGAGTACTTTAATTGGTACGGCACTTGGTGGGTTAACTGGAGCTGTGATCGGAAATGCCATGGATAAATATGATCAGCAGAGATACGGTCAATATGGTAATCCGACTTTAGGTTATTCTACTTACAACCCAGGTGCCGGCTATTGGGTTACAGTTCCCGGTCAGTGGGTGAATGGCCAATGGATTCCACAACATCAGGTATGGGTACCCGCCAATCCACGATAAAATTTCTGACGCGGGGACATAAGTCATAGACAATGCGAGGACACGGAGACGAGGAAATAACCTCCCTGTCCCCGTATCCCCGTAGGTTACATATCCTATATCTTCATCTTACCAACCCTGGCCGAAGCGATCTTCTGTCCAGGGATCAGCGGTATTACTATAACCTCTAACCTCCCAATAACCCGGTTCGTCTTCCTTGAGAAAGCGAACCTCTCTGACCCACTTGGTAGATTTCCAGGCATACCTTTTAGGAACCACCAATCGAAGGGGGCCTCCATGCTCAGGAGCTAAGGGTTGACCGTCGTGTTTGTAAGCAAACAGAACATCTTCATCCATCAAAACCTCCAGGGGGAGATTGGCGGTATAACCCCTTCCATCCCCGGTTACAACGTACCGGGCTTCTGGTTTCGGTTTAACCAGATCCGCCATATATCTGAAACTGACCCCTTCCCAGACATTATCGAAGCGACTCCAGGTCGTTACACAATGGAAATCACTGATAATAGTTACTTTGGGAAGTTGAAGAAACTCATTCCAGGTCAGTCGTATCGGGTTTTCTACAAGTCCGGCCACCCGGAAGTCCCAGGTTTTTTCATCGAAGGTTGGGATAGAACCTACATGAAGTACAGGAAATTTCTCCGTAACTGTTTGACCCGGAGGTATTCGTTTGGGATCTATGGTTTTTCGAGACATAGGCTTTCAGAGGTAGTCTACTACAAAAGTACGAAGAACCTGTTTTTCCAGGTTTCAATGCTTCTTTACTTTGTAGCTTCTACGGTGAATCGGCCGTTCATGGGAATCATTTCAATTTTTACAATTTCTGATGGATTGACTTGCTCATCTGTCGTTGGATATCCAGAATCCTTACACCGATCAAGTCGGTTATCTCCTCAATAATCCTAAAATACCGTAGAACGTCAGGTCCCGGTTAAGCTCTGCAATGGCTTCGGTTAAAGGAATATTTTTCGGACAGGCTTTTACACAATTTTGATCGTTACTACAATTGGCAATACCATCGGGTCCCATAATAGCTTCCCACCGTTCTGCTTTATTCATTTGTCCGGTTGGGTGGGCATTAAATAACCGGACCTGACCTAATGCAGCCGGGCCCATAAATTCAGATAAGGGATTCACCTGGGGACAGACCTCCAGGCAACATCCACAGGTCATACAGCGGGAAAACTCATAGGCCTTGCGCCGCTCAGATTCGGCCATTCTAGGCCCTGGTCCCAGATCATAGGTCCCATCAATGGGAATCCAGCCTTTTATTTTTTTTAGACTCTCGAACATGCGGCTCCGGTCCACCAGCAGGTCTCGAATAACCGGGAATTTGGTCATGGGTGCCAGGACAATGGGTTGATGGAGTTTATCGATCAAAGTCGAACAGGCCTGTCTGACCTGACCGTTAATGATCATCGAACAGGCCCCGCAGACTTCTTCCAAACAATTACAATCCCAGACGACCGGGGTTGTCTTCTGTCCTTGCCGGGTAACCGGATTTTTCTGAATATCTTGCAGGGCTATAATCACGTTCATATTGGGTCGATAAGGAATTTCAAATTCCTCCCAATAGGACGCCTCATCAGGTCTCCTTTGTCGTTTAATTTTTAAATGTACCGTCTTTGTATCCATGAGCAAGAGGAAATGGGTTATTATCCGTTTATGGTTAATGGATGGTAGGGTTAATATGTCCTCGGTCTCGGTTTAATTAACGATACATCCACCGGTTCATAGCTTAATTCGGGTCCATGAAGGGTAAAGCGGGCCTTGGTAGTTTTGAGCCAGTTTTCATCATCCCGGTTGGGGAACTCAGGTTTATAATGGGCTCCCCGGCTTTCGTTACGGGCCAGTGCACTGATGGTAATGACACGGGCGAGTTGAAGCATGTTGTATAACTGACGTGCAAAGGGAAGGGAAGGATTTGCCCAGTTCCCGCGATCGTTTAATCCGATCTTTTTATATCGATCCAGGAGTTCTTGGAGTTTATGATCGGTTTCTTGAAGGTTCTTGTTATAGCGAATAACGGTTACATGCTCGGTCATCCACTCTCCCATTTCTTTGTGGATTTGATAAGGATTTTCAGGACCATCGGCAGATCGGAGGAGTTGATCGTTTATTTGCTGCTGACGTTTCAGTTCACGCTCAAATACAGTAGAGGGAACACTATCTACCCCGGATTGTAACCCGGTTGTATATTCCACGACAGATCTTCCGATGATCATTCCTCCGTAAAAGCAGGATAAAAGGGAATTAGCTCCTAATCGATTAGCCCCATGATATTGATATTCACATTCCCCTACGGCGAAGAGCCCCGGGATATTTGTCATCTGATTATAATCTACCCAGAGTCCTCCCATGGAATAATGCATGCCGGGAAAGATCTTCATGGGAACCTTCCGGGGGTCTTCTCCCATAAACTTCTGGTAGATTTCCACCACTCCTCCCAGTTTCGTCTCGATAAGTTTGGGATCCAGATGGGTGATATCCAGGTAAACCAGATTTTTCCCCTCGATCCCCAGCTTTAACTCGTAACAGACTTTATAAATAGCCCGGGAGGCAATGTCTCGAGGGACCAGATTTTTATACTCTGGGTGCCATTCTTCCAGGAAATACCAGGGCTTTCCATCTTTATACGTCCATAGCCGTCCTCCTTCGCTCCGAACGGATTCCGAAATGAGCCGAAGTTTATCCTCTCCGGGGATGGTCGAAGGATGGATCTGGATAAACTCACCATTGGCATAATAAGCCCCCTGTTGATAAACGGCGCTGGCGGCACTTCCATTGCAAATAATGGAATTGGTGCTTTTACCGAAAATATACCCGATCCCTCCGGTGGCCAGAACAACTGCGTCTGCCGGAAAAGTTCGAACTTCCAGGGTTGTTAAGTTCATGGCACAGAGTCCCCGACAAATTCCCGCTTCATCGATTACAGCGGATAAGAAATCCCAACCCTCATATTTTTTAATTAGTCCGGCCGCTTCATACCGACGTACCTGCTCATCCAAAGCGTATAAAAGCTGCTGGCCGGTAGTTGTTCCTGCAAAAGCTGCCCGATTATATTTAGTCCCGCCAAATCGGCGCATATCGATCAAACCTTCCGGGGTTCGATTAAACATTACTCCCATGCGGTCCAGCAGATCGATAATTCCAGGGCCCGCTTCACACATTCCCTTGACCGGAGGCTGATTCGCTAAAAAATCCCCTCCATACACGGTATCCTCAAAATGCTGCCAGGGAGAATCTCCCTCCCCCTTGAGATTCTTGGCGGCATTAATCCCTCCTTGGGCACACACCGAATGGGAACGTTTGACCGGTACCAGGGAAAAAAGACTCAGAGCATATCCTTTCTCGGCCAGCTTAATAGCAGACATGAGTCCGGCCAGGCCACCCCCTACAATAGCTATCTTAGGATTTTTCATTTTCCGTTTTTCCCGCTCCAAAGCCACCAAACCCTCAAGACCGACGAGGTATCAACCCGGTCCTTCCTCGAGATCAAAAGAACCTGAAACCTTCTCCGTCCCCTGCCGGGTCTTTGCAAAGGTCTGTGGCTTTGTCACTTACGGTCTTATCCTTACAGTCCTGTGGATTTCTGTCTAGGTGGATAAATCTCTATGAATTATATGAAGCCCAAAGGGGGAAAGTCAACTTTTATTTTCTCTCGAAACAACCTTTTCTAATAGAAAAAGCTTGACGGATTATAAAAGATTGGGTATAACTTTTGCTAGCATTTTATTCGATTTAACTTTTCTACTCAGGCCTTAATCGTAAAGGACGCGCCATAAAATATGAAGAACTTTTTAAAGAAAATTCTCTTACGGATATCCGGTAAATCTGAGTTTCACCCCGAGCAGCTCAAAAAAGCCCTGGAAGAACACATGGAAAGATATAGATGGATATTACCTAAAGAAACCTATGTTCCCCATGCCTATAAAATTCGATTGCATCCAAAAAATTTTCAACAACTTTCCCCGACACTGCCCCGTCTTCAAGAACAGTTGATTAATCAATTGAATCAATGGGTGCTGGAAAAAGGGTATAAACTCATCACCACTCCTATTTCTATTTCTTTTGTTGAGGATAGAAGTCTTGCAACCCAGTTTGCTATAGATCCGCTTCCCCCCGTTATCCAACAAGAAATTAAACCAGCCCAAGAACCAAAAGTTTTACCTTCTTCCAAGAAATCCGGAAAAACTCCCGAAAAACTCTTGTCGTCTGCTTCTCTTAGTAAAAGAAAGGGTGAAGGCAGGCGGGTGAAGAAGGAAAAAAACCCAGAATTAAGGGCCAGAGATGAAAAACCCGGTTCCTTGAGACCTCCAACCGGTAAACCAACGGCATTCCTGGAAGTTTTAAGTGGGGAACCCATGAAAGGGAAGAAGTTTAGTCTGATCTTTCATAAAACCATCCTGGGCCGAAGCCCCCTGGCAGATATCCGTTTTCCTGCGGACATGCCGGATATTTCCGACCGACATGCCATCATCCACTATGACAAGGAACGTTATTATATCGAAGATGCCAACAGCAGCACCGGTACCTATGTGAATGAAACTTCCATAAAAAAAGTCAAATTGGAGCCTGGAGCTGAAATCAGAATCGGAAAAGTGATCATGCGGTTTATGTTGGAATCTTAAAGTTCCTTTCTGAAGTTTCGATATCAGAATAACCCCGTAAGAGGAGCCTGTTGATAGTTATACCTACCCTCCAACAACTGGCCTCTGAGGGAGTGACCTGTCTACCTGACAAACAGGCCTATGTAGAGGATTCCCCTTTGTACAAACAGACCGCTCCGTTGAGGCTAAAAGACCGACCAAGCGATACATCTCGCTTATATCGAGACGCAAGTAAATTTCTTTTAAATCTTCTTGACTTTCTTTCACTCCTTAAATACCCTAAAATACCAGCAATGGTTATATCGGGGGTAACTGTTGCTGTATGATACTGATTACCCCTTACTTGCTTTATTTATAATATTTTTTATAAGAGTTATGGGGTAGATAAATAAATCGTCCTGCTAAATACAGGCAGGAACCCCGAATTAAAAAACAGAGGAGGGTATAGCGATGAAAAAAGATAGAGAAGAAATTCTGCATGAGCAGCAAGAACGCAAGCTCATGACACGCCGGGCTTTTATGAAGGCGGCAGCGGCTATAGCCGCCATTACTTCCATGGATCCTGTGGCATTTGCTCGAAATTTTGGTCCGGAGGCAGAACCCACACGTTATCCCGATCCGGATATTGTTGCCCTTGACAAACGGTTCAAAGCCAAGATAGGTAACACGCCGATTCAAAGGCTCTATACCGGTACCCTTTGGGCAGAGGGTCCGGCCTGGAATGGGGTTGGTCGTTATTTGATCTGGAGTGATATCCCCAATGATGAGCAACTCCGCTGGATTGAGGAAGACGGTCATGTTTCTCGCAGATTTCGATATCCTTCTAATAACAGCAACGGCAATACCTTCGATTGGCAAGGCAGGCAACTTGCCTGCGAGCACGGGACACGGCGCGTGGTCCGCTATGAGAATAACGGGTCCATCACGGTCCTTGCCGATAAGGCCAATGGGAAACCCCTCAACGGCCCCAATGATATTGTAGTCCATCCAGACGGCGGGATTTGGTTTACCGATCCAGGTTATGGGGCTCTGATCGGCTACGAAAGTAACTGGCGCAAAGCAAATACCGGCTCTCCTCAGCCCTTTCAAAAGGAAGCGATCTATCGGATCGATCCCAAATCTGGAAATGTCGAGAAGGTCACCGACGAGATTTTTAAACCCAACGGCTTATGCTTCTCTCCAGATTATAAAAAACTGTATGTCGCTGATACCGGGGCCTCCCATTATCCCGATGCTCCTAAAAACATCAAAGTCTGGGATGTAGTGGATAACGTCAAGCTGGCCAATGGCAAAGAATTTGCATCAACGGCCTATGAAGGCAAAGCAGGTTTTGCCGACGGTATCCGGGCCGATGTAGATGGTAATGTTTGGGCCGGTATGGGCTGGGTCGGTGACGGCTACGACGGGGTGCATATCTTTGCCCCCAATGGGGAGCGAATCGGAATCATAAGATTGCCTGAAATATGCTCCAACCTGGTGTTCGGAGGTACCTATCGAAATCGACTATTCATGACGGCCAGCCAGTCCCTCTATGCCGTTTACGTGGAAACCCAAGGAGCCCATATCACCTAATTGCAGAGAATAGCCTGAAGTAAAAAACAGAAGCCTGTGGGCGGTCGGTAGATGGTTTATGCCCACAGGCTCTATCTTTTAATGATATCTTTTATATTCACTGGTTTCCCTGCTACCCTTACAGAGGGGTAGATGGGAAATCCGTCCCCTGCCTTATAAAACACAATCTGGCCTTAGATTCCGTAAGATATCCTGTTTTTCTACTTCACTACAAATTCCACCTCAGGGGTTTCAACGGGATCGGTTTGTTCTTTCAACCACACCCTGGCCTGAGCTTTGTGGATTCCCCGGGACAGGGGCCATAGAAACTGGCGTTCCCCCTGGGAAGTCGAACCTACCAGTTGCCTATCCACGATCCAATCTACTTTTACGGCTTGAATTCCTTCGGGTAACTGGAAAGGAAAGGCTTCCAGCTCATCGGGAATCCGGGGATCCATAGCCAGTTGGAGCCCAGGGGTCGGACGTAACAGGTAGATAAGCTCCGGGTTGTTCTCGACTGGTTTCATTTCTTGCTTTACCAGGGTTATTTCCTCTTTGTCTGGGGTTCTTTCTGGTTCATCAATGGTTTCCTTCACTTCCCAGGATGGAGCCGAATGCAAAGGGCAGAGTTGCGTAGGTTTTTTATGGGGCTCAAACCATTCCAAAAGGGTCGGGCAATTAGGAGTTGCCAGCTGTCCACTCACACGACAAATTTTAACAGGGGTAAATTGAGGACTTCGGAAAAGAGGTCGGGATTCTTCATACCGGTTAAGTTCGGCAAATACCCCACGTAATACAAGGGCCGGACCTGTAGATCCGGTAACCGTATCCATGGATCGACGATCCAGATTCCCCATCCACACCCCTACCGTATAACGGTAAGAGAAACCTATGGCCCAGGCATCTCGATAATCGGTAGAAGTACCGGTCTTTACAGCCGTCTGAACCGGGAATCGTAACAAATGACCCTCCCCAAATTCCAACTGTCTGGCCTGGGGATCGGAAAGAATGTCAGCAATGAGCGAGCTGACTTCTTTGCTATATATCCGTCGAGGAGGTTCGGCTGGAACTATTTCTTCAAGGAGTACCTTCAGGGGGCGAAATACCCCTCCTCGAGCCAGAGTGGCATAAGCCTGAACCAATTCAAATAAAGTGACTTCTCCATTACCCAGTGCCAGACCCTCCCCATAAAAATCTGAAGATCGGGTTAAACTGGAGAAACCGAGTTCATGTAAGCGCTCCAGGAAGGACCGGACTCCTACAAATTGAATCGTCCGTACCGCCGGGATATTGAGGGAGTTCCCCAAAGCCTCCCGGAGCCGGAGAGGTCCGTAATATTGTTGACTGTAATTGTGGAAATTGTGGAGTCCCAGGCCGACAGGTTGTGACAGGGGAGAGTCTTTGATCAATGTTGCCGCCGTCCAACCCTTTTCCAGGGCCATGGCATAAAGGAAAGGTTTCAACGTCGACCCGGGTTGTCGGGGTGTAAGGATCGCATCGATCTGACTTCCGGCCGTGTCGGCCGAAAATGTACCTCCATTGACCCAGGCCAGTACCTGATCTGAAAGATGATCCACGACCAGAATAGCCCCATCGGTTACCTGTTGGGAGCGCAAAGTCAGAAGTCGTTGATCCAGAATCTCCTGGACCCGTTTCTGAAGCGAAGCATCCAGAGTGGTATGCAGACGTCCATTTTGTAAGCTGGAGGTTGGGAGATCTAGATGACGGACATATTGTATAAAATGGCCTGCCTGAACCGGAAGAGTAGGCTCTCTAAGTACCAGCTTCTCCTGGAGAATATTTTGGTACACCTCGGTAGAGATCAATTTCTCCGCGTACATACGATGGGCCAGCCGGGTAAGGGGCTTTTGAATTTGATCCGTACCCCGATTCAAATCCAATCGACTGGGTGCCCGTACCAATATGGCCAATGCCAGCATCTCCTTGGCACTGAGCGTATCCAGATCCCGATCAAAATAGTCGTACGCAGCCTGAGCTACACCCCGTCGTTGACGGGCATAGGGAACTTGATTAAGGTAAAACTCCAAGATGGCAGCTTTGGAAAACCGTTTTTCCAGCCTTAATGCTTCAATCCCCTCCAGCCAGCGAGACCATAGGGTACGTGGACGCGGATGCAGCATGCGGACTACCTGTTCGGTTAGGGTGCTTGCTCCACGTACCGTCCGAAATGCTTTCAGGTTTTGAACCCATGCATGCAGCCGGGCCTTCCAGTCCACACCCTTGTGTAAATAAAACCGCTTGTCCTCGGCCAGGATAAAGGCCTGTTGGAGAAAGGGAGGAATCTCATGGAGGGGGATTATGTGGTGGAGATTCCAGGGATTCTGGAAAGTAATCGAAAGCGGGCTGCCTCGACGGTCTAAAACCTGAACCCTACGGAGACTTGACGTATCCGGAGTAAGGGATTCCGGCAGAGGAAGCAGGTCAACCCACGTTTTCCAGATAAACAAGCCGATAGCCAGCAAAAGGATAACCAGGGAGAAAAATATTTTTCGTTTATCCATTGTCCATATAAAAAGGGGTATGGAGGTAGGGAAGAGTATGGGAGTAAATTCTCTCATACTCTCACGCTTCCATACTCCCATACTCCCACACTTCCCTACTCCCATACCCCTATAAAATTCAGATCATTACGGAGCCACATCCACCCGCAACGTAGCCGGTACCCCTTGTCCGAAAACGTCGGGGTCATACATTTCTTCCGCGTGTAGAGGCATAACCGTAAACTCACCGGGTGCAATAGCCTGGGCTACGTAGGATAACACATATCGCCCGGCCGGTAGATACTCTGAATAGAAACGCACAGCATGGTGGCGAAATTCCCGATGATAGAAGCTCCAGAGGGTATAGCCAAAATATCTCCAGTCATCATATCGGAAAAAGAAAGAATCCTTAGGGTATGTAAAAGTGGCTTTGGCTGCATCTACAGTAGAAGCCGTCGCGAGATCCCGGTTGACGGGTTCCAGGCCTCCGGGGACCGGATCCTCCACCACTACAAAATTACGGGCGGCGGGAAGGGAGATATATAAATCAACCCGAACGAGTTCACCGGTTTTAATTTGCATGGGGCTTTGGAGTAAGACCCAGGAACCGTTACGTTCTACGCTGTATTCTCGATAGACTTCAATGCCGGAGTTAATGGGTTGTACTTTCGGTTCAGAAGGAGAATAAAACAGCCGGGTTGCGTAGTAGATGCGACCCGTGCCTTCCCGATCTAAGGTAATAGTAGCCTTGCGGCCCGGATCGCCGGGTTGAAGGGGGCGTTGAAAATCTACAGGTTGATCTCTAAAATCCTGAAATTGGGCCTGACCGAGTTTTTCATTATCTAGAAAGGCCTGTAACGTCAGTTTGGGTTTATCCTTCTCATAGATCCGGCTGAAATTAACCAGGGCGTTCATACAGAACATATTTTCCTGGGTATTTTCCCAATGACCCCGGTTTTTGCGGGTCTGGGTAATCAGGCGGACGAGTTTGAACGGTATATCTCCGATGAGGGTGGATTTCGAACCTGCTTCTATTTTTCGATCTTCATAGGCCAGGAAGGCACTGAGAATTGAACACTGGGCTCGCAGAGAGGATTCCAGAATACGCTGGAAACCGTCATCCAGGGTTTCTGTGAAAATCAATTTGCCCCCCGTTTCATGGGCATGGGCCCGGATCATATTCACGACCTGAGACTGCAGGTTCGGTGTGCCGGGGACCTGAGTCAAGGCGATCAGGTAATGGGCTTTACCGAACAGACTCATCTCACGGACATGGCCCTGATAGCGTAGCAAATCGGAGAGATTGATTTTATTGTGACCGGCCAGGGCTGCAAGGGCCACGGCACGAACTGTAGAGGCCATCCCTTTAGAGTAAAAGTCCGGCATTACATCTTTACGCAGGAGTTCAAGTAGGTAGTTATGGAGGGGGCCTTCGACCTGTTGTGGAATTTGGTAACCCCCGGCCCGTAACCAGTTGAAAGCAAGAGCCGTATAAGCACTCAGATAAGGACTTGCATATTCATCCTGCGGGATATAATAGGTCATCCCTCCATTGGGGGCCTGATAGTTGGCGGCCAGTTGGAGGGTCCGTTCCGGTAAACCCTGACTCTCCTCCCAGTGGAAAGTATCCGGGAGATAGGGCTTAAGGTGGCGATAATGGGCAGCCATTACCCCCCTGGAAAGGATCTGTTCCCAACAGATATAAGGATAATCCCGCATATATTGAAAGGCCCCTTCTAAATGACCCAGGACCGTAGGCGCAGCTACAACACTCACATAACCGACATCTGTACGTATATCCCTGGGAAACTCGAGGGTCTCTTTAACTTCATTGGAAATCGTTGTACCGTAGGTGGCTACCGCCTCCAGGGCCTGGCGTTTACGTACCGTTAAAGAAACTTCTAAACCATCTCGATCCACCTTATCTCCTGCAAGTACCCGGAACTTGATTTCACCCTCGCGTACGGTTTGTAGGGGAATTCTAACCACATAGCGTTTGTAGGGTTCAGCCTCCAACCGGTGATGCACAGGCTCAGTCGCCTGAATGGGACCTTCCGCGGTAATGGTAACCTCCAGGGTTCGTTTCATGTCAGTACGGTTCATAATGGTGAAGCCGGCCTGGAAATTATCTCCTTCGGTAACCTGGTTGGGGAGGGCGGGACGTATCTCCGTAGCCTGGTTAACTTTGAAACGGCCATCCCCCAGTCCCATCTGATCTTCGGGTGTTACTGCCAGGACAAATACCCGCCAGCCGGTCAAATTATCCGGAAGCTTGAATTGAATGGTTGCTTTGCCATCGGCATCGGGCTTAAGAGATGGATTCCAGTAGCTGACGAACTTAAATACAGAACGCAAATCCAGGCCCAGTCCCCCGTCTCCACCGGTATTGGCCCCCTTCTTCTCAAACTTTTGTCGGCCGATCAGCTGGGTAAGCAGGTTGTAATTTCTCAAATCGAGGGGATCGGGAGGGTTTAAATAATAAAAGCCGTTGTAGGGATCAAAATAAGCTTTTCCATGCCTAAGCAAATCAAATACAGCTTCGTCAAGCACGGTCACCGCAAGCTCTATGGGTGGTAAAGGCGACTGACCGGTCGTTCCTGCACGGGTACGAACATATAGATCGACTGTAGCCACTTCACGGGGTTTATACACTTCCTGTCGGGGTTTGACCTCGACCAGGAGCTCCTTATAAGTATCCTTCACCGGTACCTGAACATATCCCATGCGGAAAGCAGGTTTGCCCAGATCCACCTGATTTTCATCCAGGGGTTTATCTACCCGTGGTGAGAGAATGACCACCGATAAATAAAAGCCCGGGATCTGATCAGGGCCGACAGGAAATTCAACCATCACGGCACTATCGTTAAAAGTCTCGATCCAGCTTTTCTGGACCCCGTAACGTTCTATTGTGATAAGGGCCTTGGCTCCCGGATAAGGGTTCTGAACCAGGAAGCGGGCGGTTTCGCCGACTTTGTATTCGTTCTTCTCGGGAAAGATATTCAGAGTATTTCCTGGGGTGGTTTCCCATAATACTTCTCCTTTGCCGACAGCCCAGCGTTCGGTGCTACTGCTATGCTTACGGCCTTTAGTATCCAGGATACCGGCCGTCATTTTGTAAGTCCCGGGGGCCGGAGGTGTAAATTCACAGACAACCGGTTTGGTTTCCGAAACAAGTTTACAGTCGGCGACGGAGATCCACTCATGGACGTAATTCGTCAAATAGGCATTACCGGCTCCTTTGACCCGGGCAGCTTTGGTCTGAAGATGTTCCACTTTGATTTGAATTTCTGTACCGGCCACAACGATCCCCTGTTCATTAACAACCAGTGCCTGGAGTTGGGCGGGTTTACCGGCGGTTAACACCCAGTCTGCCTGATGGATACCTACGTAGCGATCCCGACCGACATAGCTGGCCGTTGCAACATTGGCTATGTCTTTCCCCCGATCATCTCGTACGGTACTTTCAACATTTAACTGACCGTAGAGAATCCGGGCCTGAGGAACAGTAAATTGAGTCTCCAGAACTCCCTGATCATTTACAAAACCTTCGGTTTGATATAAGGTTTCGGTATCCGCCCCCTGGGAAACATCAAAATAAAAGCCTTTGGCTTGCGGGTCTTGGGGTATTAAAGGACGACCTCGTACAAAAGCCGTAATACGCGCCGGGGCATTTGCATAGGGGCCACCGGCATGGAGTTTAGCCTGTGTCGTTACCTGAACTGTATCCCCCGGTTGGAATAGTGCTCCGTTCAGATCGGTGGTTACCCGAAAAGGAGCCGGTGTAAAGTCACTAACCAACACCCGCATCGGTTCCCAAGACATTTTATCATCGGGTTGCTTCGGGTTAAAGGCGGCAGATAAAACGAAGCGATACCAACCGACCGCCCCGGTTTGGGGCAACAGAAATTCACCGTCATAGGCTCCGAAGTCAGATAGAACCAGTTCCTTAACCTCGTGTACTACCTTGCCGGTGGGGTCTATGACCTGTAAGGAGTATCCTTGACGAGGAGCCGGGATAAAATGTTCGTTACTTTGATCCCGTACATAGAATTTATACTGCACCGTGTCTCCGACCTTATAGATTCCCTGCGCCGTCGTTCCCCAGGCCTGAATATGCCCATAACGGCGCCTCATATCGGCATAGATATATTCCTCATGGGTGCCATAAGATTGGACCTGGAAATCATAAATCAGAGGGACTAGAGCCATGTCATCATCTTTCTGAACACGTACAAACAGATGGGGTTGAAAATAGTTCCATCGATCGATTAACTTCAATTCCGGGTCTAGCTTGCCTGTACCGGCCAGCATGGCAATACCGTCTGCATTGGTTACGGCTTCTGCAAGTATTTTCGGGTTCTCTGCGAAGGAGCCGAATTGATCCTCATAAACCTGTACACGAACCCCCTCCACAGGTAATCCAGTATCAAATCGTGTGACCCAAACTAGGGTGTTATGGTGCCCTATCTTGACATGAACATCAAAGGGTGTGACCTGGGAAAAGAACCAACGCGGCTTGCCTTCCTCGTCGGTAACAGAGGGAGTGGTCTTCAAAGTTCCCTGGATGGCTCCAGAACCACCGGGAATCAATTCCCGCATCTTGAGGGGGAAGGGGTAGGCGATATTCCTCGCCTTATAAGGGGTGAGGGTTTTCTTCTGTTCCGGTTTTTTACCCTGGACGGTTAAGGTTTCGTAACTCAGATGGATGGCATCTAGATTGGTTATGATGAGGGGTACGTGGGTTTCGACATTTTTCTCTAAAACAGAAATAGGATGTTCCAGGTGATAATGGGGCGGTCGATGGTTGGTAGCGAACTTCATAGAGATAGCTTCACTGAGTGGACGTCCGAATTCATCCTTGATTTGATCCGGATCAGCCTGGAGATGATAAACAGCATTGGCTTTCAGAATGCCAGGCAGGTAAATCTCATATTCAGCTCCTTTCTGATGGGGCTGGGATAAACGGGAGTAGGAAGCAATACTTTCCCACGGATCATAATCTTTTCGACCACCCGCCAGATCCGGAGTCACCTGTAAACCCGTCTTGACGGCTTCTTTGATGACCGGAGAGGAAAACGCCAGACGGACACCCTTCAGGGGATTACATTTCATAGAAGAAGTTCCCCCTGCACCCGATGTCTCAGATTTCTGAAGGGCCGGGTCCCCGGTGGTCGGAATCTTTATTTCCTCCCCCTGGTTGGTTGTACAGCGCACACCCAGGAAACGAAAGGAGGGAAAGGTATAGAATTCAACCACCAGCCGATTCTCGATTCCGGGTTCAGGTCCTAACCTAGATACAATACCGGGTTCTACATAAAGTTCTATACGGGCATCTTGCGGTAGTTCCTCAAGAGGGCTTACCACCCAATCCAGACCTTTTCGATCCGGAGCTTCCCGGATAATTTGTTCGCCACCCGGCCCTTCCTCCAGGAGGGCTTCCTCCTCCCTATTCTGTTCAGAGTCCTGAGGTTCCGTAGCACTCAAGGCTTTGCGTTGACCTTCCTCTGTCTGAAAGTACATATGCCGGGCTACGGAATCCTGGGTAACAGGTTGATCAAAGGTAATCCGAATCTCCGGAGTCCCTGGAGATTTCCAGGTCTGAAACCAGGTATTGATAATTTTCGGACGTTGGGTGATAAAGGTATGGATGACTTCTTCCGCCAGAGTAGAACCATCTTCGGTTTTGATCCCAGGCCGTACGGTTATTTTATAATGTGTAGCAGGAGCCATCACTGTTCTCTCTCCCAACTGACAGGCTAAAGCAGAGGTATTTAACCACCGCCATTCGCAGGCCAGATTTGGCTCGATGGTAATAGGAATCTCTTCAGCTTTCCGGTCCATCCGACCCACAGGTACGACCGGGCGATTGAATTGAAACACGATCTGCCGGCTGGCCGGAACATCTTCTCCAGAAGGAGTAATACTCAAAAGCTTGAGGGGTTCCGGGTTTTTGTTAAACTGAGCGGTATCCTGTTGGGCAAACGTAAGCGTAAGACCGGGTAGACCTCCGACGAAAAGTAAAGCAATAAAAAGTCGTTTAAACATATCTATCTCTCCTCTAGATTTTATACCCTGATGGCAAGGGGTTTTCTTTCTGACCGGAAAAAATTCAGTTTTAAGAAAATTATGTGCTAAGAAAAAATAGGGTCAAGCGAAAACCACCGAATAGATAAATAAAAAGAAAGAAGGAGGATTTAAAGTGTTTCCCTATGAAAGCATTATATAGTTGAATAACCATTTTTCCCTCACCCCTACACCTCTCTCCCGAAGCTTCGGGAGAGGGGTTACCTGGGAAGCTGGCCTGGAGACCTGCTGGTTCCCCTCTCCCGCAGCGTGGGAGAGGGGTCGGG
>JAUQPW010000085.1 GCA_030550175.1 bacterium
CCATGGCCATCTAAGGATAGATAAATGACCGAAAAAAGGTTACTCTGGGGATTTTTGTTGTATAAAAAAATTTTTTAAAAATTTTTATTTTGAGCTTGACAAGGGGTCCAACTTTGATGTAGTCAAAGTTGGTTAGTGGGTCCATAAGAATCCTCTGTTTGACCAACCTTTTTCAAAGGAGTAAAGTCTGTGATGAATTCCAACATAAAAGTACCTTACCAAACCTGGATGATGCGTTTACCGAATGCAAAAGTACTCTTAACGGGTTTGGTTATGTTCGGACTCATCGGCCTGGTAACCTTTGCTGCCCTGCGCGAGATAAATGTTGCTACGACAAATAATGTAGGAACCATAATCGAACCTTTGCGACCGGCTTTTACTGAAGCGGAAGAAGCGTATGCCTCGGCATTATGGCCTATTCACAGTGATGTAAAACTCAGCGCGGTCAGTATGACATTTGCCGGTCTTTACTACAAGTTAGGAGAAATCGATCGAAATACCCTGAAATCTAAGCTCAAACCGGTCGCCGAGAATTTTGAAAAGGCGGCTTTTCGGCTTCGCCAAATAGAACCCCCGGCATCCATGGAAAAGATTCACTGGAATTATGTAAAAGCCGTGAAGCTTTATCAAGATTCTATTACAGAAATGACCAAAGTATTCGATGACGGTCGTGATGAGCATTTAATCGCCGCCCAAGCGCAAAGTGAGCAGGCAGCAACCATTCTGCTCAAAGTGAGTAGTGAATTGTGGCCCGGAGAGTATAAGCCGAACTAGTTATCCGGAAAGAAGGGTAAATAACCCTCCAGCAGCATTCAGGAATAGATTTTTGTAGATCCTTCCCCTGGAAGGGTGGAAAGTCATAAACTTTTAAAAGATGGTGTCTCTATCGGAGACCCCTGAAGAGGAGAGTTAGGGATCTTTCCTCTTCTTTCTCGAAGACGTTAAAACTCTATGATTAACCTCCCTACCCGTAGATTTGTAATATCAGATTTGGATATTACAAATTCATAGGTAAGGGTTATCCCAGGAGGAAAATATGCAAAAGAGGCAGGTAACAAGCGCAGGGTGGTTTGTATTACTGGTGATGTTCGGGTTGGCTGTGGTAGCTACCACCTTTGGTCCCGTGGCGTTTGGAGCCGAAGAAAAGGAAGCACCCATAGTCTACTCGGTCTGGTTGGTTGAAAGTAGCCGTTTTATGAAGGTGCCCTTTGGGGCCTTTATGCCTGATCGTGCCTTTGTTCCGGATAGTAAGAATCCGATGAATAGTATTAATACGGTAGATCTTCCGGTCAATGTGGGTGTCATTAAGGGAGGTAAGGACGTAGTTCTTTATGATACGGGATGGAAACAACAGGAATATCTAAAGATGACCGGAAGTGATCACTGGGCACCGCTTCCGGAACAGTTAAAACTGCTGGGGATTAAACCTGAGGATGTAACTAAGATCGTTATCGGCCATGGTCACTGGGATCATGCTGGTCAAATCGATGATTTTCCCAATGCTGTTCTTTATGTCCAGAAAGAAGAGCTACGGGGGATCGAGTGGGCCCTTAACTATCCAGGACATCCCAAAATCAGAGCAGTGAATACCGATCCCGGTGGATGTATGCGTACACCCGCCTGTGGTTATCCTCCGCTAACCCTGGATCAGATTTATGGTAAGATCCTGAGAGGAAAAGCAGTCATTGTGGATGGGATGATGGAGATTGCCCCTGGCCTGATTATTCATCCGGCCCATCGTGCCCATACGGCAGGTTCTCAACTCCTGCAGGTGAATACGGCCAGAGGACAGCTTATGTTTGGTAGTGATGCCTACTCCTCCTGGGAAGCCATCCGCGACTGGATGATTGCCAACCCTCAACAGACCGATACCGTTCAACAGTTCCTGGCCTATGAGAAATGTTACAAGATCACCGGAGGTTATGATAATTGTGTAGCTGCCCATGAACCCCTCTCTTATACGGAAAAATACCCACTTACCAAGGATTCATGGGTCGGTCCCAATGGTTCTCGTATGGCCGAAATCACCCTGGCTCCTGGAGAACAATCTCGTAAACCCAAGAAGTAAAGTAAGATATAGATGGTTAAATGTTGCGAGGAGTCCGGTTTTACCGGACTCCTCGTGTTTTTTTACCTTCTCTAAGTCCCCTATTTAGGACGGATGGTTATCTCATACCAACTTGAAGTAAGATGTCACTGCAAGGAACGAAGTGGCGAAGCAATCTATACGTTGGGAGATTGCTTCGTTGCAGGGGTAAGGACGCTTTACTCATTCAATTACAAACTAATATTGCTTTTCATCTCCTTGCTGATGGTTATGCTGGGATTTTCTGAAGCGGGTGCCCACGATCCGAGCGCCTATGGGGGTCTATTTCGATCCAGGGATAACGGGGCGACCTGGTTCCCTGCGAATACAGGACTTTTTCTAACCGACGCCCTCGGAGTGGCTATCAATCCAATCGATGTAAATCACCTATTGCTTGCAACCAGTACCCAATTATTACGCTCGCGCAATGGTGGGCGTGATTGGGTTCAAGAAGCCCCAACGGTATTATTCGGAGGCGTTTATGCCGTGGCTTTTGATGCCGATGGGCAACGTGCCTTCGCTTCAACCAACCTGGGAATCTATGTAACCGAAGACGGTAATCAATGGTATAAAACCTCGGTGCCCAAGGGCGCAATACCGGCTTATGCCATCGCACCGGGGTTTGGGACCGGGAGAATTTACGTAGCAGGACCCGGTGGATTATGGCGAAGTGAGGACCGGGGTCGGTCTTGGTCAGAGGCAGGTAAGGGCCTTCCTCAAGGACCGGTAAATGGCCTCCTCATCCCTCGGATGAATCCAGGACAAGGGGTTACGAATTCTGAAGAAACCGTTTATGTAATTGTAGGAGGACGAATTTGGATGAGTCCAGATGGAATGCATAACTGGCAACCTCGGGATACTGGACTCCCTGTGGGTCGTGTACAGGCTTTCTCACAAGATCCTGCAGAACCCAATCGATTATGGGCTGCAGCAGCCGATCAGGTATTTACAAGTGAGGATCTGGGCGAGAACTGGCGACCCATTGGACGGCCACTGCCAGAAGCCCATACTTCCATCCATGGGATTGCCGCTGCTGAAGGCGGGACCGTTATTGTGTTGACAACCCATCGGGGTCTGTTTCGAAGTACCGATGGCGGAGATAACTGGAACCTCATGGAAGGCAATTTACCTATCCATCTCGAAGCAGGACCCCTGGTGCGAGACCCACACCATCCTGCAACCCTTTACGCAGGATATGCCCTGACTCCTTACAGCGAATTGAGAAGAACTGCCATGGAAGGAGGGTCATTACTCAGTCGTGCCGATCCTGTGAGCTTGATAGGCGGCGCTGCCTTCTTGATTCTTTTGACGATCCTTGGAATTATCCTAGTCCGTTGGCTTGCACGCTCTCGAAGTGCGGTCAACACGACGACTCTATCTCGATCCTAATCAAGGAGACTTTACTATGAATGAGCTGGTTTCCCTACCTTATCAATTTGTACGTCGTGCACGATCTCTGCCAACCTGGGCTCTTGCAGCTTCCATTGCGCTCTTGCTGGGAGTGGGAATCTTCATCTGGCGTCTTGGGTTATTCTCTAACCCCGAATTCATTGAGTACCCCATGTTACGCTCGACAGATATTCCAACGGCTATAGCCATAGCCCCCAACGGAGCCGTGTGGTTTACCATTGAGTTCTCAGATGCCATTGGGCTCTTTCGTAATGGAAAAATCGAGCGACTTCCCAAGGGTTCCCAAAACTTAGCTCCCGTCGGATTAGGTGTTGCGGCCGATGGTTCGGCATGGTTTACCGATGTTCCGGCGCGAGCCATTTCAAATATCTCCCAGTCAGGCAAACTGATCTCTTTTTCCCTTTCAACACCCATCGCTAGATTAGGTAAACTCGCCGTTGCGCCTGATGGAGCTATCTGGTTTGCCGAACCAACTTCTTATAGTATCACGCGGCTTAAGGATGGCCAGTTCACACGATACCAGCTTGAGTCTGCCCGAGGAGACCCCTATGGGGTTGCAGTAGATGCACAGGGCACTGTGTGGGCCACTCTCCAAAGTGCCAACAAGTTGGTACGGATCTCGCCGGACGGTAAAATGACCGAAATCGAAGTCCCCACTCGAGGTAGTACCCCGACCGAAATTGCGGTGGATACAACGGGAGCCGTCTGGTTCACGGAGTTCCGTACAAGTAAAATCGGACGCTATGCCAACGACCAGTTCACCGAGTTTCAGGCTCCTGGTAACGAGAAGTCCGCGATTACCGGCCTGGCCATAGCACCCGACGGATCTGTCTGGTTCGGTATGCTGCGTAGACATAGCCTGGTCCGCTTACATAATGGGGTTCTCAAAGAATTCCGTCTTCCCCGCCGGGATGCTCGCCCTTATAACCTCGCCGTCGATGCCGCCGGCAATGTATGGTATACCGATATCAGTGGATGGCTCGGGATGCTTCCCGCCGATCAAGCCAGAGTTGGCTAAGTTATTGGTCTCTAACCAATGAGACTTCAAAATCCTCCCCCTAAAACGATTTTGATCTTAGGGATATTAGTTATTGGAAGTTGTAGCGTACCGGTCCGTACGCCTCAGCAGATTGATGAAGACAGGATAATTACAAAGAAAGTTTTAGAAAAACTCGAAGAAGTTCCCCTCAGGGCGCCTCCTCAGGACTATTTAACGGCAACAACCCAACTGGCTATTGTCCACGTAGAAGGGGTCGTCCAAGATTCACACACCAAAGCTAAAGTACTGGAACTTATAAAAACTGTGGAAGGAGTCAAAGGAGTTACGGAAAATATTCGGATTGAAGAGGGCCCCCAGGGAGGGAGGTGAATAATCCCAGCTTTGTTCTGTTGAGAATGGCTATTCCTCTCACTAAAGCAACCCGCTTACGGTACGCCAGGCCTTAGCGGTCAGGATAACCCCTACCACCACGATGAGCAGCGCGGTACCTATCTGAACCCTTGCAACCCAAGGGCCACTGAGCCAGTTCAATACGGCCTCCCCCACCTTGGCTGCCAGTATCCCTACAATGACCAGGGTAGTTGCGAATCCCAGGCTAAAAACAAGAACAGTACCTAAACCGAGGATTACTTTGCCACTGGCCAGGGCCGAAAGCAGAATTGCCAGGGCCGCAGGGTCCGGCAATAGCCCACCTGCGATGCTCAATCCGAGAAGAACCATCAAGCTAGGTCGATTCTGAGTAACAACGTCAAGTCGATGGGTATGGCGAATACCCCAACCATGACTGTGAAAACTTATTTCCTCCCCCTGTTCGTGTCTGGGTTCATGTTTATGTTCATGATTATGAGCCGATAGAGGGCCATGATTATGGACGTGGTCATGATCTTGCTCCTGCGTAGGTATATGGCTATGGGGAATATGGAGTTCATGGTTGTGATGAGGGTCATGGCCGCCGGAGTGGTCATGATCATGGTCATGCTGATGCATGTGAACAGGAATATGGGAAGCATGGGGTTCATGTTTAGGATTGGAATCATGAACATGATCGCCTGAAGGGCCATGATCATGACCCCGGGAGGAGCCGGATAAAGACAGGAACCACAAGTTACGCTGGGCCAGTAACATCCAAAACCCCATAACAATTACCAGAATCCCAGTAAATAAAGCAAGGTAAGCCTCTACACGCTGGGGTATGAGCCCGGGTAGACCCAGCGAGGCCAGAACAGCCACCAGTACAATGCCACTGGTATGGGATAGAGTAACGAAAATCCCAAGAATTAACGCATCCACGGGACGACCCCTTGCACCTACAATGTAAGCTGCGGAGATGGTCTTTCCATGGCCTGGAGTTGCCGCATGTACAGCTCCCAGCCAGAAACTAGAAACTAAGTAAAGTAACGCTTGATCCATTTTTTGAAACCTCAACTAAAAATAGGTATAGAAATAATCAGACAAAAATTTTGCATTTTACGGAAAATGAACGATTAAAATCGCTCTTATCTCTCTATTTACTTTCACCAGTGATAATAACGACTTTAGTTGTTATTATCACTGGTATCCTAGACAATCAATACCGGGCAAGGTGCCTGGCGGGTTACCTTTTCCACGGTACTGCCTAAAAAGCGATGCTCCGGTTTTTCAAGGCTGTGAGCCCCAAGAACAAGAAGATCTACGGCCTTTTCACGGGCTATCCGAATAATTTCCCCGGAAGGGCTCCCGGTAACAACTACGGCTTCATAGTTACTAAAATTTTTAAGCTTTTCTCTACAGAGCTTTTCGAGTTGAGCTTTTCCTTCTTCTTCTAATTCCTTCTGAAGTTGGGCCAGGGGAGTCTTAGTAACATAAAACCCTGTGTATCCCTTCAGGTCATGAACAACATGAAGGATATAAAGCTTAGCAAGGAATTTCTCGGCAAAAACAAGGGCATAATCCAGGGCTCGCTCGGAGTTTTTAGAAAAATCCGTTGCTAATAAAATTTTTTCAATTGATTTCATACTTTTGTAAAACGGAAAACGGAAAACGTAACGGGCAGATGGTATTTTTTACGTTTTACGCTTTACGTTTTACTTTTCTGAGAGGGCAAAAACTAAAATATCATCTCCTAAAGGATATCCAAAAACAGAATTTCCTCCTGCTGCAACTGCGATATACTGAGTTCCGTCCCGGCTTCTGGATCTTCGGCGATCTCTACATCCTAAACCAGCTTGCCGGTTTTTTGATCCAAAGCAACCAGTCGGGCATCCAGGGTTGCCATGTAGACTTTTCCGTATGCTACCGCAGCTCCTCGATTAGCCGGGCCACAGCAAAATTTCTCGGTTCGAAGCTTGTGTTCATAACGCCAGAGTTGCTTGCCGGTCCTGGCATCCAAGGCCACCACATGGTGTAAGGAGTCGTCACGTACATGATTCCATTCACAACCAGAGGATTTGTCTGAAAAGAGCCTATCTTTCCGGTTTGATAAATCCATTTGAGAACTAAATTCTTAACATTATCTGTCCGGATCTGATCTAAAAGACTATATCGCTGATTGGTATAATCGTGACCATACAGAAGCCAGTTCGCTTTGTCTTGCTGCGCATTAAGTAAACGAGCATCGGTTACTTCTTCGGCTTTCAAACCTTTGGACAGAAATAAACTTATCCCCATAATCAGAATTATGACTCCGTAACTCAATCTCTGCATCCTAGCCTCCTATTCTTTCTGAATTCTAAATTCTCCATGGACTTTGAAAAACGTTTCCTGGATTCCCCTTCATCCCTCCGGAAGGATTCATAGCATCTCCTTTATCCTTCCTTCAACCGGGTTCCTGCAAGTTTTTCCATGATCATAATCACCCCAGAAAAATCTTTCTCTCCCAGGCCTGCAACTTTGGCTACCCCAAAGAGTTCCCTTACTAAGGTCGTAACCGGTAGTGCAAGCCCTAATTCACCTGCAGCAGTCGAAATGAGCCAGAGATCCTTATACATATGCTTGAGGGGAAAATGGGTATCGAAGTTTCTTGCCAGTAAAGAAGGTCCTTTCGCTTCCATTGTCAAGGTCCGATCTCCACCCTGGATGATAACTTTGATCAATTCTTGAAGATCCAGTCCGGCTTTTTGGCCAAACAAAAGGGCTTCGGAAACAGCCTGCATAACGACCCCGCTTATCAAGTTATTACAAAGCTTGGTGTAGAGCCCCATGCCCTGAGGACCCATATAAAAAACCTGTCGCCCCAATACCTGGAAAATTCCATAACACCGTTCATAAACAGCCTTCTCTCCACCCACTACAATGGTTAAAGTTGCATTTACTGCCGCCCGCCGACTTCCCAGAACCGGAGCATCCAGCATCTCACACCCGTAGGTTTTTATAACTTGCGCAAGTCGCCTGCTGGCAGAGGGTAAAATTGTACTCATGACAATGATTACAGAACCGGGGTGAACTCCGGCTAACACACCGTCTTTTCCTGTCAGGATTTCTTCTACCTCCGGGGTGTCTGAAACCATAAGGATGGTGACCTGAGAGCGACTCCCAACTTCCTTGGGAGATTCGGCTACAACGGCTCCCAATTCTTTAAGTTCAGCAGCTTTGAAGGTGGACCGATTAAAAACCGTTAAGGTATATCCGGCTTTAAGCAGATTTTTAGCCATGGGTTTTCCCATGGTTCCAAGGCCTATAAAGCCGATTTTTTCTTCCATCTTATCCAGTGTTCTCCCTTCGGGACGATCAAATAGTAGGTTATGATAAGTAAAAAAACTAACATGGAGATCTGGATAAGTCAACAAAACTTTTTGAAAGAAAATTTTAAAAAAAAAGACCCATTTTAAAATGGGTCTTTCAAGAAAATAAGGCTTTTAAGGGAGAAAAAACTATTGTTCTATATCTCCGAAAATGTTCACCTTAAAGAGCCATCCCTGTTTTATCGCCCGGTCAAGACTTTCCCACAAGCCTTCCACATTACGATCCCTGAATTCTTCGAATTCTCCAAGCTCATAGGGGCCTTTTACGATTTGCTTTACTTCAAAAAACCAGGTCTTATTGATGGGATAAGTAAAGCTTTGTAAAACGGCGGTATCTCCATCCTGATCAATGAGAATGCGGGGTTTGTGATTTTCATCTTCGGTCAAGAAACGAACTCCCTTTTGGGACCACTCCCGGAGAAGATCTTTGATATCTTCACAACGAAGGGCAATGTGTTGGGGAAAAAACCCAAAACGATGATAATATTCGTTTACCTGAGAGATGATACGCTCACCCCGGGAGTTTTTACCGTCTATCCCTTCCATGAGGGCAAATTTAGCACCCCCTCTGGACATCACAACCGTTTCCATAGCCGTTTCTTCATTACCGATACGCTTACGATACCACTCCTCTTCAAACCCTAAAAGCTGAAATAAATCTCTATATTTTTTTAGATTACCTGGACCCACCGGGATGGCAATATGATCAAACTCAAGATATTGTTTTCGACTTCCCATGAGTCAAAGATCCTCCTTCTCCATAAACTAGATTCTCGGATTTGAACTCTCTATAAGAGAGGAATCCATGTACTTATCTCTAAAAGAGTATATATTTATTAAATAAACTCTTTTTGCGATATTATCCCATATATAGTTCATAACGGGTGCAAGAATCTTGCCTGTTTTTAGTGGGCTCAAGGTCAAAAAGGAGGTTGTTCTATGGAATATGTACCTATTATGATCGGATTTCGATCGGAAAGACGGGTGCGAGAGTCTCATGTGCAGGAAATTCCGTTTCCTTTGAATGGACGCGCACCCTCAGGATTTTGGAATCGTAAACTCGAATTCTGGGCGGAGGTAATCTGTACCCATCCACCCATGGTGAGTAAAGTTGTGCCAGACGAAAATCTACCTTCCCTACACCGCTCAGAGTTTGCAACTGCACTTGAAAAGATAACGATTCAGCGTCACGCTTTTAACCTCAAAGTATTGAAGCCGGATCCGTTTCCGCAACTTTTGTTATGGGGAGAAAATGTGGCCCTCTTGGTACTTTCTGGAATAGCAAACTCCCGATTTCGCTTTCGACATGCTGACGCCCATACTCTTTGTTTTGTACATCGAGGTCAAGGTCGAATAGCAACCGATTTTGGACTACTTCATTTTGATGAAGGGGATTTTATCGTTCTTCCTAGAGGAACAACCTATGCCATGGAAAGTGATTCAGAAATTACCCTGCTAATGTATGAGTTCCCTCAACGTATTTTGAGACCTTATCATTACTGGCTGGAGGGATATCCCTTCGCTGCAACAGCCCCTGTTCCGGCTGAGCCTGTCGAGATTTTCAATCCTCCGGATCCGGGAACAACAGAGATTCGGTCAGTTTACATAAAATACCATCACGGGATGCGAGCCCGTTTAGAATATCCCTTTTCCCCCTTTGATGCCGTTGCCTGGGAAGGGAAGCTTTATCCCTTTGTTTTACATCTCAAAGATATTCGAACTCTTTCTTCAGTCAACTTTCATTTGGACCCCAAAGCCTTAACCGTATTTGTTACCGAAGATGGCGCTGCTTCTGTTCAGGCTTTTTTACCCCGGCGGGTTCACTCACTACCCTATCCCCATCAAAACTATTGCACGGAGATCCTTTTTAACCATCAGGGCTATCACGCACGACCTGAGATTAAAGATGGGTTCCTCACACTCCACCCCCCTGGGACTTTTCATGGTCCGGATGTTCGCGCACTGGCTCGACAACGTCAGGAATTACCAGACCCTCCTCAAAATCTTCCCTGGCGCAATGAAATCGGCATACTTTTGGAATCCAAAGGTCCGGTCGCCGTACTTCCAGCAGCGGAGCCGTTGGAAGTAACCACCTATGAAAACTCCTGGCTTCAACAATATCAGGAGGTGGTAAAATGAGTTCAGTGGAAGTCCTTGATTTCATCCAAAAACAGTCTACCTGTTATTTGATAGATACCCTGGGGTTTGAAAAGCATATGCGACAAATACGGGAACGAAGGGGAGAACCAATACCCCCTATTTGGTATAAAAGACCTCACATGTATGGTCTCCGCCTTACCCAAGATAAAATTAAAGGATCGGGTGAAACCCTTTTTTTCCCATCTTTTGTTTTAAAAAAGGACTATGAATTTGAAATTGTCGCCTTCTTCACAGAACCTCTGAAAACGACCCGTCTCGAGGAGGCCATTGAATTCGTAAGGACCAAAATGCTCTTTACCATTTTTAACGACCTGAGCAGTCGCGATTTTCAGGCTGAGGACATGAAATTACCTCTCTGGGTAGGTCCATCCAAGGGAATCGCTGATAAAGGCTTCGGACCTGTATGGACTCCAGGGACTGCGCTTCGTTTTGATGAAAATGGAATCCCGAATATGAAAATGAGGCTTTGGGTCAATGAAGAACTCAGATGCGATAGCAACTTCCAGTCTATTTATTTTAATGACCCGGAAACGGGAAAAAGAAAATGTTGGGGCTTTGCCCAGGTTATTACATGGTTCGGAAGAATGAATCAAGGATTTCAAAAAGGGGATTTATTGGGATCCGGTACCGTAGGGGATGGTTCCATTGCCGAATTTGCTGAGAAGAGGGATGAGGCCGGTAACGAAATTGAGCCGGCTCGCTATCCCTGGCTAAAAGATGGAGATGTTATTCGGATGGAAGTCGAAGGAATCGGGGTTCTAGAAAACAGAATTGGGGTTATCGAGATGCCTGATCCGAGAACTTAACCAAATGGACCAAAGCACCCGGGTTAATGATCTAAATATGATTTTTTATCTTAATTTTACATAATATAGGATAATTATATTAACTTTATACAAATATCTACTAGATTGAGTAGAAAGTAAATCACAAGGTCTTTCAGAGTTGGAAACTCCTGCAAAAACCGGATAGATGGAGGGCTAAACTATCCAGATTTGACAGGAGATTTAGAACCTACGATAGATAAAAAAGGAGAAACCTATGATGGGAAAAGAACGTAGTACCGGAACCCAGACCGGAACCCGGGATGAACTCTATGATTTGATAAGTGTACTTTATCATACCCTCCAGGATGCTGAAACCTGTCTGCAATATATCGAAGATGCCGAACAGACTGGAGATAATGAACTTGCTCAATTCTTTAGGGGGATACAACAGCAAGATCGACAGCGCGCAGATCGAGCTAAGGAATTACTCAGGCAGAGAATAAGCCAAAGCAAGTCTCGTTAATCAAGCAATCCAGAAGCAAAATCTGGTGTCTAAAAATAAACAATGGAAGGAGGAAGGAAGATGGCGAGATGTGAAGTCTGTAACCGCGATCGTTTTGGGAATATCCTATACCTACGTAAGGGCAGTTTCAAAGACTACGCTGTGGTTTAAGTGGGTTCCAAGGGAAAAGGCCCTGGCCTATCTCATCCTCTTCTCCTGAAGTTTCAGGAGAGGGGGAGCGAAGGGCATACGCGCCAGCATAAGGGTAAAAAGCCCCGCCAGGGTTATAGACGGTTCACCCCTGGCGCAAGTTGGGGGGTTCAAAAATTCGGAATTTTTTCAAGCCCCCTAACCCCGTCCTGTTAAACAGGTCGTCCCGCTGGGGCTAACCTTCTTATCCTGGCGCGTAGGAAGCGAGGGAGTTAGCTGAGAAAAAACCTACCTACCCCAGAAAGGGTGAGGCGGATGGGAGTTAAACAGTAAGGAAAGAAGATTTCCTGATAAAAAGGAGTAAGAGCGCTAAACCCAGGGGAATCTGGAAGAACTCCTTTTCATGGGCCACAGATTTCTCCCCCACGAGCTCGACATGCTTGAAAAGTCCCTGGAGTTCCTTACCTGAAACAACCCGGAGATATTTCCCATCGGTTTTAGCAGCCAGTTCCTTTAACGGAGATTCATTTAAACTGGTTAAAATTAATTCGTTATTGATCCGGTACCAATCCTCAAATTTCCCATCCTTTCCGTAGACAGGAATCTTAGAACCTTTCAGATTTCCCAAACCTATGGCAATGACTTTAATCTTTTTTGAAGAAAATTTCTCCTGGATCGGTAAAAGATCTGGGAGGGCTACGTCCCCTCCGTCGGAAAAAAGAAGAATTAATTTGCTTCGATCTTCTTCTTTGAAGAGATTATAGGCGTCTGAAAGGGCCAACAGGATGTTGGATCCTCCCCCCGGGGCTGATTCAATTTTTACCCAGTTTTGCAAAACAAATTTAAGAGCCACAAGATCGTCGGTTAAATTAGACTGGACAAAACCCTCGCGAGCGAAGGTCACCAATCCCACCCGGTTACCTACCAGATCAGGAAAAAGTCCCACAAGCATATCCTTCGCCTTTTGTAATCGAGATATCCCATCTCCATAATCCTCTGCCGCCATGCTTCGAGATACATCCAGGACAGCGACTACATCCAGGGACCCTTCCCGAAGTTTAACCGAGCCTCCCGGCCAGACAGGTCGGGCCAGGGTAATAATCAAGGCGATTACCGCTCCTATCAACAAACCTTCTTGAATCCACTGATACCAATTTTGAGAAAGGCGAGAGGTTTGTCTAATGAGGTTCTCCTGACCAAAGGCTCTTAACAAAGAGCGCCTCCGATAATAACCTATTCCTAGAACTCCCATCAGAACCAGGAGGATTCCAAACCCCCAGAAAGCTTGTGGATAAAGAAATTGTATCATTTGTCTACTGGCCGTTGTCTGTTGTCCGTTCCCCGGCCCCACCCCTTCCCTCCCCGCATGCGGGGAGGGAGTGAGGGAGGGGCCGGGGTGGGGCGTTAAATTAAATTCCCCTTGGATTAGGACCGGTTCCCCAACCTTTTCCTTTAGACGGGTCTTGGGCACTGTTAGCCTCTTCATTAGGTTCCTGTTGCATAGAAGCCTCTTGATTTCCCTCTCCAAAGGCTTTAGGATTAAAAACGTATAATCGTTCCAGATTATATTTTGTCTCCCAATCAGAAGGATCCAGTCGCAAAGCAGCCTGATACATGGCAGCCGCCTCTTTGGGTTGTTCCATGACCGTTAAAATATTACCCAAATTGTAATAGGCTTTAGCTTTCAAATCGTCGGATTTGCTTTCCTGGATAACCTGACGAAAATAATCTGCAGCGCGTTTGAGATTATCGGCTTTATAAGCTCGAACTCCCAGGTTGTAATGGAGGATATCCTTCGAAGCAAATAAGTTCTTTTCAGCCTTTTCATAATCTTGACTATCAAAACGATTCTCCTGGGTAGCCTGATTGCCTTTTTTAATCAGATCTAGATAGCCGAATTTGTAGTAAATTCCAGAAATAAACAATACCCATCCTCCAACGAATAGGATAATTTGTAAAGCTCGTCTTTTTCTGCTTGACATAAAATATCTCTGTAATGACCGACAGGTGATGAGAAGCAAAGAAAGTTAAGGACTCATCCCCCACAGCTTATCACTTAATTAAGATTAAGGAAACTCCATCATAAGGGTATTTCGAAGAATCTCAGCCAAGAGGAGTAAAATGAGACCCACCAGGGTAAATACAGCATAAAACTCAACAGACTTAATCTCTGTTTTTTCCACCGTGATGGCAGATTGTTCTAACCGATTGATTTCGTCAAAACCTTGGCTGAACTCGGCTTCCTTTTGAATATCGATAAATTTTCCACCAACACTTTTGACGATATCCAAAATATCCCGTGCGTTCGTTAATTGAATCCCCATCAAGTAAAAACGAATCCCCTTCTGGATAATGTCTTGAACGATCTCTGCTTTAGCTTGAGGAGGTATAGGAGCATCTCCATCGGATAAGAAAATAAGGACCTTACTTTGAGATTGACCCATCTGTTCAAAGTGTTGAAAAGCCTTTTTGAAAGGTTTTTCAAAATTAGTCCCACCATGGAAACGATTTCCGATGTTTTGGAGTTTTTCATCGATGATATTGAGATCTGTTGTCAAAGGCCAGCTCCCATAAGCCTCATCTCCAAAGACAATTAAGGCAATTCGACTCCCTTCCTGTTTTTTCACAAATTCCCGGGCAGCTTCCCGTGCAATATCGATCTTTCTCTTTCGGCTCTCCCCATCTAAACCCATTTCCATACTGTAGGAGAGATCCATAACCAAAATGATGTCTCGGGCTTCTAGTTGTTTAAACTCTTCGTACTCATGTTTCTGCGGTCGAGCCAGAGCTACAAGTAAGAAAGCGATGGCAAGGAGAAATAAAACCGTCGGCAGCTTTACCCAAAAGTTAGATTCCAGAGTTCTTTTCAACAGATTTAGGTTAGAATACCCTATAAAAGTTTTTCGCTTCACCAGAAAGAGCAAGGGGATTAACACAGCAACCAGAAGCAGGTAAGGGTCTGCCAATGTTAAATGAGTCAAGGCCATAATTTATCTGATGGATACGGATGGCAGTGTTGACTTAGATTTTTTCCTTGAACGAATAAAGGTTGAAATCACAACTACCTTTCTTTCTTTCCGATTTTCCGCATCTTTCTGCTCTGATGCTTTATCCTGAGTTTGTGGAGGAACCCTGAGATTCCCGGCTTTAGAGACGGTGGATATCTGTTTAATCAATTCTTTCACTTGTTTAATGGTCTCCTCTTGCTCTCGCCTTCCCGGGGTATAGCCTTCATAAAGTACTGCATGACATTTTCCAAGAACTTCTAAAATCTCGCTTTGATAAGGTTTTCCCTGTAGGGCTTCCTTTAACTGTAGAAAGGTTTTTGTAGTGACGGGAATACCATAAACTTCTCCTATGTAGGTTCGGAAAGCTAGACTTGTCTTAGACAAAAGATCCTCCGCCCTTCCGCCATTAACTATACAGTGTTCCCAGGCTTGGGTAATCGTTTGAAGCATTCTTTCTTCCAGGGAAAGTTTTTTCTGCGACCGAACTTTTCCTGCTCGTAGGGTATACCATCTCCAGATCCAGGTCGAGAGAGTACCGGCCCATAAAAAGGCTCCCAACAGAATACCCCCCCAGGCTAGAGGAAAACGTTCTTCGCTCATCAACCCTTTAATGTCCTGCATGTGACTAAAATAGGTTGCCGTACGAGAGAAGGAAATGGGATAGGACATAGAGATAACGTTTTTATATTGATATTCTCCCGATAGCGCATTCACCCCATCCGAGGTCGCATAGAGGATATCTAAAGGGGGGAACTCCAGAGTATCTACGGCCAATACCGGCTTAAAAGTTTGTAAGTTAAAATTAATTCGATAGATTTTCGTATCCTGGGCCTCTTCGGTATGAATTTCTAAACTACGAACCTCAAAAGACCCATGGACTTCTCCCTTATGGGGTAAATTAACCAAATCCAAAACCACGCCCTTCTTAGCTTCGATAACCAACGTCAGGGGTATTTCGTCTCCAATATGATAACCAAAATTCCGCTTTATTTGAAAATAAGGATAAATAGGGAACTTTGAATCTTCAGCTTTAGATTCTGATTCCTTAGGAAGAACCGTATCCGAAGGGTCTGAAGGACCTGACTGATCTTGTGCAAGTTTATGAGGGAAACCCAGGGCCAAAGGAAATAGAATCTGAGAGGACGGTAACAACGTCGTTACCCCTAAGGATAGAAGTAAAATGCTTAAAGTAGTCTTTCTTATGATCTTCTTCTCCGTCATGATCTTCTCCTCCGCCTAGAGAGGAACAACTTGGCTATCTCTAACAGATAATCCGTTTTAGGATCGATCCACAGGTAATCCAAGTTTAACTGTTTAAAAAGTGAGTTTAAATCTTCTTCTCGTCTTTTGGCTTCTGCCTGAAAAGCCGCCTTATTTTTCTTTGTGAACCATAGCATTCTTTCCATACCCGTTTCTAGATCCCTCAATCGAAGTCCTCCCCGATACTGTGGAAGTTCACGTTCACGGGGATCACGGAGGACTAGAGGAATTACATCGTGGCGTGAGCCCATGACTTTTAAAGCCTTTTTTATTTCGGCCAACTCTTCCAGGAAATCAGACAACCAGAATACCAGGGCACGTTTTGCAGGCAAACTTTCAAATACACTGGAAACCTTTCCTTGGGTACCATGTTGAGTTTGAAAAGATAAAACATGTTGTGGAATCAAAAAATTGTAAGCTTTTTGGCGCTGAGGTTTTAAATGAATTTCTATTTTCACTGTATAGCCGATGAGTCCAATGGGATCGCCTACACGCCAGGCAGAATAAGCCAAGGTAGCCGCAATTTCAGCCGCCAATCTTCGCTTGGAAACCCTTTCTGATCCAAACTCCATCGACTTACTCAGGTCAACTACTAATATCAGATAGAGTTCACGCTCTTCGATATACGTGTTTTTCAGAATGGGCTGTCCACCAATTCGAGCCGTTGCCGCCCAATTAATCCATCGAGGATTCTCACCCAAATCATATCGGCTGATCTTATCAAACTCCAGACCCCCCCCTTTGTACACACTGAACCAGGAACCGGGACATGCCTGAGTGGTATACCAGTTGATATAATAATCGATTTTCGAGACTTTTTTCAGAATTTCTTCCATGGAATTTACCTCTCGTAGGAAGTTTTCATAAGAGAGATGGCATCCTGATCCTTAGGGGATAGGGATCTCACTTAAAACATGATCCAGGATTTCATCTGGTGTAGCCCCTTCCATTTCAGCCGAGTAGGTTAAGATCATACGGTGACGGAGCACGTCTTTGGCCATACGTTGAACATCTTCTGGATAGACAAACTTTCGTCCGGAAAGAAAAGCTTGTACGCGAGCCACATCTCGCAAACCTAGAATACCTCTGGGGGAGACCCCGATTCTTATTTTCCCTTCTATTTTGTCTAGCTTATATTCCATGGGATTTCGGGTCGCACGACACAAATCCACCATATATCGATGGGCGTACTCTTCGACCTTTACTTCTGCCTTGATTTTCTCCCGCAAGTGGACAACCTCTTCCGGGGAGAAGACCTGCTGAATATCTGCTAAACGATCTCGGCGATCTAAAAGGGTATTTTCCAACATGTGGATCTCATCTTCTCTAGAAGGATAGTTCACGAGAAGCTTTAAAAGGAACCTATCCAATTGAGCTTCCGGTAAAGGATAGGTACCCTCGTGCTCGATAGGATTTTGAGTTGCCAGAACCATAAAGGGATCTGGAAGTTGAAAAGTTTCTTTTCCCATAATGGTTACCTGACGTTCCTGCATGGCCTGGAGAAGAGCCGCTTGAGTTTTGGCAGCCGCTCGATTAATTTCGTCCACTAAAACCAAATTAGCCGAGATAATGGGTCCTTTTTCGACTTCAAACTTGCCGTCTGTATAGATATAGGTACCCACAATATCACTGGGCATCATGTCCGGAACCATCTGGATACGTTGAAATGCACCTCCAATAGTTTTTCCAAGAGTGGCTACCAGTAATGTTTTAGCCAGCCCGGGTACTCCTTCTAATAGCACATGCCCATCGGCCAAAAGTGCGGTTAAAACTTTCCAGATAAGGGAAGTTTGCCCGATGATTATTTTCTCGATTTCATTAACAACCTGATGAACTTTTTCTAATTCATCTTTCATAAACGCCATCCTTTTTAAATTTTGTCTTATCGAAGGACGAGAAAGAGATAGAAATCTTTAAAGTCAGGGAAAGTCGAGACGGAGCCTTAACCGATCGGTAAGCGGGAGAGGGAGGAAACAACAATGAGCTATTCTAACTTCTATTTTTCTCGTGTTCTCTTCCTATTCGATTTCTGTTTTATTCTCAATACATTATATGATATGCAAAATGGATACCAAGCCTGAAAGGTAAATCTTGAAAAGATCTGATATTCCCATTTGCCATAATCCGGGAAGGATCTCTGGAGAATAAAAAGCCAACCTCTATGATCTGATTTTTAGACGGCTTATGTCAACCCCTATGAAGATGTTGCCTGATGGGCAGGACGAACCTACAAGGCCACCTCTATGCAGGTAGCCTCGCCCTTTTCTACTTACCTGCGGGGAAGGATTAAGATGGGGACTGCTCCTATCTTTATATCCAATTTCAACACGGATTGGGTGTTAGACAATTTGGCAAAGAAAGGTTAAAATAACTCCCATGAATTTCATAGATAGAAAATACTCTCCGGACCCCTGGGGTCGTCCCACAGCCGGAAAGTAAGGTAATCCAAGACCCCGGGTTTTCCTATGAATTCTCCAAAACTTATTATGCAGAATCTATCCTACCCTTTACAAGCCCATAAGAAACAGGTTTCCTTCCAGGATGTGAAATCGAATTCCTATCCTGGGATTACTAACCAGGCAGGAAAAAGAACCCAAAACCCATTTTGAGCCCGGGAAAGATTTTGCTCTATTTTTAGGCAATTTTGAAGGATGTGGATTACAAAAGTAGCTTCCTTTTCTGTAGTTATAAACCTGGAACTCAAGATTATGCCTTATTTTTAGGCAATTTTGAAGGGTAAGGATTACAAAACAAAAATAGCCTCCTTTTCAGAAACTATAAACCCGGAGTTCTTTGTTAGAAACACTCCATAGATGGAACCGGGAAGAGTGGGGTTTCAATTTGAAACATTCCCGGCTCCTGTGCTGTTCTAAACCGGACAATTTTAAACCTGGTATAAATTCGTAGGAAGATTTGAGTAAACTTAAAGAGGTTTATCTTACTTTAAAATAACCTCTAAGAGGAATTAAAATGGCCTGTTTATCTCCATAAGCCATAAAGTTACGACAACTTAATCCAAGGGGGGTATAAAATGACTCTTTTTATTTTTGCTCCCCGGCAAGTTCTGCGGCAACCGCATCTGCACCCTGGGCGATGAAAAGTTCTCCCTTTTTATCGGGTAAGAACTCTTCCATTTTAGCTATAAGCTTCTGCTTGGCGTCGTCTGTTAACTTAGGTTGTCCACTGGCCAGAGACTTTACTACTTCTCGATAGGTCTCAAGGTACGATTTTTGCCAATCCAACATCTCCAGGGAACCTGGTTCACCGTGACCGGGATAAATCCTCTGGACATCTTTGAGTTCTGTTTTGAGCCGATCAATATTTTTTAGCCACTGGGTGCTGTGACCGTCGGCAAGATAAGCATGGACCCTGTTCATTACCACATCTCCGATAAAGGCGATTTTTTCCTCCCCTTCTATCACCCAATAGGAATCGCTATGGGATTCTCCTGGACCTAGATCATGGACTGTGAAAGTAACGCCTCCAAAGATCACAGATTCTCCATCCTTTAAAGTTTTAGAAGGGAAAATCCTTTTTTTCGGCCACTCCTCCCCAAGCATGGCACGTCCTCGTTCCTCTCCTGCAGCATCATAATAGGTTTTCATGGCTTTATCGACTCCTACCGTTGAGATCACAGGCACGCCATCTGTACCTATCAACTCAGCCAAACCATTGCAATGGTCTGGATGGCCATGGGTAAGGAGTACGGCCAGAAGCGGCTTTCTCAAAAATTCCAGATTTGCCCTTAAGGCTTTGCCATCGGAAACCGTTAAGGTCGCGTCTATGGCCACGATACCCTTTTCAGTTTCTACCAGATAGGCATTTACAAAGACCCGGGCTTCATCGGCAAATCTATGAACCCGAGGTTTGAAACCCGCATGGGCAGTCGGATTGAAAGAAATTATCCCGGTTAACAGGATGGGAAATATCAGAAGTCTACGGACAAGGTATTTTTTATTCATAAGATTTTTAAGCTATTTCGGATGACCGAACCTTTACCTCTAATCCGGGCAGGCGGCACCCTGGTTTATCCACTCGGTTATTTTATCTATAAATTCCTGGTGGGTTCGAGGTGCAGGGGTACGCTTGCTACCTGGATTCCAGGACCATTGAATACGAGGGTCTTCTTTAACATGCCGAATAAGGTCTTCCAAAGTCCTATTTCCGTTCTGAGCCGGATCTTTAATCTGATTACAGATCTCCTTAGGTGTTTTATTTGCGAAGATCATGGGAGTCTCCGGGGGTGGCATCCGCCAATCGGGAGAGCCAGGTGCGGCCTTCTCTCCGACTCCATTGGTGAGCTGATGGCAGTTATTGCATCTGGTACCCCCTGCACCTCGACCCGTTGCACCACGAACGACCTTCATATCGTGGGGACGTCCCTCATCACCTTGAGTGGGTCCTTCTCCTGCAGCGTGACAGTTTTTACAGCGTGGATGGGTAAAGACATCGGCAACGGCATTAAAAGCTGCAATGGCCTTGGCCTCCTCAGCCGCAGCAACGATCTTCGGATCAGAGAAAATCCTATCTCTCTTGCCCGAAGTATTGAGAAAGGCAAGATTTAGCCCTTGCAAAACTCCTATCACCCATACAGTTCCTATCAGGTACTTTTTCCAATTAATTGGCCGTAACGTCATACAAGCACTTCTCCTTTAACTTAAAAAATTGAAGGTTGAAAGGGGAGGATAGTTTAAAAATCCCCATGTTGAAATAACTCCTACCTCCATTAGATTAATCCTTTATCGGGCCAATTTAGCTAAACTTTCTTCATACGGCGGCCAGGCGATCCCTTTTTCGGTAATGATCGCTGTAATATATTCATGGGGAGTTACATCGAAGGCCGGATTGGCTACCTGGATAGCTTCTGGCGCGATCTGTTTACCGGCAATTTGTGTCACTTCTTGGGGATTTCTCTCTTCAATGGGGATTTGATCTCCAGAGCGGATGGATAAGTCTAGAGTAGAAATCGGAGCCGCCACATAGAATGGAATCCCATGTTCTTTGGCCAGGACTGCCAGACTGTAGGTACCAATTTTATTGGCTACATCTCCATTTGCAGCAATCCGGTCGGCGCCCACGATAATGAGATTAATTTTTCCCTTCCGCATAAAATAACCGGCCATGTTATCCGTGATAAGGGTAAGTGGAATATTTTCCTTGGCAAGCTCCCAGGCGGTTAATCGGGATCCCTGGAGGAAAGGTCTGGTTTCATCTACGAAAACATGAATCTGTTTTCCCTCTTCATAGGCAGCCCGAATGACTCCCAGGGCTGTTCCATAGCCTGCCGTTGCCAGGGCTCCAGCATTACAATGGGTTAAGATGGTATCCCCTGATTTAATCAGTTGAGCGCCATACTTACCCAGGATTCTGTTGATCTGGATATCCTCATCCCGTATCTGGAGAGCTCTATTTTTTAACACCTCTTTGAGTTGTGGAATAGGTAAATGCCGGTGAGCTTCTGCACATCGACGCATTTCTTCAATGGCCCAGAATAAATTCACAGCGGTGGGACGTGTTTTAGCCATTTCCTCCAGGATTTCTTTCATTTTAGTTGAAAATTCTTCGTAGGAATTTGCCGAAATACTCTGGGCTCCCAGGGCAATACCCATAGCAGCAGCTACTCCAATGGCGGGAGCACCGCGAATGACCATATTTTTAATGGCCTGGGCCACATCTTTATAATTATCGTACTCCCGATAAACTTCCTCCGTAGGAAGTCGTGTCTGATCAATCATGACCACTTTGTTGTTAATCCATTCAATGGTTTGAATCATGGGAAACTCCTTTGTGTTAAGTTATCAGGCATCTTGGATATAGTTAATAGAATATCCCATTAAGAGAAAATCTGTCAACTTCTTAATGATCCAGTACTCGACTTTCGATCTAAGCAGGAGGTATCATTTCTTGGATCTTTTAGCTCCGGTCAAGTAACCTCTTTAGAGAGGGGCGAATTCCCTAAACAGGTTGCTCTTATGGAATTCTTCTTCTCTCGAAACTTCAAAGTCAACTAAAATCCTCCTTGACAGGGGAAGAAAAAAACAGTATCATACCATGATGATGTGGGCTCATAGCTCAGTGGGAGAGCACTGCGTTCGCAACGCAGGGGTCGGGGGTTCAAATCCCCCTGGGTCCATTTGTCCTCTAACACTCAGTTCCTCCCAAAAAACAGGAGTCTGAGTCCATCTGGAGAACCTCCCAGTTCCCCATTGACAAACCCACTGCTGTTAAATAACTTAACAGAAAATCCATGAATTTTACAGCACTTCTAGATATTATAAAAACTGGAGCACGCCAGGTCTCTTTATCGGGATTATGGGGATCCTCTAAGGCTCTTATACCAGCTCTTGTTTACAAAGAGACGAAGCGACCTTGTCTGATAATTACCCCGACCTGGCAGGCAGCCATGGACTTCCAGGATGACCTGGCTTTCTTTTTAAGGCAACTGGGAGGTGAGCCCGATAAGATCCGTCTTTTCCCACAGTGGGAACTCTCTCCCTATGAATTTTTATCACCCCATCGAGAAACCGTCGCCGAGAGGCTTACAATTCTGGATAAACTCCTGAATCATGAAAAGATCCTGGTGATAACCCCGGTGGAAGCCTTGATGCAGAAACTTCTACCCCGGCATGTACTTTATCAATTTACTCAGTACGTGGAAGTGGGAGCTGAGATCAACCGGGATCAGTTGGTTGAGCAGCTTATTTATACCGGTTATCGTCCTGTAGAAATTGTAGAAGCCCGAGGAGAATTCAGTGTACGGGGTGGAATTCTGGATGTGTTCCCACCAGTAGGAGAAAATCCGCTTCGGATCGAATTTTTTGGAGATACCGTTGAATCTATCCGGGAGTTTGATATCACGACCCAAAGATCCATCGCACAATTGGAAATCGTTACGATCCTTCCCATTCGAGAAGTGGTTCTAAATCAAGAAGCCCTCCAACGAGGTATTGCCAACATAAAAGCCAGAATCGCGGAGATCGGCGCTTCTTACAACACGTTGAATACCTTGATGAACCAGTTGGAGCAAGCGACCTTTTTCCCGGGGATGGAGCGGTATGTTTCTTATTTTTACCCGGATTTGGAAACTTTATTCGATTATCTGGATCCGCAAGGTCTTTTATTTGTAGAGGAAGGATTGGACGTAGAACAAGCCGCCATCAAATTTGAAGGAAAGGTTCAGGAAGGTTATCAGCATGCCCTGGATAAAGGAAGCCCGGTCCCGGACCCTACTTCCCTCTACCTTACGGCCCAACAAGTTAAAGAGCACCTGGAAAGGTGGCAACGAATTGAATTGAATCTGGTGGATTTCTCTGAAGAACAGGAAAGGATAGAAGGATGGGAGTGGCGTACACAGGTAGGGGAGGATGGGAGCAGGAAGGTAACAACGCCCACGCATCCACACACCCACACATCCCTACAGATCTCTTACGATCTGGGTTTTAAACCTTTGGAATGGGGCTACATTACGACCCCCGATGCAGATGAAAAAGAGCAACATATTGCTTTTTCATCTAAGCGGTTGGCCGAATGGCTCGAACAGGGAAATCGGGTCCTTATCGTTTCCCATACCCGTGTCCAGGCGGAAAGACTGGCAGAACTTCTGACCGATTATCAGTTAACTCCAGGTCGACAAGAAGAGCCGATCCTCTCGGAATTTTTATTCCAATCCGGACAAAAACCTGTTTTCGTTCAGCAAACAGATGAGCAAAGGAGTTTCTTGACCCATCTTCTGATCACAACCGGAGATCTCACGGCCGGTTTTTACCTTCCGGATCAAAAACTTGTCCTGGTCGGTGAAGACGAGCTTTTAGGGCGACGCAAAACCATCAAGTACCGGCATAAAGTTCATCGACCCAGTCGATTACTGACGACTCTGGGTGAACTGGAAATCCATGATTTTGTTGTCCATGTGGATCATGGGATTGGGAGATACCTCGGACTGAAAAGGTTGAAAATCCAGGACATGGAAATGGAATGCCTTCATCTGGAGTATCGAGATGGAGATAAGCTCTATGTTCCTATTGATCGGTTAGATCTGGTTCAAAAATACAAAGGGTCTGATGATCATCCCCCTCAGTTGGATAAACTGGGAGGAACCGGCTGGGCTCGCGTTAAAGAAAGGGTTAAGGCTTCCATTAAAAAAATGGCCAACGAACTGCTGGAACTCTATGCAGTTCGTCAGGCTCTTCCTGGTTTCTCTTTTTCTTCAGATGATCATCTCTATAAGGAATTTGAAGCCGCCTTTGAATATGAAGAGACGCCGGATCAAACCCGGGCCATTCAGGATGTACTTAAGGATATGGCTGCCGCCAAGCCGATGGATCGGTTGATCTGTGGAGATGTAGGGTATGGCAAAACCGAGGTGGCCATGCGGGCGGCTTTCATAAGTATATTGAATGGGAAGCAGGTGGCCGTTCTGGTTCCCACCACGATATTAGCTCAACAACACCTTCAGACCTTTCAAAATCGATTTGCTCCTTATCCAGTCCGCATCGAAATGCTGAGTCGTTTTAAAACCCGGAAGGAGCAGAATGCAATTATAAAAGGACTCAAAGAAGGTACGGTAGATATTGTTATCGGCACGCACCGTCTTCTTCAAAAGGACATCGAGTTTAAAGATTTGGGATTGGTTGTCATCGATGAAGAACATCGCTTTGGAGTGGCCCATAAGGAAAAACTTCGACAGCTTCGTAAACTGGTAGATGTCCTGACTTTAACCGCGACTCCTATTCCCAGGACCCTTCACATGTCTTTGATGAGCGTTCGGGATATGAGTGTGATAGACACTCCTCCGGAAGAGCGTTTGTCTGTTTACACCTACGTGGTTAAATTTGACGAGGGTCTCATCCGGGAAGCTATTCTGCGTGAATTAGATCGAGGAGGACAGGTTTTCTTCGTACACAATCGGGTTAAAAGTATTGAAGTCATGGCGAATTATCTTCGTCGATTAGTTCCCACGGCCCGTATTGTAGTAGCCCACGGCCAAATGGAAGAGAATATCTTAGAAAAGATCATGGTAAAGTTTGTGAACAGGGAGTACGATATTTTAGTGTGTACAACCATTATCGAATCGGGCCTGGATATTCCCTCGGCAAATACCATTTTTATTAATCGGGCAGATAAGTTCGGGCTTGCCCAACTTTATCAGCTCCGGGGACGGGTGGGTCGATCCAAACACAGAGCCTATGCTTACCTGCTCATTCCCAATGACCGAACCATCCATGCAACTGCCAAAAAGAGACTCCGAGTTATCCAGGAACTCAGTGATCTCGGCTCCGGATTTAAAATATCGGCCCACGATTTGGAAATTCGAGGTGCCGGAAACCTGCTTGGTGCCGAGCAGTCGGGACACATTTCCGCCTTAGGATTTGATCTCTATTGTCAGATGATCGCCAATACCGTCAAAGAACTCAAAGGCGAAGCACTGGAAGAAGAGCTCCATCCACAAATAAATCTGGAAATCTCGGCTTATTTCCCCGAGGAGTACATACCGGATATGAAACAACGCCTCGAGATCTATAAAAAGCTCTCTTCGGCTCAGGATTTTGGAAAAGTTCTGGATGTAGAGGACGAAATTAGAGATCGATACGGGGCATTGCCGGAGGAGGTAAAAAATCTGATTACCTTAGCCGAGTTACGGCTCATCTCTAAAGAGCTCCGGATTGAAAGTATCAAATCGGATAAAGAAACAATCCTTATCTGCTGGAATAAAACAAGTTCGATAACCCCCGAACAGCTCGCTAAAGTTGCTAAAAGTGCAAAAGGACGGGTTAAAATTCTTTCTACTCGATCGGTAGAACTCCATTTGGGGGGAATCAAAAAAGAAGAACGATTAGGCTTTTTAAAAAATTTCTTGCAGGAATTTAGATAAGGATCCAGGATTTGTTGTTGC
>JAUQPW010000086.1 GCA_030550175.1 bacterium
TCGCGTTGAGGGTCTATAGAGACCGTAGTCGCCGGTTGTGGCTTACCTTGAGCAGGTTGTGAGGTACCAACCGTATATCCAGTAAAGAATGACAAGCGTCCAGACCCATGCCTCACCACTCATATAAACATCCTTTCAAACAAATGAGTCGACTTTATCCTATCTCCGAATAGGAGCAAGGACTCACTTCTTTACAAGTCTAAATGGCTAGTTTGATACTCTAACTCCCTTGAAACCGCTTGTAGGCTGAATTTATAGCTGCTACTTCTTTATTATCAATTATCACCCTTCTTAGGAAGGGTTTTATACGATTTCTGAGATTTTTTTCTTATATTTCACCTAAAAATTTCTTGTCAAGAAAAACTTTCCCTACCCCCCAAAATTTACCTGCAGAATAAATTCCGTAGATTGCCAGACTTTTTTATTGACGAAATGCCTGTTCACTTCGTAATATTTGAAGGACCAAAAATTTTTTAATACATGAAAAATCTTCAATAGCTCGACCGACTTTTAGTATCCTTAATTAAGAAGGATGTCCATGGATAACTCCGCTATCTGTATACCCAATATCGGCCCTGAAGAAAGTCAAAAGCGATTTAGAATGGGAATAGTAATGTTGATTGTGGCCGTTGGACTCGCCATCGCCTTTATGGCTATGGACGTAAATCGCTGGTGGCGGATGAGCCTTTTTTTACCACTCTGGGCGAGTACCCTGGGCTTTTTTCAAACTCAAGAGAAAACCTGAGTGTTCCTGGCTAGGCGTGGGCTACGCAATCTGGACAAAGGGATCGAAAAGATCCAGGATAAATCTGAAATAATGCAACTTCACTACCAGGCCCGGAAAGTTTATATTAAATCCATATTCGTGGCAACCTTATTGACACTTTTAGGTTTGTTGATTCCTTAATAGCCGGGAGTTAAAAAGTGAGGTTCATAAAAACAAAATTTAAAGGTCTTTTGATTATTGAACCCCAAATATTTCGGGATGTAAGGGGGTTTTTCATGGAGAGTTATAACCGACGAAAATTCTCTGAAAATGGAATCCCTTCGGAGTTTGTACAGGATAATATAAGTAGATCGGTAAAGGGTACTTTGCGCGGACTGCATTATCAACTTAACCCTCATAGCCAGGGTAAACTTGTTCGGGTGACCGAAGGTGCTGTGTTTGATGTGGCGGTAGATATTCGCTTTGGCTCTCCTACTTTTGGACAGTGGTTTGGTTATATCTTGAGCGCGGAAAATAGGCACGCTCTCTACATTCCCCCGGGTTTTGCACATGGTTTTTGTGTATTAACAGATGAAGCGGAATTTACCTATAAATGTACCGCATTTTATGTGCCGGAAGCAGAACGTGCGATTATCTGGAACGATCCGCAAATCGCCATCCAATGGCCTATAACTCCAGACCCAAACTTAATGTCTGAAAAGGATAAAAATGCGCCCACTTTAAGTAAAGCCGAGATTAATTTTTATTTTTAACCGTCCTGATCCCAAAGACATGAAGATATTCAGATTCACTAAGACGAGGGTAATTTTTTTACCGCTCTTTTAGAGAACCCCACAGATATAAGAAAAGTTTAGTGGAACTGTATGTCTTAGTGTCTTCGTGGCTAAGAGCTTTTAATATGGCAGCAAAAACCATGATTGAAAAAATCTTCGAGCGGCATATTCAAGATGAGCCGTTTCCAGGCTTATATGCGCTGAGATTGGATTATGTACTTTGTCACGAAATTACTACACCTCCGGCCATCAATGATTTACGAGATCGGGGCCTCGATAAAGTCTTCAATCCAGAAAAAATTAAGGCCACCGTAGACCACGTAGCACCTCCTAAAGATGCAGATACCGCCTTACAGTATCGAATTCTGAGGGAATGGTGCCGACAACATGGGATTGTGTTTTACGACTTGGGACGACATGGGATCTGCCATGCCTTATTTCCAGAAAAGGGTTACGTCCGCCCGGGTGAAGTACTTATCTGCGGAGATTCCCATACCTGTACCATGGGAGCATTTGGAAACTTTGCCGTGGGAGTGGGAACCACCTACCTGGAAACAGGCTTACTTACCGGGATCACGTTCTTTCGTATACCCGAAACGGTTAAGTTTGAATTAACCGGTAAACTTCAGAAGGGTGTTTATCCTAAAGATGTTATCCTGTATTTAATTTCCCGGTATGGGGTTTCGTATATGACGAACTGTGTTGCAGAGTTTACCGGAGAGGGAGCTAAAACCATTGATATGGAGGGGCGAATGACCATTTGCAATATGATGGCCGAGTTCGGGGGAACAACGGGGATGTTCTACCCGGATGAGCAAACCCTCCAATATCTTAAGTACCGGGATCTGGGAATAGATAAAAACAACCCGGACGTAATAGATTACCGTAAGACTCTGGAATCTCGAAGTGATACTGAGATCCTGGCTGAGTGGCGTCAGCTTTGGTCGGATCCTGACGCAAAATATAAAGCCGTCCATCAATTGGATTTATCCGCTCTGGAACCCATGGTAACCGCCCTGGCAGATCATCCCAAAGACGATAAACCTTCCCTGGGAAAGCCGATTTCTCAACTGGTCGGTGGAAAGATCCATCAAGTCTTCATAGGTTCCTGCACCAACGGTCGTATCAGTGATATGCGGGTAGTTGCCGAGATTCTGAAGGGAAGAAAGATTCATCCCGATGTAACCCTGGTTATTGTACCTGCAACCACCGAAGTTTATCGACTCTGCCTGGAGGAAGGGCTCATTGAAATTTTCATGGAAGCCGGGGCCCTGGTGGATACACCCAGCTGCTCCATGTGCTTAGGAATGAAATCGGTTGTTCCTGAAGGCCATATTTGCGCTTCCAGCTCCAACAGAAACTTTCCAGGACGTATGGGAAAAGGAGCCCGAGCTCAACTCATGAGCCCGGCCACAGCGGCTGCCAGTGCCATCAAAGGAGCCATTGCAGACCCGAGGGAATTCTTAAATTAATCACTTGACGTAGAAGACCGGGAGCTAGAAGTTAGAGGCTCCGAGGTCAGAGGCAAGAAAGTTGAAACCCCAGGCTTTTGGCCTTCAGCTTCTAACCTCTAGCTTCCGGTCTTCTGCCTCTAACCTCAGAGTATATGCCCGATTCATCCGCCATTACAATGACCATTCCCATGGTTACAACCATCCGGGGACCTATTTTTAAAATTCCTAAAAATGATGTGGATACCGACCAGATCATACCGGCCCGTTACCTGACCAAATCCGACAAATCTGGTTTTGGACCTTTTGTCATGGAGAATCTTGAGTTCGAGGGATTCGATCGTAATAGCCCGGCCTTCAAACAGGCTAAAATTTTGATTGTCGGAGACAATTTCGGCTGTGGCTCCTCCCGAGAACACGCCGTCTGGGCTATTCAAGCCCATGGCATCCAGGCCATTATTGGAACTACGTTCGCTCGAATCTTTTATCAAAACAGCATTGCCTGTGGACTCCCTGTTATTCGGATCTCCCCGGAAGAGATCAAAAAACTCTTTTCCCTTGAAAACGGTACCGAGATACAAATCGATCTGGAGAAAAAGATCGTCCGGGTTGGAGAGGATCAAATCCCCTTTGCGTTAGACGAGTATGATCAGGCCCTACTTCGGGATGGAGGGTTGGTAGGATTTGCCTATAAACGGTATGTAAAAGGTGCTAACAACTGATTTAAAGTATTAAAGCCTGTTCTTTGAATACCCTGTATGCAAACGATGGGGTTATCACCGTCGGAAATTTTTGTATTCTTTACCCCTTGCTCGAACCTATTACATAAAGGAACGGATAACCCCACGAATAGATTTGTAAATTTCAAGCTCTTTCAAATTAAGGAAATAGTCCGAAGCCCTTTTAGCCGTAAGAGAGAATCCCTCCGGAATACCGGCTGTAATTGTGTATCTAAGAAGCAACTCCCGAATTCGTTCGGGGGTTGCAGCTACGGCATGCTCTTTACTATCACTCAACGACACTTTGGTGAAGGTGCAGTGCTGGTCTCTCGATGACCATTAATATAGGAGTACCAGTTTAAGTTGAGGGTATCCCCTTGGATATTTCCTTCGTATTTAATCTTGCCGGATGAGTTCTCAATAACAAATCGGATCTATGTACCTTGGAGGGTATACAGCCCTTTTAAGGCATAGGCATGAGATTTATTCAACCATTTGCCGACCTGATCTGGATTTCCCTTTGAAGTAACCGATAGTACAGTACCGTCTTCGTAGAAGCGTAAATAGTGAATTCCAAATACAAACTCCTTGGATCTATCACAATACAGACCATCAAACCGGAGGGTTACGTCTCCCTGAGATACTTTTAGAATACCGAAAAAACAGACTCCTATACCGAAGAGAATTCCGAACCACCGTATTCTTTTCATTGTACCCTCCTCTCCATCCAGTATTAAAAACATTTCAGATATTTGGCTGCCGGAGCCGTTCTGAGCCTCATCGGCCTTCCACTATCCAGCATTCCCCATCTTTATACCCTTTTTATTGAAATTGTCGTATAAAGATACTAAAAGAAAAAGGAGGGATAACAGAAGTCATTAACTTGAATACCCAGCAGGGGAAGATGAAAGGAATCAAGTACTCAGAAGCCCTCAAAGAAGACTTGGAAGACTTCAGGGGGTACGAGACAGATGAGAAGAAGGCCAAGCTAGGAGAGAGGATCTTTTTTAAGACTGTTGAAAGAAGGTCGAGCTCAAAGTATCCGGCAAGAGAGTCGGCTGGGGGGATTTTCCTCTACTCCCCTCTTTCCCCCCGCATGCGACCAGCCCCCCTTTCATCCCCCCGCATGCGGGGGGAAGGGGGGGCTTTCCTAGAAGAGGTAGAGTTGGCCTTGAAGAAAGCTCTCAAGAAGTATTGGGACCATCCCCGTATAGGGACTGGCTTAAGTTGGTATCCGGGGATGAGATATACGTCAAATTAAGTCAATAATGGTATTAGAAGGTTAATAGGAGGAAAATGAGACTGTTTCCTATATTTATAAACCCGATAATAAGGAGTCGGTTGACCGGGAAGGGAAACTTTTTCAAAAATTCTCTAATTAGAAGTTAAAATTCGCCAAAATTTCCTTGTCGAATATTCCTGAACCCTTTCTCTCCCGCATGCAGGAAGGAAAAGGAAGCTGTCAGGGGTGTCTTTTTTCTAACCTAACCCCTTTCCCGCGTCGGGAAGGGGGAACTTGAAGATTGGCGATATCTCAACCCTTACTTTGCAGGGAAGAAGAGTCGGAGGAGTCAGGTACAAAAGATACCCTTGAAAGGGGAAAGGGAGGCTTAGACACTAGGTTAAGCTGAGAAACCCCGTCAGGAGCGAACAGTTGGTAGTCCTTGACCAAGCCGGGGATTCAGAATTTTTTTCGAGCTGTTAAACAGGTCGCCCTGCGGGGGCTAACCTTCTTATCCTGGCGCGTATGGAAAAGGGAGGGGCTGGCTGTTTGAGTGCAACCATCCAGAGTCCGCCCCTACTCGGGATACAACCTCTCCATAGAGAATTAATATTCTGCGACCTATTCCATCAGACGGAATTGGTATAAGAAGTTATACGAGCTACTTTTGATCCGAATGGGTTGTATGGTCTTATTTTTAGCCTGAAACTTTCATGACTTTTCGGGTCGCTACAAAGTATGAAAATTTATTTTCATAAATAGACTAAAAGGCATTACTCATCTGGAGCGTAGAGGTTACTTCGAAGTACCTTACCCGGCAAAGAAGAACCCGTTGGGTGCGCATTTAAAGATGGCGTAAGCTTTCCATTTTCTAAAAGGGGAACTCCGTTTACAAAAGAATAATAAATACCGCGGGATTTTGAGATCAGGCGTTCGCCTCCCCCCGGCAAATCACGGACCAGCTCGGCGGGGTCTGTATGAATGGTATCTGGATCAAAGATAACCAGGTCGGCTGCTTTACCCACTTCAATTCGACCCCGGTCTTTAATTCCGTAGATTCGGGCAGGTACTGAAGTAAGCTTACGAATTCCCTCTTCCAGAGGCATAATTCTTTTTTCACGGATCCAATGGCCTAGGAAGTAGCTACAGTAACCGGCATCGCAGAACAGAGTCAGGTGAGCTCCCGCATCGGAGGCTGCAATCAAGGTGTAGGGATGGATCAGGAGTTCGGCCACATCGTCTTCTTTATTATTCATCAGCCTTACAAAGAATTCCATTTTTAGATCTTCCTCTAAAGACAGATCAAAAAGGACATCCGAAGGATGCTTTCCCAACTCTTGACCTATTTCTACAAGATTTCTTCCTACCAGGGATTGATGTCGGGTCTGAGTCACTTTTTGGACCTGCACAGTTTCCCAATCTCCGGCAAAAATGCGGGATGGGAAGGTTGTGGTATCATGTCGAAAAGCCGCACGGAAGGCAGGATCTCGGAGAACATCCGGTCTTTTTTCAGGTGGGGCCTTAAATACTTGTTGCCAGCAAGGAAGCCCCTCAAAGACATAAGGATCTTCCATGCTGAAGCTCATGACAAGGGGGCGACAACTTACTTGAGGATAAACTTCCAGACCCTGGTTGAAAAAAGCTTCTGTTTCCTCAAGCATTTGCCGATGATAATCCGGCTGGGCATTTTGCTGTAAAAGAACTGCCCAGGTAACCGGTCGACCGGACTCCCTGGCCAGGCGTGCCCAGGGATCCAGAGGAGAATAAAGGGCCGGGGTAACTTCAATGATCCCTCGTTTATAAGAGCCGATGACCCGGCCAAGTTCTAAGAACTCCTGTTCAGAAGCCAATCGACTCGAAACAGGTTTTCCATCCCCACCGATATGGGTCGTGGCGGTGGAAGACCCTATTCCAAAAGCCCCGGCTTCCATGGCCTCTCGAACGATCTGTTTCATGGCTTCCAGCTCGGTCGGAGTTGCTTCTCGTTCAGAAGCCTCAGGACCCATGACATATTGGCGGATGGTAGAATGACCCATCAAAGCCACCACGTTAAGTCCTACTCCTTGTTTTTCCAGGGCATTCAAATATTCCGGGATGGTTTCAAAGTTCCATCGAATCCCCTCTTGCATGGCTTCCAGGGACATTCCTTCCACCTTTTCCAGGGTTCGCATAATTAATTCCCGATTCCGGGGACGACAGGGCGCTATGGTAAAACCGCAGTTTCCAATGATAACTGTAGTAATCCCATGCCAGCAGGATGGAGTAGCCAAGGGATCCCAGGTAAATTGGGCATCATAATGGGTGTGGGGATCTATAAAACCCGGACTGACCGCTAATCCCTCTGCATTTATAATTCGCCTGGCCGAACCGGTTATAGATCCAATCTCAACTATCTTTCCATTTTGAATGGCTATATCCCCTTTAAAACCTGGTTTTCCAGAGCCATCGTAAATGTAACCGTTTTTAATAATAACCTCAAACATACAGGCAGTCTGTAGGCCATTATCGGTTGTTAAGGAGTCCTTACAGATAAGTATTAACAGCCAACAATGGAGAACAGACAATAACCGATTATTTTTATCTCTTTAAAGGAATTTCACCGTTCGTTCAAGATAGGGGATTCCCCATTACCTGCCAGAGAAACCCAGAGAAGTATCCGGGTAACCTACAAAACCCCCTCCAATTCCAAAAACTTCTAGATTCATTTATCCGAGAAAAAGAATGAGAATAAAGATCCCTAATCCAATCCGGTAAAATACAAACAGATCAAAAGTATGGGATCGAACTAATCGGAGGAGAATTTTAATGGCCAGGATTCCACTGAGCATAGAGGCCAAAAATCCGATGACCAGATAAGAAACTCCTCCGGTAGGAATTCCTTTGTGAAGGAGCTGTAATAGCTTAAGACCGCCGGCGCCTGCTGTAATCGGAGCACTCAAGAGAAAGGAAAATCGGATAGCTAATTCTCGATCTAATTTAGAAAACAACCCGGCCGTTATCGTCATACCCGAACGAGAAACCCCTGGAATTAAAGCTACAGCCTGGGCACAGCCAATAACAAGAACTTCTTTCCAACCGAGCATTTCTATCTGCTTGATTTGTTTTTTGACCTGCTCGGAATATCGATCTGCCAGCCAAAGTAGAATAGCAAAAATAATAAGCATACTGGCTACCAGAACTCCAGAGCGGACGTGGGTCTCGATAAAATCATCTAAAAGTTTTCCGGCCACTGCTGCAGGAATAGAACCGATCAGGATTTTTATTCCTACATCTCGATTTAAATCTTCCCACCTACCCTTAAGAATCATCATTACGGAATTCTTAACTATCTCAAACAACTCGTATCTGAAAAAGAGCAGAACGGCCATTAAAGTTCCTAGGTGCAGGATAGCGTCAAAGGCCAGTCCCTGATCAGGCCAATGAAGGAGGCGGGGCACAAGAATAAGATGACCCGAGCTGGAGACGGGTAAAAACTCTGTGAGACCTTGAACAACTCCGAGAACGAAAGCTTGTAAAGTCATCATAATACAACCTCTGTCTATCAGAAAGACGTTTAAATCTGAACCCATCAATCCTGAGGATTTACTTGTAAGTTCTTTTACAGTAAAATACTTTATAGGGAAAGTCAATTAAAAGTCGATTAAAATCCGGAAATTTACCCTTGCTTTTAACAGAAGATCCGATGCAAAATCAAATTGGTGGAGGAATTCTTTTAACCTAAAGTAACTTTCACCCAAGTTCAGGAGGTAAAAGATATGACCCAAAAAATATCTGTCATTACCGAGACGGAAGAAAAAATTGAGACGAGTCTACCGGCTAAAGTGATTTTATTCAACGACGATTATCACACCTTTGAGGAAGTTATTGCTCAAATTATAAAGGCTATTCGTTGTTCCAGGGAAGAAGCGGAATTAATTACCTGGGAAGCTCATACCAAAGGGAGAGCCATTGTAATCACCGGTGAGTTAGAGGAGTGCTTAAGGGTTAGTCGAGTTCTGGAAGAAATCGAATTACGCACCCAGGTGGAGATATAGGGAAAAAAGGATGGTCCAAATTTTGCCGAGAAAAATCTTGACCTGCAAGAGAGTTCCTGATATGTAGAGAAAAATCAGGCTAGAGGGATTAAAAATGTCTAAAATGAGCTTGGTGGGTAGTAAAATTTTAGTCTTAGATGAGGATCCAAACACGCGGAATATTCTGAAAAAAATCCTCCTCCCCAAGGGTTGTACCATCCTTCCGGCAAATTCTTATGAGGAAGGCAAAAAATATTTAGATCAATTCCCCATCGATCTGATTCTGATAGAGATTTCCCTGGAGGAAGGAAAGGGTCTTTTGTTTGCCGAAGAACTGAGGAAAAATCATCCTTATTTACCCATTATTATTCTTACTTCAGAAGTATCCTTACAAGCGATTAAAAAAACAATAAAGTTAGGCATTTCAGATTATATTCATAAACCCCCCGATCCCATTGAGTTGCTCGACTCAATCCGTGAAGCAATTAGCCGATATAAACAAACCTTGCTGGATCAAGCTATCCTCAAGAACTCCAGGCAATATTTTGAAGAGCTAATGACCCTGATGGAAGTAAGTAAAATCACCATTTCCTTTGAACACATTGATTTACTTCTCCAGCGTGTTGTCGAAATAGTTTCTCAGATTTTGGATGTGGAAACGGTTTCTCTGATGAGGATCCAAGAAGATACCCAAGAATTGACTGTACTGGCCTATATAGGACCTGAGAAACAAATTGTGGAAAACGCACGAGTTCCCATAGGGACAGGGATTTCGGGATGGGTTGCCCAACAAGGAAAACCTTTACTTATCAATAATATCGAGAAGAGTGAAAAATTCAAGAAGTTCAGAAAAAAAACTCCCGATCAATATAAAAACGACTCTCTTTTGTGTGTCCCCTTGAAGATCAAAGACCGTGTGATTGGGGTTCTTAATGTGAATAATAAAAAATCAGGCAAGGCTTTTGATTTACATGACTTAGATCTTCTAAGGGGCATTTCCAATCCCATTGCACTGGCCATTGAAAACGCCTGGCTATATGAGAAGCTCCAAATCAAAGCCCGAGAACTCGAACGGCTCAATAAAGAACTCCAGCAACTGGATCAAATGAAGTCCAATTTTATCAGTAACGTTTCCCATGAAATCCGAACCCCGTTGACTTCGATCAACGGATATGCCGAACTTCTTCTGGAGATGGGAAATAAACTTTCTCCTGAAAAAGGAAAAGAATTTCTTCAGGCCATTTTAGAAGCCGGAAAGCAAATTTCGATTCTTCTGGATCAAATTGCAGAGTTTAGTTTAGTCGAATCTGGTAAGATGAAATGGAATATCAGGCCTATCCTTCTGCATCCTCTTATCAGCAGAATTATCGATAGGTTTCAAACCCATCTCGGAAAAAAACAAATAACCCTCCATTACCAGCCTCCGGATAAAAGCCTTCGGGTATATGCCGATGAAGAGAAAATAGATCGGGTTTTATCTCACTTTATGGACAATGCTATTAAATTTAACAAAGAAAAGGGAAAGATCGATATCAAAATGGAGGAAGTTCGGCAGAAGGAGTGCCATCCTTTTGTTAAGGTTTCCATTACCGATACCGGCATAGGAATTTCCAAGGAGAATACGTCTTATCTGTTTACAAAATTCAATCAACTCGGTAATATTTTAACGGAAAAACCACCCGGGGTGGGTTTAGGATTAGCCTTCTGTAAGGAAATTATCAATCGTCATCGAGGAGAGATTGGAGTAGAAAGTGAACCTAAAAAGGGGAGTACCTTCTACTTTACCCTACCCCTGGTAACTGAAGGTAAAAAGTAGTATATTGTTCGCAGTTAATGGTTCGTTGTTGGAAGTCAGTTGATCAGATAACTTTAACTACCTGTGAGGGTAGTTCTGGTTGTCGACTTAAACGAAAAAACAACGGACAGTAAATCACGAACAACCGATAAGTCGAGGTGAAATTCTATTCATAAACTTTACGGTAATTTAATCGGTTTAAAACCTAATGAACTGAAAAGAATTGAACATATCTACCGAAGAAAGATCCCTGCCACTAAAGTCATTACCCAGGAATTAGCTCGATATTTAACGGAAATCTCCCAGGAAATAGGAAGGCAGGTTGGAATCCTGGTTAATCGTCGGGGAAATATTGAATACGTCATTGTAGGGGATGCTAAAAGTATTCTTATTCCGGATCTAAGGGGATTTCGTAAAGGATCGAGCCGACTTCTGGGACTTCGATGTTTACATACCCATTTGAAAGGAGAGCCATTAAGCCAGGAAGATTTACTGGATCTGGCCTTACTCCGATTAGACCTCATGGGGGCTATTGGTGTGCAGCCGGATGGTCTCCCGAGTTTTGTTTACCTGGCTCATCTCCTTCCTAAAAATCTGGAAAACAAGAACTGGCTACTGCTAGATCCTGTCCATCCCAGCCAGCTGGAGCTGGATTTTGAGCAACTGATTCGATCCCTGGAGGAAGAGTTCGCTCGAGTTCAGGGGGTTAGAGAGTTAGGAGATAACCGCGAGCGGGCCATTTTGGTGAGTGTAACGTCTGGGAGTAAATTTGAGGCAGAAGATTCTTTAGCTGAGCTTAAAGAATTGGCAAGATCCAGCGGAATTCTGGTCTTGGATTCGGTTCTTCAACATCGTCCGAAACCAGACCCGAAGTTTTTAATGGGAAAAGGAAAACTTCAAGAGCTGGTTCTAAAAGCTCTCCAACTGGGAGCTGATCTTCTGGTATTTGATCAGGAGTTAACTCCTGCCCAGGTGAGAACCCTGGCAGATTTTACAGATCTTAAAATCATCGATCGGGCTCAACTGATTCTGGATATTTTTGCTCAACGGGCCCATAGTCGAGTTGGAAAGGTCCAGGTGGAACTTGCTCAGCTCAAATACATGCTTCCCAGGCTCTCTACCCGAGATGATGCATTATCTCGCTTAACCGGAGGCATTGGAGGAAGAGGACCCGGTGAAACAAAGCTAGAAGTTGATCGTAGACGGGTAAAAGATCGTATCCACCGACTAGAAAATGAACTCAAACATCTGGCAAAAGGTCGGGAACAATGTCGGTCTCGGCGCCTTAAGAAGGAATTACCCATTGTTTCCATTGTAGGCTATACCAATGCCGGAAAATCTACCTTACTTAATGCCTTAACCCACAGTCAGGTATATGTAGAGGATCAATTATTCGCTACTTTGGACCCAACCAGCCGAAGGCTTCGTTTCCCCCGAGATTTAGAAGTAATTATCACAGATACGGTCGGATTTATTCGAGATCTTCCTAAAGATCTCATGGAGGCTTTCCGATCTACCCTCGATGAACTGGAAGATGCCGATTTACTTTTGCATGTTGTTGATGTAAGCAATCCTCGATTTGAAGAGCAGATTCAGGCCGTTAACAAAATTCTCTATGAGCTTGGATTGCATACCAAACCCACACTGATAGTCTTTAATAAAGAAGATAAAGTAGATCCCAAATTGGTCGAAAATGTATGCAGACTTTACCAGGCGGTTTCTATATCGGCTCTTCAACCTGATACCCTCTTTAAACTAACCCAGCGGATGGAAAAAGAGCTGACCCGGATACTTACCCAAAACCCCCTGTCGTTAGAAGAGGAAGAGGGAGAGAAAGTTCTTGCCTATAACTAAGCCCAAGGCGGGTTAAAGCAAAAATAAAACGTAAAGAGCTACTCACCTCCAAGAGCCAGGAGTCCAAAAAAGAAATAACCAATTTTTCCTTATGGTATGGGTGCCTTGGGGGTGAGGCTTTATGTTTTAAAATGAAATTTCTCCGATCTATTTTTAAGCGAGATTATCGAGAATACATAAGACAGGGGGACCTTTACTTTCAAGAAGGAAAATGGCATTCGGCTCTTATAGAATACCAAAAAGCCCTGGAAATGTTGGGACCCCAAGAAGAACCCACCCATAGATGGATTGAAGAGAAATTACAAAACTCCAGGATTAATCTGGCTGTGGAATATGTTCAAAAGGGGGATACCTATGTGAACGATCAACAATGGGACCTCGCCATAGAAGCCTATCAAACGGCTAAAGAGTTGTACGGAGAATTTGCTCCGGAGATCGATGAGATTCAGGAAAAACTAGAAATCGCCCTGGAAATGCATCAAGAAAAAATGCTCAACGAAAGATTAAAACATATCGGGCTGGAAGACTCCCTGGGATTTGGCTTTGCAGAACTCCGAAGAATTAAGAATTTTGGTCTTTACCAAATTGCACCCTATGACATTAGATTCGATGATAGCCGTCACTTCACAGATCGACAAATTGCAGACCTCAAAGCCCGGCTTAAGTTGAACCCTGAAGACCCGGATCTTCATTTTGACCTGGGAATGGTATATGCTCGATATGGTTTTTTGACCAAGGCCATCGAGGAAATGAAGAGGGTTATCCAAATTTACCCTACCCACTCAGAAGCCTACTTTGTCCTGGGAAATCTTTATTCGGATTATGGAGATTTACAAGAAGGCCTTCGCTTCCTTAAGAAAAGCATCGAACTGGATCCAAAATTCGAACTGGCTTATTACTATCTGGGTCAGTTATATGAAAAACTTCAAGATCCCTCTAAAGCTGAGGAAATGTATCTTAAATTTATCAGACAACAGGCAAAAACAGCCACTCCGGATGAAAATGCCCTCCAAGGGTATTTAGCTCTCGGTCATCTTTATAAAAAGCAGGGTCAATATCTGCAGGCCTCGGTCATTCTTCAACAATATCTCGAGAAAGATCCCTCCAATGAGGAAGTTTATGCCTATCTGGGAGAAATCTATACGCTGATGGAAGACTGGGATAAGGCCTTCCGGTGCTGGAAAAAAGTTCTGGAATTAGAACCGGAAAGTGATTTGGCCAAAGAAGCCAGGCAGCATTTAAAGGAACTGGCCGATAAGAAAAAAGGCCAATTTTTACAAGAATAACAGAAGTTACGCAGCTTCCCTAAGCAGCTGTAAAGCGGACAAAGCAAAAGCTAATCCCTTAAAACTGAGTCTACGCTTGAGTTTGTAAATACTCATACTTCGATCATGACTTTCCCTTTCCAACATACAAAACCCTATCAAACAACAAGCCACATGATGCTCTTGGGCTTGAAGGGATCGGGCTTGACAACCAGAAATCCCCAACTGACCCTTGCACACCTTGATCCCTTCTTCAACGACCCAACGAATTCGGTACAACTGGCGTACCTCTTTAGCCAACAACGTCAAGCAATTGGTGGCATAGGACTTCTTGCCGAGTCTGACAACGTGTACTTTGATCCCTCCGCTCAACAGGCCGATGTCGGTAAAGTTAAGGATGCGGCCGGTACCGGTTGACGGGTTGCCCATTGAAGTGTCGATTCTTCTTAATCCAGCACACAAAATACCACCCCTAATCCCGAATCCGCTTCAACAGCTTCTTAGAGGGATACCAGGCGTCAAAAAGGACATACTCAGGATGACACTTCAAGGGATTTCGGGCATAAGAAGGCAACTCCAACGCCAACTCATATTTGGAGGGGCCCCCTTCTGCCACAACCTAAAACCCAAGGGAATTCGGATCACCCTATCGGTCCAGACCAGAATCACCCCCCTCAACCTGTACATCGATCTCTTCTCCTTTGTCGAGTAGACCCAAGCGGCTCCTTCTATGGCCTTGGCAAAAGGCTTTTCTATCACAAAGTCATCAATGATCAGATAACCCCCTCCGATGACAAACAAGATGCATTCCAGGAGTGTTTGCCCAGACCAATTTCCCTGCAACAGTCTTGTCAAGCGGTCGTGGCTGACGGTTTCCAGCGCTTCTGCCATTGCTGCCCAGCTGCCAGAGATCGTATAAGAAAGTATAGCGATGAGATAGAACCAAAGATCCTTTGGCATAGAGTTGCCCTCCTTTTTTCTATTAAAGTGCAACTCTTTTCTATCTTTTCACTACTGCGTAACCTCTGTCCCTTCTTGAAATTTCATCTGTATGGTCGCAATTCTTTTGGGTGGTTATCATTGGAGTAGGAAAGGAATCGAAGAACTCCTTGAGGAGAAGGAAGTCGGTATAGATATCCTTATGATAGCTGCTACGATTGGTTCAACAGTATTGGGGATGTGGGATGAGGCAGCCCTTTTGGTAGTTCTTTATGGAGCTGCCGAAGGGTTAGAAGAATATACCTACACAAGAACTAGGACTTCTATCAGAGAACTTCTCGACCTGGCTCCAAAGGAAGCACGAGTCATCAGGAACGGGAAAGAAATGACTATACCAGCAGAGGAACTAGTTGTGGGAGATATCTTCGTGGTCAGGCCCGGCGAGTCCATCCCAACGGACGGTGTTATTGTAAAAGGTAGCTCCAGCATTAACGAGGCTCCGGTCACTGGGGAATCTATACCTGTTGAAAAGAAAGAGGGAGAGAAAGTATTTGCTGTCACGATGAATCAAGAAGGAGCACTGGAAATCAAGGCGACCGCAACCTTCAAAGATAATACCCTCTCTAAAATCATTCATCTGGTCGAGGAGGCTCAGGAACGGAAGGGTAAAGCCCAGCAATTTATTGAGAAGTTTGGTAGAAGATACAGTCCTCTGATCCTTTTGAGTGCCTTGCTTCTGATTATTATCCCTCCTCTATTTGGAGTTCCTCTATCTTATTGGGCCACAAGGGCAGTGGTCCTTTTAGTTGCCGCAGCCCCTTGTCAGTGTGAGCGGCCTACCTCAACCGAGTGTTGAGATCAAAGAACTCCAGAATGTTTTCGGATTAGCGGATAAAGATCGGAGGAAAATAAAGGTACAAAGGGAAAAATAAAAGTTGACAAAGGGTGGAGCGTCGTATATATTTAATCTGAGTTTATCAGATTGAATTGCTCTCAGGTATTCTAACGCTCTATGAGCCAGATAGGCCGAAGAAAACAAATCTTAGGTATATGTCTGTTAGTGCTTTTAGTTGCTGGGATCAGCTGTGCCCTTATAATCCTTTTTACGCATCTCCACTGTTCTTCCACTCCCGGAACCTATTATCTCACTGACCTCCTGGATTGCAGCTTGTTACCTGGCACAGTGGCCCTTGAAGATGGCCTTTCTGTGCTATTCGGTCTGGTCCCTCTCTTTTTCTTACCTCTAACCCCTCTCATTCCTCATTTATCGGAGTTCATTCCTTCCCTTTATAATCCCCTCGGTTAGCTGCTTACCTTTCGTAGTCTGTCTTTTTTCTAATTCCCATAACTATTTTAAATTATTGACCCTTGTTACTTCAAGTTCAAGCTTTACTGGTTCATAGGCCTGAACTATTAACTTTATAAATCACATTATGAGCAAAAGTCTGCTGATGAAAAGTGAAAGTCCAATTAAAAAATTACAACTCAAAATTCACAACATGCATTGCACAAGCTGCGAGGTTTTGATTGAGCGTAAATTTATAAAGATCCCTGGTGTAGAGAAAGCGAACGTCAACCATGCAAACGGTAAAGCAGAAGTTTACTACACTCAAGAACCCAAGCTTCATGAGCTGCAGAATGCCCTTAAAGAAGATGGTTATAGTGTTTCATTATGGCAAGATGGTAATTCCGATGCCCAAGAGGGACTGCATAAAAACACTCAAAAGGATTATCTAGAAATTGGGGCGATTGTTCTTACTGTGACTGCCGCCTATCTTATGCTGCAACAAGTTGATGTAGTACCAAAGAATATTGGTATTTCAGATAATATGAGTTATGGATTTGTATTTTTAATAGGTCTTGTGGCGGCACTCTCAACGTGTATGGCCGTGACCGGAGGACTTCTGTTGGGGGTAGCAGCAAAGTATAATCAAAAATACCCTACCCTCGCAGGTTTTCAGAAGTTTAAACCGCATCTATACTTCAATACTGGTCGTGTTGCTTCTTATACTCTGTTAGGAGGCGCGGTTGGAGCACTTGGATCCGTACTTACATTTTCGCCCAAGGCCAATGGCTTCATGACTATCCTTGCGAGCCTTGTCATGATTCTATTAGGGTTCCAATTGCTCAAGCTTTTCCCGCAGTTCAAGCGATTCTCTCTTCGCATGCCAAAATTTTTGGCGCATAAAATTCAAGGCTTGACGAGTTATGAAAAGAAAGGAGCACCTTTCTTGCTTGGTGCCTCTACATTCTTTCTGCCCTGCGGCTTTACGCAAGCACTTCAGCTTTACGTGCTGGCCAAAGGCGACTTTGTTACTGGCGCTCTGACCATGCTTGCATTCTCGCTTGGTACGATGCCTGCCCTCCTTTCCTTGAGTGCTCTATCCAGTTTTGCTCAGGGGGCCTTCCGAAGATACTTCTTGAAGTTTTCCGGCGTCCTTGTTATTATACTCGGCTTCTACAACCTCAATAACGGTCTTGCCCTCACTGGGAGCAGTGTGAGTTTGGCATCCATTTTCCTATCCAGTGGCAAAACAAATGCGCAAGCCAGTCCAGATACGAATGTCCAGATAGTAGGTGGAAAGCAGATTGTTCGAATGAAAGTGATAGGGCTCGACTATTATCCCTATCGTTTTAAGGTTGTAGAAGGGGTCCCAGTGGAATGGCGCATTGATGGCTCTCAAGCTGAAGGGTGTGCACAGATCATCACCGTTCCTCAATTAGGTATCACAGAATACATACCCAGGCGTAGTGAAAAAAAGATCCTCTTTACGTCTCGTAAAACAGGAACCCTCGTTTTTAGTTGCACCATGGGCATGACCACACGAGGGGCATCCTTTATAGTGGTGCCTAATACAACAGGTATTGTCGCGGCACCGGAGGTTAGAGGAACGAACGATACTTCCTCGGCAGAGGGTAGCCCTGAAATCGCAAATCGTATACCTCCTCAAAAAATTTTCATGGAAATATCCCAAGAGCGAGGAATTTATCCAAGGATTTTTACTGTAAAGAAAGGTGTTCCCGTTGAACTGACCATAGATGATCGGGTACCTCTTGGCGGATGTATGTCGGTCATGATTATTCCTCAGTACGATGTGGCGGTACCATTAAAACTTGGAAAAAACAAGCTTACTTTTACTCCTACAAAAACCGGTAAAGTTCCCATCACGTGCAGCATGGGTTCTCCCATGGCGCTGATTGTCGTTGTCAGCTGAAGCGATGTCCTGAGCTTATCAAAGGAACGATTCAATCTTGGGCTTTTGAAGCCTTTCAAGAGGCGATCAAAGAGGCCTTGGGGAATAGATCACTCAATTCATAGACTGCGAAGGTCTCGCTTAGGCGAGTATGAGGGTTCATGACAGTTTTGTCTAAGATTCTTTTCCTAGCAGCCGCACTGACCCTTTTAACGCTTAGCGATGTTTTCAGCCATGAGGCCGCCGAACACTCGGATCCGGAACTCCTCCTCGGCTGGCAGATCTGGCTTCATCTGACCATCCAGTGGGTCCACTTGGTAGCCTTCTCCTTATGGTTAGGTCTGAGTGCCGGAACCCTTTTGTTGGGGATAAAGCCCCCGCTGGATCAATTACTTTACAGTGCCTGGATTCTTTTCTTGGTTATGCTGGCTACAGGCATCTACAACATGGAATGGAGTGCTGGCATATCCCAAACCCCTAGCCTCTTGCTGCTTCCCTTGTTGGAAAAGATCCCTTACGGGGTGACCTATACCGTCATTTTGGCAATTAAGTTGGGGTTTTATACTTTGACCATTATCATGACCCTAATCCTTACCTTGCTTCATCTTCATGGGAAGGTCGATAAGGACAAACTGTGGCAGACTTTCCTTTCCTCTGGGACGGTCCTCGGTGTGGCGATAGCCTTCGTGACCTCTATAGTGCTTCTCCTCCACGAGGTCACAGATTTATGGCCAACTCCACTTCACTCTTTAGGTGGAGTCGTAGGACCAGGGGGGCCACAAGGCCAGACTATGGTGAGTCAAAACGTTCCTCCTCCTAACGACTTCCAGCCACTGGCAACTCGTGCGGCATGGATAGATATCGGGGTCCGCTGGATCCACCTGCTGGGATTTGGCTTATGGTTAGGGGGCAACGCAGCCGCTCTAGTTTTTAATCGTGTATCGTCCGGACGATTCCTCTTGTACTCCTGGATTGTCCTAACCCTTCAGGTTCTCTCCGGAATTGCCAACATGGCACGCTGGACCCCGTTTTATCTCTCTCCCTATGTGTGGAATCTCGACGAGCTATCTCATATTCGTTTTGGGAAGACCTATACGCTTTTTATGATGGCAAAGCATGTCCTGGTCTTCATGGCTATAAGCCTAACGATGAGGATGACAGTCCGATACCGTAGAGCCCACAGCAAGGCGGAAATTAATCCATTCGACCTCCGGCCTTTTGTCGTGGTGGGCCTCTTCTTAGGCCTTGTTATCGGATATCTCATTATTATTGTTCTGTTACTTCATGAAGGTGTCGATCACGCACTATGAGGAGGCATAGTCTTTTTTCCTGATTCATAACTTTTCACCCTTCCAGATACCAGATAATGGTACGGAACTTGCTCTTAAATAGAGGTGAAGTCTTTAACCTCAGCTTCTAAAGTTAAAGTAAGTGTAAGAATCTATTGAATTAAGTCCTAGCCGATGAAAAAAATTTACTTACCTGCCTATGGGATTATAACGGCTGTCCTGACCCTTCTGCTGGTCCTGGCCGCTGTGACTTATCGTAACATTCAAGCTGAGAAGCAGCGGCTGGAGGATACGTTGCAGCGCGAGGGGTTAGCTCTGATCCGTTCCTTTGAAGCGGGGACTCGAACCGGAATGATGGGAGTTAACTGGCAACGGAGCCAGGTTCAGAGATTGATTGAGGAGATGGCTAAGGAATCGGATGTAGCCTATATAATCATCCTGGGAGATAAAGGGGAAATCTTGGCCCACAACCAGCCGGAGAAAGTTGGGACTTTTATTCAAGAGCCCCTCAAGCTAGGAAAAGAGGACGCCCCGATAACTCGAGTCCATGAGCTTCCTGATGTTGGAAAGATTTACGAAATCATAAAACGCTTTAATCCCCTTCAATTTTCGGACATGACCATCCATATGAGCCAGATGGAAAAGATGATGGAAAGGATGATGGGTGCAGGTAGGGTGGGAAGGCAAGAAGAGGAAGTACAGGAGGGTCGGGAAATAGCGCTAGAGAGATGGGTCCAGTGGTGCGGGGGGATCTCTAAGCATCAAAACCAGCTGATTCTGCTGGGACTCAAGATGGGAACCTTCGAGGAGGTTCAATCTCAAAATATTAGACAGGCACTTCTCATGGCTGGAGTCCTTCTGCTGGTTGGATCGGCAGCCCTTTACTTTATCTTTGTGGCCCAGAATTACCATCTCGTAAATCGAACCCTGAGCCAGATGAGAACTTACACCCAAAACGTGGTGGCGAGTATGGCCAATGGACTCATTTCTCTGGACTCACAGGGAAAGGTGGTTACAATCAATCCCCAGGCCACACGAATTCTCGGTCTTGAGGAGAAAACGGTTCAAGGGAGAGATATTCGGGAAGTCCTGTCGGTAGAGGGACTGAATCTTGACAAGTTGCTGAGTTCTGGAAGAGCAGTGCTCGAAAAGGAAGTGACCTATCAGACCCATCAAGGTATAAAAGTTCCTCTCAGCCTGAGCCTGACTCCGCTTCGAGATGAGGAAGATCAACCCATCGGAGCCGTCATCCTTCTTCGAGACCTGCGGGAAATCAAAGAGCTTCAAAAGCAGGTGGAACGGTCCGAGCGATTGGCAGCCCTAGGTAGGCTAGCAACTGGAGTAGCCCATGAGATCCGGAATCCGCTAAGTTCCATCAAGGGATTTATTCAATATTTTCAGCGCAAATTCCATTTCCAGGGAGAGGATCAGACCTATGCTTCCGTGATGATTCATGAAGTGGATCGGTTAAACCGAGTGATCTCAGATCTCCTGGATTTTGCCAGACCTAAAGAACCCCACCTGGCCCCGCATTCCATGATAGAAATACTCCAACATGCTTTAAAACTGGTGGAATCGGATCTGAAGTCACGAAATATCAAGACTAACTTCAGTTCTATGACAGATCTTCCCCGGGTTCAAGTGGATCGGGACCAGATGACTCAGGTCTTTTTGAACTTATTTTTAAATGCTTTAGAGGCCATGGGTCCAGGGGGAGAGTTGACGGTAGCAGTGGGGTTTGATAAGGACCAGGGACAGGTAGAGGTTCGAGTCTCAGATACGGGCACTGGGATTTCGGCGGAAAATCTCCCCAGGATCTTTGATCCCTTTTTTACCACTAAGAAGAAAGGAACAGGATTGGGATTAGCTCTAGTATATCGAATCCTAGAAGCCCATCGGGGAGAAATCCGGGTAGAAAGTCAAGAGGGTCAAGGAACCACCTTTACGGTTCAGATACCGATCAACGGGTTCATTCATGGGTAAATGGTGAAAGGGATGAATAGAGTATGACGAAAATTCTCCTCGTGGATGACGATGAAGCTCACCGGCTCATGCTGAAAGCTATTCTAAAGGATGAGGGTTATAAAGTCATTGAGGTAGACGATGGCTTAAAAGCGGTAGAAGCTGTTAAAGGAGAGTTCTACGATCTTATTCTCATGGATGTACGCATGACGGAGATGAGCGGAATCGAAGCCTTACAAGAAATTAAGAAGATTCGCCCAGGAATTCCCGTGCTAATTATGACCGCTTATGGTTCCATTAAATCGGCTGTAGAAGCTATGAAACTGGGGGCCTACGATTATCTCACCAAGCCTCTGGATACCGATGAATTAAGGTTAACCCTTGCTCGAATCCTGGACCATCATCGGCTTCAAGCAGAGAATCTCCAGTTGCGGGAGCGTCTGGCTAACCAATCTGATTTCTCTCAAATAATTGGGAAAAGTAAAAAGATGCAGGATCTTTTCGAAATGATCGCCTTAGTAGCTCCCAGTGATGCAACGGTGCTCCTCTTAGGGGAGAGTGGAACCGGCAAGGAGCTCATCGCCAACGCCATCTATCAAAATAGTCCCAGGAAGGATAAGCCTTTCATTAAAGTCAGCTGTGCAGCTTTACCGGAGACGCTCCTGGAGAGCGAGCTTTTTGGCCATGAAAAAGGGGCTTTTACTGGGGCCCTTAACCGAGCAAAAGGTCGGTTTGAGCTGGCCGATGGGAGAACTCTTTTTCTGGACGAGGTGGCTGAAATATCTTCTGCCACCCAGGTCAAGTTGCTTCGGGTTCTTCAGGAACGCGCGTTCGAGCCCCTGGGTAGCGCAAAGACCCTCCAGGTAGATGTGCGGATCCTGGCGGCCACCAATAAAAATTTAGAGGAAGAAGTTCACAAGGGTCGTTTTCGGAAGGACCTGTTCTATCGGCTCCATGTCATTCCTATCCACGTACCTCCTCTAAGAGAGCGAAAAGAAGATATTCCACTGTTGGCAGACTATTTTCTCTCCCAGTACCGAGAGAAAAATAACCGGGATATCAAGGGGTTTACTCCTAGAGCTATGGATCTTCTTGTGCGCTATGACTGGCCTGGGAACGTTCGAGAGTTGGAAAATGTTGTCGAACGGGGCGTTATTCTGTGTCGGGGAGACTTTCTAACTCCAGAGGAGCTTCCCTTGGCCCTTCAGACCTTAGACAAAATGTCAATAGAGGAAGAATCAGAGATCCCAGCTGGCTATTCTTTAAGCGAGATGGAAAAGAGGTTGATCCTCAAGACCCTGGAACAAACGGGCGGAAATCGGACCAAAGCTGCAGAGTTGCTGGGGATTAGTCGTAGGACGTTGCAATACAAGTTAAAAGAGTATGGGATCCATTGATTAAGTTTGTCCTGAGCTTGACGAAGGGAAGGAAAGAGAAAAAATTTCGCAGACTGCGCAATATTTTCTCACCTTTATAGGACATTGAAGTATTGCGAAGGGTTTTTAGAATCACGAACTTATTAATAATATAACCTAAGTTATTTTAATTACTTAATTTTGAAAGAATTATAATTTCCCAGGAATTTTATTCTATATTTGGTATGTATTTTGCCTTTCTTTATTCTGTAAGGAACGATAGTTTGAAGGGTTTACCGTTCACATAACTTAACAAGGAATTAAAAAAGGAGGTTAAAACCGATGAAGAAAATGACCATAATCGTAGTTTCTTTGCTATTAGTTTTAGGGGTCGGGGGCTATACCTTTGCCCAGATGGGCGGCGGTATGATGGGTCAAAGAGGCATGGATATGATGGGCGGTGGCATGATGGGTGGCGGCATGATGGGCCCTGGACAAGGTGGCGGCATGATGCAGAACATGCAAAATATGATGAATATGATGAGCCAGTGTTCTCGAATGATGGGGATGATGGGGCAAATGGGTCAGCCCAGTGCAACAGCCCAACAACCCTCTGAACCTTTAACTCAAGATCAAGCCAGGGAAAGAGTGGAAAAGTATCTAAATTCCTTGGGAAATCCCAATTTGAAAGTTGGAAATGTCACTGAGACAGCCATCGCTTATGAAGTTGATGTGGTTACCCGAGACAACTCTCCAGTGAACAAGGTGATCGTAGATAAGAAGACTGGCCAAATGCGAACCCAGTACTAAAACCAGGAAGAATAAACGTAATGACGTTGGACGTGATGGTGTAACTGCCTTTCACGTCCAACGTTTCACTTTTTCTATTAAGAATAACCGGATCTCCTTGGACAAGAACTGGTCTATCCAAACTCTTCTCCATAAAAGACTCAGTCCCCTCTAGGGAGATAAAGGTGACCTTGTATAGCATTTTGTTCCGCAAGACGAGATGTCATTGCGAGGAGTGTTATTCCTAAAGTCAAGTCACACTTTATTCCTACTTTGAAATGTCACCTTCATTTTCTTCCATGCCTTCCTCCAGGGATGATTTGGTGAGGGAGATTTGGGCCTTCTTCTTGTTTTTGGCATTTCTTTAACTAATGTCTTAACATTCATCCTGAGGTTTAATAGTTCTTCCTCTTGTCTGTAAGGTCTTTTGCCTCTTTCAGGGTTATACGCCCGGAAATCACATCACTCAAAACTTCATACCTGTTCATGTCTTCCTCCGTAATGATGTATCTTGTCTTCATATAGCCTCCTCCTTAAGAGGGGTTCATCCTTAAGGAAGGAGACTACCCCAAATGTGACATTTCAAAAAATGTGACATTTCAAAATAGGAATTATGTGTGACATTTCAATATAGTAACCACAGATAAAAAATAAAAGTTGACAATGGGTGGAGAGTATTATATGTTTGACTTAAGCTTATTGGTAGCTTATTGTTTGAGTTTACATCGAGTAGTTCCGCTGCTTTATGAGTCAGATGGACCGAAGAAAACAAATTTTAGGCCTAGGCCTTCTGGTGCTTCTGGTTGCTGGGATTAGTTGTGCCCTTGTAGTCCTTTTCACGCACCTCTGTTGCTCTTCCACCTCTGGAATTCATCATCTCACGAATTTCCTGGATTGTAGTTTGTTACGTAGCACACTGGCCCTCGAAGAGGGCCTTTCTGTGCTATTCGGTTTGGTTCCTCTCTTTTTCCTACTTCTAACCCTTCTCATTCCTCATCTCTCAGAGTTCATCCATTCCCTTTATAAACCTCCTCGATTAGCCTCTTACCTTTCGTAGCTGTCTTTTTTCTAATTCCCATAACTATTTAAATTAGGGGTTTTATTACTTCAAGATCAGGCTTTACGTGTTCATGAGCCCGAGTCATTAGCTTTATAAAGCTTATTAAACGAGAAAAAGTCAACCAATGAAAAGCGAAAGTTTAAGCCGATATCAGCTCTTTAGGACCTTTCTCATAATCGTCCTGATAGGGCTTATAGGAATAACCTTCTGGATCTGGACGAAAAGTAGGGCAGGGGGACTCTCGTTCTATGCCAAAACTCAGGTAGGAGCCCTGGAAGGGTTAGGATTCTACGGCCAGGTCCCCGACTTTTCCCTCCTAGAACGAAGCGGGCGAACTCTAGATCTAGCAGACCTTCGGGGAAAGGTCTGGATTGCTAATTTCATCTACACCCACTGCACTGACACTTGTCCTCTACAAAGCGCCCGGATGGCGGAGCTTCAAGAAGATCTCTCAGGGGAAAAGGATGTTCGGCTAATCTCCATCACGGTCGATCCGGAGCGAGACACCCCGGAGGTCCTTTCTCAGTATGCCGAGAGGTATAGAGCTGATCCTGGTCGGTGGTTCTTTCTGACCGGAGAGAAAGAAGCCATCTATCGCCTTGCCCAAGAAGGGTTCCACCTGAGCGCCGTAGAGATCCCTCCTGAGGAGCAGGACACAACCGGTGCTTCCCATATGCACAGTTCCCGGTTTGTCTTAGTAGACCAACAGGGACAGATTCGTGGGTATTATCATAGTACAGATCCAGAAGCTCTCCGGCGACTTCTTCGAGATGTGAAAACCTTGCTCCAGGAAAAAACTTAATGGAGAGAGACCTATGCTTAAAAAAATTATCTTAGGGATTCTTATCTTGGTTCTAGCGGGGGGTATAACCTTTTTAGGAAAGTTTTTAATCGGTCAGGTTTATTCGTTTCTTCTAATAGATCCCGAGAGCAGTTTAAGGGCAGCAGCCCGTTCCCAGGTAGCTGAACCAAAGGCTCCGGAAGTGGAGACACTTCTGGCTTCGGTGGAAGCAGAAGAAGATTACTTTGCCAAAGCAGGGATACAGAAGTTCCAGGAGAAACTTGAAGCCCCGGACTTTACCCTAAAAAACCTGGAAGGACAGGAGATTAGCTTAAAACAGCTTCGGGGTAAAGTGATCCTTTTAAACTTCTGGGCTACCTGGTGCGGTCCCTGCCGTGTTGAAAAACCGACCCTTGAAAAACTCTATCACGAGTTTAAGGATAAAGGTTTGGTTATTTTGGCCATCTCCCTGGATCAAGGGGATTCGCTCCAGACAGTTAGGTCTTACTATAAACAGTATGGCTATAGCTATGGAGCATTATTGGATCCTGAGCAAGAGGTAGCCCAGATGTATGCAGTACGAGGGATTCCTGCCACGTATTTGATTGATCGGGAGGGGTATATAGTTGGAGGAGTTATAGGAGCGAAGTTGTGGGATAAGGAAGAGACTCGGAAGTTGATAGCCCATTTGCTTGAAAAGTCTGAGAAATAAA
>JAUQPW010000087.1 GCA_030550175.1 bacterium
GTATAAATCTTATACCCTCGACCCTGGAGATCTTCCCACCCATAACGACTCCTCAGGTGCTCAACCACATCATCCACAAAGTATGGAGCCTGTTTGAGGTTCCTTCTACCCAGAAAAGGAAAACCATTGGCCTTCTGGGGTAAAGGCTCTGCAATGGCCTGCTGATAAACCTCTTGGGATATCTTGCCGTTCTCCCACATCAACTTGAGAACCAGATCCCGGCGGGCTTTGGCTTTCTGAGGATCTTGAAAAGGAGAATAGCTGTTGGGAGCTTTCAACAAAGCAGCCAAAAGAGCCGATTCGGCCACAGAAAGGTAAGGTACGTCCTTAGAAAAGTAATAGCGAGCCGCTTCCTGGACTCCGGAAATACTTGCTGAACCCCGTTGTCCGAGGTAAATCTCATTGAGGTAAAGTTCCAGGATTTGATCCTTGGAGTAGCGGGTTTCCAGCATAAGGGCGAGGAAGATTTCGTTGAGTTTTCTGAGGAAGGTTTTTTCTCGTTTAGAGAGGACATTTTTGATGAGTTGTTGGGTTATGGTGCTTCCTCCTTGAGTGATCTCGGCGTGGCGAAGATTAGCCAGGGTAGCCCGAAGAATTCCAATGGGATTGATTCCCCAATGTCCATAAAATCGGACGTCTTCAATAGAAAGAACAGCATCAATAAGATGGGAGGGAACTTCTTCCAATCTAGCCCAGCTTCTATCTTCCCTTTCATCATCGAAGAGGGTAGCTAAGAGTTCCGGTTCGATCTCAGCCCGATCGACCTTCTTCTGTTCAGATAAATTGATGAGTTGTCGAATCGTACCATCATCTTCTATTTGAATACGAAGGGGATAGCCTTTGAATCGATGATAGGGATAGGAAAAGTCTTTAAGGTAAATATCCCAGTAAGAAGGCGTTACCTTATACTCTCCGGCTAAACGAATGGTGTCTGTTTCTCTATATCCTATTCTCTCCAGTTTCCCTTTCAAATCCCTCTGATAAATATTAACTCCCGGTTGAAGGATCTCCAGATCTGAATAAATACGGGAAGGTAAATCCCACCGCTTTTTATTAAATTCCTCGTTGATTAATCCCTTCAAGTACATCCCATACCAGGAAATAAGGAAAATTCCCGGGACTAAGAGAATAAGCGTACAAAATAAGATAAGTAAGATCTTGTATCTACGCCGTCGCATAGTTTTATCCTCTCTACTTTATTCCAAAAAGATCCTTAGTATTCAAGCCATTCCTTCATAGGGTTCCAGGGCCCCAATTTTCATACTCCTATCGAGCTACTCATTCCTAAATATCTCTTCATCTGTCCGCAGGCTACTTACGAATGATTAGTTTATGCTATCGTCTTTGAGGGTTTGATTCGGTCTTTTCGCTATCCAATTTCTCTCCGGCTCTTTCCAGGGCCTTGCCTGTCTGTTTTAAGACTTCAGATCCTACCTCTTTACCGGTTTCAATAACTTGTTCGGTTTTCTTTTGAGCTTTTTCCTTATCTATTGTGATGGTAACTTGATTAGAATTGTGTCGGACATAAACAATTCCGGCGCCGATGAGAAGTAATAAGACGATTAGAATGACTAAAAGAGCTCTCCTCTCGAAAATATCCTTCAAGTCCCCATCGAAATAAGCTGGTACTTCAACCGTCTCCGAAAGGAACATTTGGTAATGATCTGCAATGGAGTAATTTAGATCTTCCTTTGTAATATCGTATTTATCGGCTGTGACCAACGGCTCGGTTTGACCCAGCTTTTTGACTATTTTATCTACATACAAAAGCCTTTTATAACATCCCCAGTCTTTATAGAATTCTCGCCAATTAGAATCTGGGGTAAGCCAAACGGCAAAGGTTTCGGCAAAATCCTCATCGGGATGTTTTTGTGCATACCAACCGGGAAGATGGCGAACGAAGTTACGGGAGAAGGGATGAAGGGATTGGGTTGGTAATCCTCACAATAAGGACGGGAATAAGGGCCAAAAAGTTCATGCCACTCTTCGGTCTCGTACAATTTATAGGCATAATTGAAGGCATGCCCGGCTTCGTGGCGCAAATAACTTAAAATCTCCTCAATCGAATGTCTGCCGCTTCCAGTTCCTGATATAACCGCTTAACCAGTTTTTCTAAACGGGTCCCTTCCAGTTTTAGTCCCAGTTCGCTAATCTTCCTCTGCAATAATTTTTCTCGCTCTTCAGACCAGTTTTCTCCGGAAATTTCGGAGAAAGTCTTTCCCCATCCAGACATAGAAGTCTCTTTCCCTCCTGAACCCTCTCTTTGAGCCAAAGGGATCCAGGTCACCATTCGCTATTTGCTACTTCGCCATTTTTTAAATACCTGAATCATCTTTAACGTCAAGATAAAAAATCAGAAGGGGAGAATAAAAATCCTCTTCGTATTATTTATATGGTCGTTATGAACAAAAAATTAAACCGCTTTTCCGGTCAATGGGGCGCGGTATCGGTTTGCTAGCTGGAAGCGGTTTTTTCCCGGTCAGAGGATGTGGAAGTACTTAATCCTTCGACAAATTCCGTCGCTTTTTTTATAAGAAGACCGGCCAGAATACTTCCTACGATATTGGGAATTTGGTTGATATCCTTTTTGGCTTCTGAAGAAAGATGTGCCGAAGCTGAAGGGGTGAATTCTTTCCCAATCCAATAGCCCACGGCTAGGGCTCCCAGGGCAAATTCCACAGGATATTTACGTACCCAAGATCGCCAATCCAGACTTTCTTTCACTTCATTGGCTATGGCTTCTACGGTGTTAGAAATATCTTCTTTGGCCTCTTCGATAGATTGTTTTAAATTTGCCTTCAAAACCTCCGTATCGGTTCGATAGTCTTTCTCGTCCATTCTTATACCTCCGGCTTCCTGGTGCTCTCTTCAAAACGCCAGATCTTTAATCAAGAATGGATTCTCCCCTGCAGTCTATGAAGATAGCACCAGGAAAGATCGGCTAATTTGTGAACTGTTTTCTTATATCCCTGAAAACGAATTATTTTTTACGTCTGTTTACGTCTGAAGATCAAACCTAAGACAAAGCCGGCCACCAGGGAAATAAGCAAGCCTTTATCGGGGTTGGCTTTTATGTAGGCAATGGAATCATTGTAAACTTTTTCAAGACTCCAGTCTCGCATCTCAGGGAGGTTCTTTTTAACCCCCTCCACCATCTCCCCCACTTTGGTTTTTCCGGCCTCATAGGTTTCTTCAACCCGGTCCTTTATCTTGGCCATCTGTTCCTCTACCTGATCTTTCACGGTAGCTACTTGCTCCTCCACACGCTCTTTAATTTCTTCCATGGTTTCCTGAGCCTTTTTTATGTAGCCACCCTGTTTACTCTCGGCTTCTCCCATAGATCCTGCCGGGTTTGTAGTTTCTTTTTCTGGACCCTGTGGATTGTAATTCGTTGCCATAAAAGCCTCCTTTTTAGATGATTCTAAAACTGATTTCTCTAAGGTTTTTGCTTTGTAAAACAAATCCCTTTCTGGTCCCGGTTGGTGCATAAATTTTGCCATCACAATTAATATCCCTGAGATTTATGGAAACTTCAAGGGATTTATCCAGACCGACTTTGAAATCTTCTTTGTATCGGGGTACTTCTGTACCATAGCCGGGGAAATTCCCGGCCGGTAAATGAAGTTTTGTCCTATGTTCGATTACGAGAGAGGGGTTGTTTTTTACCCCTACCCCTCTTGAAACAAAGGGATAAGGAAAAGTATTCTCAGGGTTCAACTTCTCAGATAGGGGCAGCTTCCCTAGGTATCAAGCTAAGAAGGGGAAAAGCCTTATTTTCGGCTGAATACTCCGCCCTCAAGAGGGCAGGCAACCTTCTAAATCCTCCCTGGAGGGGAGTCTAGACCCCTATGTCTAATTCCTGACTTGATGCATACGGGATTAGGGGAGTGTCTAGACTCTAGGTCTCATCCTTAACTTGATCCATATGGGGGTAGCTTCCTACCTTTTAGAAAAGGAAAGGAAAGCAAAGAGAGCTATTTCACAACACTGGCATAGTTATTGCTGGATTTCCAAAAGTAAAAAATTCCTTTGAAAGATGAAGGGAGGATTCAAATATACCTCATTGACAACCGAATAAAAGATGGGTAGACTAAGGGAATGTAAAAAGTTACTGACCAGAGGGTTTGTTATAACCCCTCTACAAGGTATCCAATTTCCTATGATTCCTTTGATTTTAAAAGAAATAAAAAATTGGATTCCTCGCAAAGCATGGGTTACATTCTTAGCAGGAACGATCGGTTTTCTTTTAAATATCTTTCCTATCGAACTGTTTTATAAAGTCTGGATCCTCTTCGGAAGTATTCCTACCTTAATCATTACACTGACCCTTGGACCCTGGTGGGGGACTTTGACGGCTATGATAGCTTCAAGTTATATCTTGTTTCTAGGGGGTTCCCTTCATGGCGTCCTACTGTACGTCCTTTATATTTTGGAGGCCCTCATCTTAGGAAGTTGGATAAGTGAGAGGTTTCCTGTTCTGATAGATGCCTTCTACTGGATCCTTATAGGATCTCCTCTGTTATACTGGGTGGATACGCTTTGGTTAAATTATTCAAAGACCTATGCAAGTACCTTGGGGATTGGATTAATATGGAATGGATTCCTTAACATTGCAATGGCCCAGTTACTTCTCTTACTGGTTCCTCCGATAAACCACTTTCTATCAGAATCAGAGAAACGCCGAAGTGAGAGCCTCCAGTCTTACCTGTTGGTTGCGTTTATATTGATCGCCGTCACTCCGGTGGTCCTCATCAGCCTTGTCAATAGCCGCTCCCAAATCAAAAAGGAATTAGAAGAAAGAAAAAATAATCTTAAAGAGCTCTCCCATTCTATAAGTGCTGGTATTGGTAGATATGTGAAATTTCACACAGAAAAACTTCAAACCCTGGCCAGGCAATTAGAAGCTCGAGGGGATTTTCAACCCTCTGAAGAACTGAGAACTCTGATGACTTCCTTTTATAAAGAATCCCAAGGGTTCTCTGCCTTTTACCTGGCCGACGGTTCTGGACACATTCAAATGGTGGATCCCTCACCGGGGATTTTGCAAGAGATTCATTTTAACAATCAGGAGTATCACAAAAAACTGATCCAGAAAAAAACCGCCATGGTTTCTGAAGCCTTTTTTGTTAGAGGATCTGAACCGGAGATTGTTCTGGCCTATCCCATTTTGGATGATAAAGGAGAGACCAAAGCCTTTATCGGAGGGTTCTTGAATTTAAGGATTATTACCGATTTAATGGATCCATTCAAGACCGATAAAGAGCGAGAGATCTTTGTAATTGACGAGCATAACCAAGTGATAAGCTCCAGTGATCCACAACGTTATCGAGCCCTTGAAGACCTCAGCAAAACAAAACCCCTTGCCCAAATCCTTACGGGGGATTCCGGAATCTCCCAGTACTATCGAGATGATCTCAAAAAGAGGACTTCACCCGAATCCACTATCCGTCTGGCGGGTTTCCAGGTTATTGATCCCTTAGGATGGAGAGTTCTCATCGAACAATCCTTAGAGGGGATTTACCCAGAGATTCAAGATATCTATAAGCAACTGACCCGCCGGATTCTTGTGATTTCTGTAATTTCTATTCTTATCGGAATCTTCCTCTCCAGGACCATTTCCTATCCTGTCCGGAAACTGGAAAAAGCGACCCGGGCCTTCATAGAGAACCTGCGTATCCGACCCATCTTTGGAGGAAATCAAGGAAATATTTTCTCCAAAGATGTCGTGGCCCCTAGAGAGCTAGCTTTACTGACAAAAACCTTTTTCAGAATGGCAGAGGAAATCGAAGGATCTTATGCCAGATTGGAATTGATGGTTAAGAAGAGAACTGAAGAGCTGGAGGAAAAAAATCTTCAGCTGGAACGGATGAATCAACAATTAGGGGAAAAAAATTTCCAGTTGGAGCAGATGAATAGAAAATTGCAAGAATTCAATCGATTAAAAGCTGCTTTTTTGGTCAATTTGTCCCACGAACTGAGAAGCCCTCTCGACTCTATTTTATCCCTGTCCGAGGCCCTTGTACGGAAAATCCCGGGGGAATTGAAGCCAGAATTAGGGGAGTACGTAAAGATTATTTATAACAGTGGCAAAGACCTCCTGGAGATGATCAACGATCTTCTGGATATTTCCAAAATAGAAGCCGGTAAAATGAAAATTAACTATCGACCCTTTGTCGTCAATCGCCTGATTGACGAGGTTGCGGAAATTGTTTCTCTCCAAGCTGAAAAGAAAGGACTTCGATTCCTGATTGAAGTGGATGAAGGAACCCCTTTGGTGATTTACAGCGATGAAGAAAAAGTTAGAAGGGTACTTTTAAACCTCCTGAGTAATGCCATTAAATTTACCAGGGAAGGTTTGATTGTCCTAAGTGTTAAAACACTCATCCTGGAAGATCGCCCAAAACCCTTTATCCAGTTTTCCGTATCGGATACCGGAATTGGAATTTCAAGGGAGAATCTGGAAACTATCTTCGAGGACCTTATCCAGGTTGATCTTGCTTCAGTCCGTCGTTTTCAGGGAACCGGCCTGGGGTTAGCTATATCCAAAAAGCTGGTTCAGATGCTGGAAGGGGAGATACGAGTCTACAGTAAACTCAAGGAGGGGTCTACCTTTACTTTTCGAATTCCTACCAACGAAGACCGGATAGATCCGGATGTATTGGACTTCATCCAGGAAGGAGAAAAAAAAGCAAAGATCCTGTATCGAAAATTCGAGCTTAGGCCGACAACTCGAAATGGTTATAAAATTTTATTGGTAGAAGATAATATATCGATTCAGTACCTCATTAAGGTAACCCTTGTGGAAGCAGGATTTGACCTGGTTATAGCCGGTGATGGGCAAGAAGGAATCCGTAAAGCTCTAAACATTAAACCGAATTTGATTCTGATGGACATAACGCTCCCTCTGATAGAGGGTTACACGGCTATTAAAACTCTTCGGGAAATGGAAGAGTTTAAAGAGATCCCCCTTATCGTGCTGGTCGGTGAGGTTACAGAAGAAGTCCGCGATAAAATCATCCAGGCAGGAGGGAACGATTACCTCACAAAACCTATTCAAGAAGCTGACCTGTTAAAGAAAGTCCATGATTGGTTAACTAGAATCCCCGATTCACTATCGTCTCAGAATCCTATTTCTAAAGGAGGGATACAGAGCGTATAGAGATTTCACCATTTATTTACTTTGATAGCTACAACGGTTTGAGTTGCCCTTAGTAGGGACACGGCGTGCCGTGCCTGTACAAAGTTTGCTAAATATAAGTATGGAGCGAGAAGCGTCTCCTTTATGTAGGCTGCATACTTATAACAACGGAGAGTCAGGACATTATGGCAAAGATTTTAATCATCGATGATAGAGCCGATAATATATTTTCTGCAAGCATTAAGCTCAAGGAAGATAATCACGAGATCATCACAGCAACAGAACCGAAGGAAGGCCTCAAGAAAGCTGCCGAAGAAGTCCCGGATTGTATTTTACTGGATATACATATGCCGGAGATGGACGGATTCGAGGTCTGTCAAAGACTCAAAGAAAATCCTATTACTCAAGATATCCCAGTTCTATTTACTACAGCGGTATATCGAGATACGGAAAGTGTCGTAAAAGGATTAGAAGTGGGAGGAGAGGATTACATTGTCTCCCCCTATGAGGCTGAAGAATTAAGGGCTCGTGTTCGAGTTCTGGTACGTCTTAAAAAGAGTAAGGACGCTTTAAAAGAGAAGAACCGGGAACTGGAGCTGGCCAATAAAAATCTCATCCGGGCCAATAACTTTCTCAACAGTATCATGGACTGGTCTGATTACTCCATCTTAACCGGTGACTTGCAGGGAACCATTTTAACCTTTAATGAAGGAGCTCGCAGAGCTTTTGGCTATGAAACAGAAGAAATTATCGGAAAGCCCATTGGAGTTTTGTATCCTAAGGCATTGGGTAAACCCGAGCAGGTTCAACAGGTTATTGACTCTTTGATTAAAACAGGACGTTTTGAAGATGAAATTGAAGGGATTCGAAAGAATCAAGAAAGTTTTCCCGTACACACCATATTCAGTCTCAGGAAAGATGAAAATGGAGCCCCTCTGGGGTTTGTGAGTATTTCCAGGGATCTCTCTAAAGAGAAAAAACTAGAGCTGGCCGTGGAGCAAAAGGAAGAAGAACTCCAGAGGGTAACTCAAGAACTACAACGGAAAGATAAGGAGTTGGAGATACGCTACAAATTTAAAAAAGACATTATCGGTTACAGCCCTAAGATGATGCAAATCTTTAAAATCATCGAACAGGTTTCTCAGATTGATTCCAACGTTTTAATTCAAGGTGAGAGTGGTACGGGAAAGGAACTGATTGCAAAAGCCATCCACTATAACAGTCCTCGGGCAAAAGGCCCCTTCAGGGCTGTTAACTGTGCGGCTTTAACAGAAACCCTTATCGAAAGCGAGCTATTCGGTCATGAGAAAGGTGCTTTTACAGGCGCAGACCGACAGAAGAAAGGACAGTTCGAATTAGCCCATAAAGGGACGATTTTCCTGGATGAAATTGGAGAAATGTCTCTGACCACCCAGGTAAAACTCCTTCGGGTCCTTCAAGAAAGAGAGATTTTCCGGGTGGGAGGAGACAATCCTATTAAAATTGACGTCAGGATTATAGCAGCTACGAATAAAAATCTGGAAGAAGAGGCTCGAAAAGGGAATTTTAGACAAGATCTGCTCTATCGCCTGAATGTCATCCCCATTGTTTTACCCCCCCTTCGAGAAAGGGGAGAGGATATTCAACTGCTGGTCAACCACTTCCTGAAGAAAACCTGTGAACGCTTAGGAAAGAAAGTCAAAATGTCCCCGGAAGTCATGCATGCCCTGGTCAATTATCCGTGGCCGGGTAACGTCCGGGAGCTCGAAAACGTTATCGAGCGTGCCGTGGTCTTTGAAGAATCAGATACCCTCACCCTTAATTCTCTCCCACAGGCCATAGCCGAATATGGGATCTTGAATCCTTTGAAAAATAAAAAGGATCTTGAATTTGCACCAGGGCATTACCAGGAATTAAAAGAACAGGCTCTGGAGAACTTCCACACGGAACTCTTAGGTTGGATCCTAACCAAACATAAAGGTAATGTTGGCGCGGCGGCCAGAGAATTGGGGTTAGATAAAAGTAACTTTAGGAAAATCATTAAAAGATATCACATCGATGTAAGAAAATATCGTCCCGCAGGGAAAGGTCTGATTAAAAGGACTCCAGAAATAGAAGGTCCAAAAAATGAGAGCTAGGAATCCTTCAAGATAACCAGGGTAGCCCCCCATCCACCCAACTCAAGGGGGGGGCACCTTCAAAGCCTCAACGTAGGGATTTCTCTTCAAGATAGAATGCACAATGGCCCGCTGGATCCCCTTTCCCTTGCCATGGATAATACGTACCTGCTTAAATCCAGCTTGATAAACTTGCTGGATGTAATCTTCTACCAGACTGGGAATTTCCTTGGGCAAGAAAGTATGAAGATCCAGAACATCCTCTAAAGGAAGCTCAACGATCTCCGGAAAATCTACCTCCCCTTCTTCTTCCTGAAAGTTACTTTGCTCCAGATTTTCATCCCCCATGGAGATAATCTATTCCTAAAATCAGATTTTTCCAATTCCCACCCCGTCCATTTCAAATTTTTTCCTTTCGAAGTAGGACTTCTGAATCGCTCTACCAAGGGAGGGGTGACCCTGCGTGTCTCTTTACGTAGGCAGCTCCTCCCTTCCCTCCCCGCATGCGGGGAGGGTTAGGGTGGGCTGTTTCTACTTTACACCCCCTTTCAATACCGATTGGGTATTAAGCCGATAAATTTTTCTTGATTTTCAGGAATCCGGAAATTAAGTTTCATAGGGTGACTAAGTCGAAGGGTTTATGACAACTTGTCAATGGGTTTATTAATCGACAGGAGGGTGACATGGCATCACCGCAGCCCAAAGGGCTTCTGACGGCCTGGATGAATATTCCACCGGATTATGAAGAAGAGTTTAATCGCTGGTATAATACCGAGCATCTTCAAGAGCGGATCAGCATTCCCGGCTTTTTAACTGCCAGACGTTACCTCAGTCTGGAAGGAAAACCTAAATACTTCGCCCTCTACGAGTTAGAGGAGCCCGGCGTTTTATCCAGAGAATCTTATCAAAAGGTTTTACAGAATCCAACCCCCTGGTCCCAAAAGACCATGGCCCTTTTCCAGGATTTCGTCCGGAATATTTACGAAGAAATTTTCTCCTATGGCCCATCTTCTCGAGAAGGAGCACCTTATGTCCTTACGGTACGGGTGGATGTTTCTCCGGAGAAGGAGGATGAATTCAATGCCTGGTATAATGAGGACCACATCCCGGCCTTGGTTAAGGTGGAAGGAGTTCGTAGTGCCAAGAGGTATCGAGCTGTAGAAGGAACTCCTAAATATTTAGCCGTTTACGAGCTAGAGAGTCCCGAAATCCCAAAAAGCGAAGCCTGGGCTAAAGCAAGGGATTTTGGGAGAACTTCTTTGATTTGGCCTTATCTTCAAAACCTGCAGAGAAATGTAGGAAAACTTCTCTTCCAGCTATATAAGTGAAAAGTTATGGAAAAAATCCTTATTAACTCTCTTTAATTAATCGCCAAACACAAAGAGGGATTTCTTCCTCGGTAAAGAAGTTAAAAGGATTTTTCCTTTCACAACCATGAAAAGAATCTTTTTGGGTATCCTCCTTTTCTTGGGTTGGACAGGAGTCATCAGATCCCCCATAACCTCAGCTCAGATGCCCCCCGTCTATCCGGGAGCTCAGTCAAATCAAGCGATGGCAGACGCTATCCGGACTGTTGCTAAATCCACCGTTTCTTCTCTAAAATCTCTTACGGAAAAATCTCTAAAAGAAGCCAAAACAGACGAAGATCGAAAGAAAGAAGAAGCCCAACTCCAGGAAGTGGAAAGAACTCTAAAGATGTTGGACCAGATGAAGGTAACCGTCTATGTTACAGCAGATCCCGTAGATAAAGTAAAAAAATTTTACGAGGAAAAATTGAAGATTACCTTCAAAGATCAAGAAAGGTCTCTAGAAGAATGGGCTAACGGCTTAAAGCTAAACGGATTTGATAAGGTTAACCCGGAAGATTTTAAGGGCAGAACCTTACGTCGCTATATATCCCGGGATAAAGAAAAAAGACTGGATATCGAGATCACAGATAAGGGAATAGATCCGAATACCGGAAAAATAATTGAAAAGACCATTATTCATTTTGCGTCTTTTCCTAAATAATTTTCCCTTTAGGAAAAAGCCAAGGAATCTGTAAAACCTTCAAACTGTTTCTGGTAGAAAACAGACTTTCCATTTAAAAGTGGAACAAAACTCTATAAAGTTCGTCCTTACTCTGTAGAAGTGGTTAATGGTTCAAGAAAAAATAAGCTTCCCATGAAGTTATAGTTCCAACGCAAAATTCCTTACGCACTACCCAATGGTATTATTGTTGCAGGGAATTTACCCAGGTAAACTTATTTCTTTAAAACCCTTTGAAAGGAGAGGTTATGATGAAGATTAGACTTTTACGGAATTGGAAACTAGTAAGTTTTTCCTTGCTGTTCCTGATGTTGGAGATAGGTCTGTTCGCCTCAGACCTATGGGCCAAGTCGGATGAAGAGATCTACAAAGCCCAAGTCATAACGGCGGGAACCGGCCAGTTACGAGGCCGCCTGAGGATTTTTGAGAATGGGAAGGTACAGCTCAATATTAACGGTGTTACCCCGGGAGGAAGCTATCAGGTGTGGTTGCACGAGACCCTGGCTGATACCGATACCCAGATTGCGATCCTGGCTGACCGTAATGGGGATGGGGTTATTCGTGGAGCAGAGGGAAAGTTTAAACCCTTTTTGAGGGGCAGCAGTTCTTCACCAGCGTTTATTATTATTCCCTCCACGGTTACCTTTACACCCCCACCCGTTTCCTTAGGGGATGAGTCCTTTGTAACCGGGTTTGCCCTTCCCCTATTCCCCAATTCAGCGAAGCCTTTATTTGTGGGTGATATAATTACCGGGGCTACCGGGCTGGATAACGGGGAATTCAAAATTCGGGCTAATGGAAGTGCCAGAATTGAAATTGATAATGTTCCCCCCGGAAGTAGCTATGATGTCTGGCGACATAATACGCTTCCCGATACAGATGAACTCATAGGAACCATAAAGGATTTGGATAATGATGGGGAAATTCATGGGTCGGAAGGAAATTTACCCTTTTTCCCTTCGGGAACCAGTGCCTCTCTCAATTTTATCATCCTTCCTTCCGGAACCTCTTTCACAAAACCTCCGGTAACCCTTACCGATGATGCTTTTGTGTCCGGCCTCTCCTTGAAGGGAAAGAAAAAAGACAACGATGATGACGATGATCATGATGATGACGATTAATAGCAACAGACACCGATAACCCTGGAAAACGCCGATTCCAGTTGCTTCTGCAATCGGGAGGTTCCTGGTAAATATGAACAAGATATTGATAGCCCTGGAAAATACAGATTTTCCAGTTGCTCCCTTTATTGAATAAATCGGTTCCGTTAAAATTTCAGAAAACCTTAAAGGAGTATTTTGGTAAAACCTCGGGCCGGGGTCCGGGTTTTACCAAAATACCCGGTTTCCTACTGTTATAAAGCTCTGGGGAAACCGGGAGGGTTATAAATTCTACCCTTTAAGAAGCCTAACCTGATTCCCTATCGGGAACTCTGGAAGCCTTTTAGCGAAAAATAACCTTACACCTTAATTTACCAGGGGCTCAATCCAAAGGAGAGTAAAACCTGTTAAGATTAACCCTCCAAAGTATTACTGCACTGTTTACTTAATTTTGATCTCATAGTGTGGCTTTCACTTCCCAACTCCCCTCTCCCACGCTGCAGGCTAACCATTATCCACATTTTTTCATTTCGGGAAATGAATAAGGGTTCAAGGAGTCCACCGGTTAAGGAGCAAAATGCATCGAACCCCTTCATGAGGACAAGATCCCTTCGAAAAAATTCTGAATTTCTGAATCCCCCGACTATTGTTACAGTTACTACTCTGTCGTTCTCTCTTGACAATCCTTTAATCTGTACCTATTATCCATGGATATGGATGCCATTGAAGTAAGAAACCTGACGAAAACCTTCCGAGTCAAGATTAAGCCCCCGGGGCTTAAAAATAGCTTCAAGGCTCTCTTCAAACCCCAATATCGCTGGATTGAGGCCGTAAAAAATCTAAACTTTACCGTAAAATCTGGAGAAACCCTCGCATTTATCGGACCCAATGGATCCGGTAAGTCGACGACCATCAAGATGTTAACCGGTATTCTTTTCCCGACTTCGGGTGAAGCTCGGGTGCTTGGATTTAATCCCTGGAAAGAGCGGAAAAAGTTATCCTTTCACATAGGTTCTGTTTTCGGTCAGAAATCCCAACTCTGGTACCATCTTCCTCCCATGGAAACCTTTTATCTTTTTTCAAAAATTTATGAACTGGATTTCCATACTTTCCGCCAACGCCTGGATTATTTAATAGATTTATTAGAGATAAAAAGTTTTATTCATACCCCTGTACGAAAATTGTCCTTGGGTCAGCGGATGCGGGCGGAATTGGTTGCTTGCCTTCTTCACAAACCTTCCATTATCTTTTTGGATGAACCTACTATAGGTCTGGATGTGGTGGCTAAACAGATATTGCGGGAACACATCCGAACCATTAATCGTACCGAAGGAACCACAATTTTTATTACCTCCCATGATGCAGGAGATATTGAAACGCTCTGCGAACGGGTTATTATCCTTAACCTGGGAAAAATTATCTATGACCGAGATGTAAACGGACTCAAGAAAATGTATCTCCACCGAAGGGTTATCGAAGCAACCCTCAACACCCCTGGAAAAGATCCCTTTACCTGTAAAGGCTGTACCCTTTTAGAGAAAACCGATTATAAACTCAAAGTTACCGTGGATACCCACTGGAATTCAACCCGGGACGTAATTAACCAGCTTCTGAATCAGTATGACATCGAAGATATTACCATTACGGAGCCGCCCCTGGAGGAGATTATTCGCCAGATCTATAAAGAACAGGAAGAAGAATAAAAGAAGGGGACCAAAACATGGGGAAATCCATGATAAAGAAATTTATTAAATATTGGACTATCTTCAGTATTGAGCTAAAAAACCATTTTGTCTATCTGGGTGATTTTATTCTCTCAAATCTCAGCATCGTGGTAGCCTATTTTGTGAGTGTTCAACTCTGGCTGATCGGCTATGGAACCCGTCAGGAGATGGCCGGTATTTATAAACAGGAACTCATCTGGTATCTTCTCGTTGTACAGGTGATTCATTTCAGTGTTGATTATACCCTCATGCTTAATATCGAAGAGGATGTTCAGAGTGGAAATATTACCAATTATCTCAATAAACCCTATAGCTATCTCCTGTATACGTACTGCATTAGCTCTGGGAAAGTTGTACTTAATTTGATCATTAACTTTAGCATTTCCCTGTTAATGGCCCTCTTTTTCGCCAAATCCTTTGTCCCTCCACTCGGGGGGGTTTTGCAATTATTTCCGATTCTCTTCCTGGGGTTCTTGATTCATTTTATTCTGCAGTGTATATGTGGAATAGCTGCTTTCTGGCTCGAGCGGGCTACGGTTTTTGTATGGGTCTTGAATACCGTTATGTTGGTCCTGGGAGGCGGACTTATTCCCATCGATGCCTGGCCCGATTCTTTGAAACCTCTGGCCGACTATACTCCTTTTAGTGCTATTTTCTACTATCCCGCCAAGCTCTTTATTCATTTTAAATTCGATCTATTCCTTCACTTCCTGGCTGGTCAGATCTTCTGGGTTTTTATCTTGGGATCTTTACTTTTGTTAGAATATAGGAGAGCAATCAGGAAATTGGATATTAATGGAGGATAGTTTTCTGTTCCTGGGTAGCCCTATGTAGGTACTTTTTACAACCTATAGGAAATAGCGAATAAAAATGGCCTATCTAAAACTCTTCCTGGCTTATTTGAAAATCAATCTGAACTCGCATCTAGAATATCGATTCAATGTGGTTCTAGACTTTTTTGCAAATTTAGTTGAGGTATCCATTTATATCTTTTTTTGGAAGTTGTTTTTTACGGTAACCCAAGATATCAACGGTTGGAAATTTGAACAACTGGTAAGCCTGGTAGCTTTTAACAGTTTGATTTACGGACTGGTTGATGTAGGAATTGGAGGAATGATCTGGAATATCAATGAATATATTCGGGAAGGACGGATAGATTTTTATCTGACGCTCCCCAAGAACGTGCTGGCCCACCTTTTGATCAGTGGGGCCAGTGTCAATAGGATAGGACGTCTCCTGGTCGGATTGGGATACTACTTGTTGTTTGTCCCGGTTAACTTCTATTCCTTCACCCTTTTGATCGTTGGAAGTCTATTGGGGGCTATCGTATTTTTAAGCTGGTTAATTATTTTTCATTCCCTCACATTCTGGTTAGGTCAATCCACCTTCGTTTGGGAATCTCTGGCATCCTTGCTGGAATTTGCCAGGAAACCTACCGATATCTTTCAAGGAATCATCCGGCTGACCCTCTATACGATTCTCCCTGCCGCTTTTCTTGGAACTGTGCCGGTACAAATGCTTTATGAGTTTAGTCCCTGGCGCCTGCTTTATTTCGGACTTTTTGCAGTAAGTAGCTTGATGGGAGCCGTCGGGATCTTTTATAGAGGATTACAGCGTTATGAAAGCGGAAATCTAATCACGGTGAGGATGTAGAAGTTACTTCTTAGACCTCCGGGGTGCGAAGAGCCTTATTTTCTAAGCCTCGGAGGTCTTTCTTAAACTTCAATAAACGGTCAGGACGGATAAAACTATTTGCTCAGTAATTCATCAATCCTGGCCCGGTTAAATCCAATCACCATATCTCCATCGATAAGAATCGTCGGAGTTCCCTGGCTTCCAAGCTGGAATAATTCCTCCAAAGCCTGGGGATCTTCACTTACATTTTTTTCGATGAAGGCCACTCCTTTCTGCGATAGATACTCCATCGCCTGATGACAGGGTCTTCAACCGGTTGAATGGTAAACTACAACTTTTTTAGCCATTCCTTATATATATCACCTCCCTTTCCTTTCTTATTACAATTAGCCTTTTATCCTTCTTGTCAATCCTGAATTCATTCTATTTTATCCGAGTTTATCCACGAAGAGGGTAGAAGGAGGGGGGGATGGGAGGGAGTATGGGGCCTATTCCTCCGTGGAGAAATCGATAACTTACGAGAAAATGCGAAAGTCAAGATAGTTAAAAACGATCGAAGACGGAGAGGAAGGTTATTGGGAAAGGGATTTCAGACCCAGCATTTCTAACCATTCTTCTGTTGTAATGGAATTTTCCACAACTTCCGATGAAAGATCCTCCATGACTTCCTGAAAAAGCAGCCCTTTTTCTTTCAGCTTATTATAAATTTGCATTTCAATCGTATCTCGCATCCAGAGATTGTAAATATGGACGGGTTCCGTTTGTCCTCTTCGATGGGCTCGATCCTCTGCCTGCCACATAAGGGCCGGATTCCACCAGTGATCGAAGTGAACAACATAGTTAGCCTCCGTCAACGTCAATCCAACCCCGGCAGACCTTACAGAAGCCAGGAAAATCGATTTATTCGGGTTGCGACGAAAAGTAGCTATTGCATTTTGACGTTCTCGTTCAGACATCGCTCCTGTATACATCACAACCCCGTAAGATTCAAAAACTTTTGCTAATTTGTAAACTCCCTCTTCCTGGTACTGGGAGAAAACAAGTACTTTCTTTCCATTGGCAAGAATTTTTTCAACCAACTCCAGGAGGGCTTCCGTTTTAGGACTGGTGGCTTTTCCGGGGGCAAAATTACAAATCTGTTTAAGGGTTTGAATAATGGCAAAGATATGAGCTCGCAATGGAGAAAGGGAGCCCTTTCGACCTATTTGTTCAAGATGATTTTGACCTTGATAGAGAGCCCTTTGATAAGCTCGACGCTGGAAGGCATCTAATTCTAGCCAGGTATCCTGCTTAATTTTAGGAGGAAGATCCTTCATAACATCCCGTTTAAGCCGCCTTAATAAATACGGTTTAACAAGTTGCTGAGCCAACTTTGGAGTCAGTCCAGTTTGAGGTAGATAATCGGGCTTAACAAATTCAAATATCGAACTTAAATCCTCCAATCGATTTTCTAGAGGCGTTCCAGTCAATGCCCAACGCCACCGTGCAGGAATTTTTTTTACCGCCTGGCTTCGCCCACTGGAGGAATTTTTGATATTTTGGGCTTCATCCACCACCACCAAATCAATCTCCTTTAACAGATCCCGGATTATAAAAGAATCTTCATCCAGCAGGTCACTTCGTAAGGTATCAAAGGTGGTCAACAAAATCTGGACGGGACATTCCCAGATTAATTTACGGGTTTCTCGTCCTCCTCGCATCGTTAATAGAGATAAACCGGGCGCCCATTTATCTAGGTGTTCTTCCCAGACTCCAATCATACTTAGGGGACAAACTATCAGGGCTTTCCGGATTTTATTCTGCTGAAATAAAATTTTAATGGCAACCGTTGTCATAACGGTCTTGCCTGTTCCCATTTCATCGGCCAGTAAGGCTTCCGGGTGAGAGATTAAAAACTCTACTCCTATCCGCTGATAGGAATAAAGTTCTCCGGGAAGACCGAGACTGCCGGATGGGATTAAGAGGGAATAAATGAGGTCCCATGGGATATTTTTACTTCTTTGGAAAGATAGAACAGGTAACCTGTCTGTTTTAGAGGGCCGAGGAGAAGGTTTCGTTCCGGAAATAGTTTCTTCTTGAAGAGAAGCCTCTCCATGAAATATTTTTCCTTGTATCCCAGGAGGTTGGAGAGGGGAGAAGGGGACGATGGATAAGGGACCATGAACCGGAAGTAAGGAGGTCCTTACTTCCAGTGTATAACCTGCTACCGAGGATGCCTTATCCTCCCGATATTCAATACTCTGTAACTCAACCGGGGATAAAGTTACCCTCCACGATGGGGTCAGATCATCGGAAATGTCAGGTTTAGACAGAGAGGGATCTTGTATCCAAATTTTGTGCATGAACTTGTCTCAGAGCCGCTGCAATACGATCAAAGGGTTCGATTAAGTTGTATTGTTTAAATATCTGATTGAGAAGAACTCGCTGTTGACTTCGCTCATCGGCAAAGTCCCGATGGGTTATTAAGATAAGAGATTCAAACCGGCCGGACTCGGAATGAAGAATCTGGTCGTTCTGAATAATCTGGGTAGAAAATGTGGTCTTTTGAATAGATGGAGTCAGCTTTACCGCCGCTCCGGCCTTTTCAAGAAGAATACGAATCTTCTGGGCCGTTTCTTTGGAGACATTCTTTCCAATTGTATAAGGAAGATGCCCTATGATCTGATGGGGTTGAAACTTAAGTCCCTGGATTTTAGATAAAGCCTGAATAACAGCCTCCTTGCTTGGTCCTGCCGTCGTTAAAATGATATCCATCCGATCCCGCTGATCGAAAAGCAGTCGGGTTTCTATATTTTTATGTCTTCGGCCTTCTGTCTCTTTAAGAAGGCATAGAACAGGGATCTCGATTTTAGGGCGAAGTTCCAGGAAAAATGGATTTCGAACTAAAATCAAATCCGGTTTTTCCCGGGCAGCCTGAATTAACGGCATGGCCAGTAATTCAACCAATACATACTGCTCCAAGATATGCCCATACAATATTTTTTGAAGATCTGTTGGTTGAACAGGTTGAGTACATCGAAACTCTAGAGGTATGGTTTTATCATCCGTTATCAAAAAAGCCCCTCGAAGGGTATTACCTTTTTCAAACCTTTCACTGGTAAGGAACATGAGCCTGGTATCAGTTGACATAAATGGGAACAAACTCCATGGAATGGAAATAGACGGAATTTACAAGATCTCGGAAGATGACTGGAAAAGAATCCTGTAAATCCTGTTCCATGAATCTCATCAATGGGATCTCAGGGTCTTAGGTGGGGTTACTTTTCCTCCCTGGGAAACCGTCCCTCTGAAAAAGTAGCCTAAAGCCATCCATTGCACCTTTGTTGCTGATATTGTATTGTAATTAACAAAGGTTAATAAAATTTGCAAGCAGAAATTAATACAGAAATTAATAAATGTTAATCATTATTTTCTCCCCAACGTTTTTTCGGAAATAAAGAACTGCTTTTAGAGAAAGCAAAGTGATTTTCCCTTGCCGGGATACCGGGCAACAGAAGAGTTCAGAGTGGGCTCTCACAGAACTAAAAATCTCTCACCTTTCCCACGGGTTCTTAAGTTAACGCTCCCTCTATTCTGCCTGGAGGTTCTGTTCGACCTCTTCGGAAATATTAGGAAGAGAGTCCTTAAAAGAATGAAATTCTTGAGCCAAGCCATACTTTGATTTATATTTCAGTAAATAGAAAGCAAGGGAGCAAGAATTGGCAGGATTTATGCTGGTCTATACTAGAAGGAATGCATACAAGTTAAAATATTTCAACCTAAGTTGACCTAGGAAAGGTAAAAATCAAAGAGGGAGGATAGGGATTGGATGGGTAATATAATTTTTGAAATGATTGCTACGTTTCAATTAGAATTACCCTGTATCCTCACGAGAAGATGCGGTTTATACGACTTCTTATATCATGGATTTTCGTCTTGCTTCTCTGGATAAGTTTGGTGCCTGCGCAACAAAAAGTCTCTGTATCCGGTGAAGTCATTCAAGATAAATCCCTGCAGCGATCTGAACAGGGCCGGTTCCTGAAATGGTTGGAGAAGGGTTATATTCCGGTTTACAGGTTTGGAGAAGCTCAAATTCCTATTCTTGTAGGAAATACTACCTATCAAATTGATCTTTCGGAAACCCTTCAAAGGATTTTACATGATTTACGCTTGGAGATTTTTATGCTCCCTATTCCAGAATTCAGAATCGTTTCCGAGCCTGAAGAGGGTGCGATCTGGTTCGGCATTTATGAAGATTCCAACTATTTAAAACGGTATAAACAAACCAATACTGCTTTGGATCCCCGAGTTCTCTCACGTTCCTATGGAGGAATTACCTTTGTTATCGATGGAAAAGGGCATGCTTTAGATTTTGATCCGGAATATGTAGACAAGGATTTTGAACAGGTAGAATGCTTAATTGCACATCCTCAATATTACGCTAACTTTAATCGCAGCATTCATATTGCCGGGCGAGATCAACAAGAACTTCAGTTTGAATCGCCCATTGATAAAATTAAACTCACCATACAGGCTATGGCAAAGCACGAATTTTACCATGCCCTGGGGACCAAACACGTCAAAAATTGTACCCCTCGAGGTCAGGGTCACCGGAGTTGTACTATTATGGCGTCCAGTGCTGTGATGGTTTTTATTTACCCTGGATTAGCAGAATTTGAGCAATTAATAAAGGTATGGGAATCTACTCAAAAAGAGTCCATGGAACAGTTATCCCAAGCCAGGGTCGAGAAGGTACTGAATGGAATTCCTTATTAACCCACACCTTTGCAGTTTTTAAATATTCACCCATGGAGGATTCCTTTTGAGACACGGTAACAGAGGGACACGGAGACGCGGAGTTTTGGGGCATGGAAACATGTCTCCGTGTCCTGTTAAGTTCCGGATAAACAGATTGTTAATTCGTCGAAGTAAGATAACGTCTTGCTGGATGTGGAAGCCAGACGTTATTTTGCTCTCAACAGGTCCACGCCTCAAGCCTGGCCTTAGAAGGCAGTGAAAAACATGAAGGAAAGAGAAAGTGGAATTCTTCTTCACATCACTTCCCTCCCATCACCCTATGGTATAGGAGATCTTGGGCCGGAGGCCTACAAATTTGTAAATTTTCTTACAGAAACCGATCAGGGTTTATGGCAGATTCTTCCCTTAAACCCGACCGATCCGGCCCTTGGAAACTCTCCCTACAGTAGTTATTCTGCGTTCGCCGGAAACCCGATTCTCATCAGTCCTGACCTTCTGGTAGAGGAAGGACTTCTTTTAAAATCTGAAGTAGAAGATCATCCTTCCTTTCCCAAGGAGAAGGTAGATTATGAAGCGGTTACAGAGTATAAAAGAAAAATTCTTCATTTAACTTATGAAAGGTCTAAGAGTCGAATAGGGAAAGAGGATAAATTTGAGAAATTCTGCACGGAAAATTCCTTCTGGTTGGAGGATTACGTCTTATTTGTTGCTCTCAAGGAGCAATTTAAAGGGGTTGTTTGGGGTCAATGGCCGGAAGATTTAAGGGATAGAAGAGAAGATGCCATTAAAGAATGGAAAACCCGACTGGCGGATAGGATCCGGAGGGAAAAGTTTTTCCAGTATCTGTTTTTCAAACAATGGTTTTCCCTTAAGAATTATTGTCGGAGTAAAGATATCCGGATTATAGGGGACTTACCCATTTATGTAAGTTATGACAGTGCCGATGTATGGGCAAATCCTCAACTATTTAAGCTTAATGAAGAAAAAAAACCGGCTTTTGTAGCCGGAGTACCTCCGGACTACTTCAGTGAAACTGGTCAACTCTGGGGAAATCCCGTTTACAGGTGGGACGTTTTGAGGGAAACCCGTTATGCCTGGTGGATTAAGCGCATTGGGCACAATTTGAAATTTTTTGACCAGATCCGATTGGACCATTTTAGAGGATTTGTCGCCTACTGGGAAGTCCCGGCAACCGAGAAAACTGCAGTAAAAGGGCAATGGATTGAAGTATCTGTCAAGGACTTTTTCAGTACGCTATCGCGGCATTTTGTAAATCTTCCTATTATTGCTGAAGACCTGGGGGTGATCACCCCAGAGGTCATAGAAATAATGGAGCTCTTTGGATTTCCCGGTATGAAGGTCCTTGTTTTTGCCTTTGGAGAAGATCTTCCAACCAGTGTCCATGCCCCCCATAATCATGTAAAAAATTGCGTTGTGTATACAGGAACCCACGACAATAACACGGCGAGAGGCTGGTTCCAGAATGAATCCACTCCGGAAGATAGAGAAAGATTTTGTAAGTACATAGGACGAGAGGTCTCAGAAGAGGAAGTCCATTGGGAATTTGTCAGGCTGGCACTTATGTCCGTTGCAAAAATTGCCATCATTCCTTTACAAGATATTCTGGGTTTAGGAGAGGAAGCCAGAATGAACCTCCCGGCAACTTCCAGAGGGAATTGGATGTGGAGGTTTTTGCCAGAACAACTTACCCCTGCCATAAAAGAGAAACTTTTGGAAATGACCAGGATTTATGGAAGAGCCCAACATTCGGAGGGAGTAAAGGGTAAATAGTATCCGGCAAGTATATACTAAAAACTTACTTATTGGCCCCATGAAGGTTATCGGTCTACTTTCAGGAACTTCTGTAGATGGAATTGATGCGGCTTTAGTAAATATTACGGGTTGTGGTTTGGAGACTCAGGTAAACCTTTTATGCTTTGAAACCTACCCCTTTCCAGAAGGGATCAAAGAAAGAATTCTGGAACTCTCCTCCCCGGAAGCAGGAAGAGTTGATCAAATCTGTCACCTTAATTTTTACTTAGGAGAATTATTTGCCCAGGCGGCTCTTCGGATCATGGAACGAGGGGGATACAGGCCGGAGGAGATTGATCTTATTGGTTCCCATGGTCAGACTATTCACCACTTACCAGAACCCCGATATGAACCGGCATTACCTCCCCAGACGGGCTTTTTAACTGTTAAATCCACCTTACAAATCGGAGAGCCTTCCATTATTGCAGAAAGGACCGGTTGTACAGTAGTGGCCGATTTCCGTCCCAGGGATATTGCCGCAGGGGGTGAAGGAGCACCCCTGGCTCCCTACGCCCATTATCTTCTCTTCCGGGATAAGGTGAAGGCCCGGGTAGTAAATAACATTGGTGGGATTAGTAACGTGACCTTTATTCCGGCCCATGCAGAGCCGAATCAACTTATCGCCTTCGACACCGGACCCGGAAATCTTATCATAGACGGGCTGACAAATCAACTGACGCAGGGGAAGCTCTCCTTCGATTTAGACGGTCAGATGGCAGCCGGTGGGCAGGTGCATCCAGATCTTCTTAAATGGCTTATGGCCCATCCTTACTTGAAGAAATCCCCACCCAAAACCACAGGTAGGGAAGAATTTGGGGGGGAGTTTCTCCAAAGGTTATTAAAAAAGGCAAACGAAGCGGGCATTTCTCCACAGGATCTGTTGGCCACGGCTACCGCCTTCACGGCCGAATCCATTGCAGACAGTTACCGACGATTCCTTTTGGCTGATCGGCGTCAGAGTCTTACAGAGGAAGGTTCTCTGGAGCTCATCCTCTGTGGAGGAGGTGCTAAAAACAAAACCTTGATCACGATGCTTCAGAAAGCGTTTCGTTCTGAGTCTATTTCCATCAAGACGGTGGAAGATTATGGATATTCCAGTGACGCTTTAGAAGCTATTCTCTTTGCTTTACTCGCCCGGGCGACTTTCCTGGGGATTCCCAGCAATGTTCCCCCGGCAACAGGGGCCAGATATCCGGTTATCCTCGGAAAGATTCTACCCGGACGAAATTGGAAATCTTTAGGATATGTATCTTGAAGACGATTCACTCTGGTATAAAGATGCCATTATTTATGAGCTTCACGTAAAGACCTTTTACGATGCCAAGGGTAACGGAATTGGAAACTTTAAAGGACTTACGGAAAAGCTGGACTATCTGGAAGATCTCGGTGTAACGGCCTTATGGCTTCTTCCTTTCTATCCTTCTCCCCTTAAAGATGATGGATACGATATTTCGGATTACTTCAATATTCACCCGGACTATGGTGATTTAAAGGAGTTCAAAGAGTTTCTAAATGAAGCCCATCGTCGGGGATTACGGGTCATCACAGAACTCGTTATAAATCATACTTCAGATCAGCATGCCTGGTTTCAGAGAGCCAGAAAAGCCAAGCCGGGCTCTACGGCAAGGAATTTCTATGTTTGGAGTGATACTCCGGAAAAGTATCCGGAAGCCCGAATCATATTTAAGGATTTTGAAACTTCCAACTGGGCCTGGGATCCTGTGGGTAAGGCCTATTACTGGCATCGTTTTTACTCTCACCAGCCCGATTTAAATTACGACAATCCCGAAGTCCAGAAAGCCATCCTAAAAGTGGTGGATTACTGGCTAAATATGGGTGTAGATGGGATGCGTCTAGACGCGATTCCTTACCTCTTTGAGCGAGAAGGGACTAACTGCGAAAACCTGCCGGAAACCTATGAATTTTTACAGCGACTTCGGGCCCATGTGGACAGCAAGTTTTCCAACCGAATGCTCCTCGCCGAGGCGAACCAGTGGCCTGAGGATGCCGTAAGTTATTTTGGAAACGGGGATAAATGCCACATGGCCTTTCATTTCCCTTTGATGCCCAGGATATTTATGGCAGTTCGGATGGAGGATAGATTTCCCATCATCGATATCCTTGAACAGACTCCCCCCATTCCGGAAACCTGCCAATGGGCACTTTTTTTGAGAAACCACGATGAATTAACCCTTGAAATGGTAACCGATGAAGAACGGGATTACATGTACAGAATGTATGCCCGTGACCCCCACGCGAGGATCAATCTAGGGATTCGTCGGCGGCTGGCTCCTCTGTTAGGAAACGATCGACGCAAGATCGAACTCATGAACATCCTCCTCTTTTCTCTCCCGGGAACTCCAGTTATCTACTACGGCGATGAAATCGGCATGGGAGATAACTACTACCTAGGGGATCGAAATGGGGTTAGAACACCCATGCAGTGGAGTGCAGATAAAAATGCGGGTTTTTCCAAGGCCAACCCCCAAAAACTCTACCTTCCCATTATCATAGATCCCGAATATCACTACGAATCGGTAAACGTAGAGAACCAACAGAGAAATCAAGCCTCGTTGCTCTGGTGGATGAAAAAATATATCGCCATGAGAAAGCGTTTTAAGGCTTTTGGACGCGGAAGTATTGAGTTTCTCCTTCCAGACAACCCCAGAGTCCTCGCCTTTATTCGCCACTACCAACCTGAATCTTCCCCTCAAGGGGAGAAAATTTTAGTGGTGGTCAACCTTTCCAGGTACCCTCAAATGGTGGAATTAAATCTATCCAGGCTTTCCGGCTATGTGCTGGAGGAAGTTTTTAGTGGAAATAGATTTTCTCCTATTAAGGATTCTCCTTACATACTTACCCTTGGACCTTATGGCTATTATTGGTTCTCGCTCCAAAAGGAAAAAGCGGTAGAAAGTATCAACGTATGGACCATTCCGGAATTGGAAGTAGCCGGGGTCTTAACCCAGGCAAACTGGGAAGTCCTGGAAGAAAGATCCATGGAAAAACTTGAAAGGGAGATATTACCGGCTTATCTCAAAGGGCGTAAATGGTTTGCCGGGGTAGAAGATATCCACGGAAATACCCGTGAAATCCAGCGACTTCAAATTTTGGAAATCCTTCCCATAGGAAAAGATCCTAAACGGATGGAGGGAGCCGAAGGTTCTGCAGGGGAACGTTGGGTTCAGGATTCCCGACTCCTGCTTCTGGAAGTTCAATATGTAGAAGGCCCATCCGAAACCTATTTGTTGCCCATATCCTTTGCTATTGGGGAAAAAGCTAAGGAGATTCTGGAATCTTCTTTGCCGGGAATTATTGCCCGTGTCAAAGGGAGGAATCTGGAGGGCATCCTTTACGACAGCATCTATTCTGAGGGATTCCGCAAAAATCTTCTTGAAATGATCCTGAGAAAACACCGAATAAAGGGAAATCAAGGAGAGTTTATCGTCCATACTAAAAAGGCCTTTAAAACCTTAACAGGATCGGCCGGTGAGATATCTCCCCGAGAATCTCAA
>JAUQPW010000175.1 GCA_030550175.1 bacterium
GCTTTATATTCCCGACTCTTTAACAAAAAGGAAATCTCTGGGTAAAGGCAAGGTCATTATTCTGTTTACCGATGGGGAAATAGAAATCCCGACTCAAAAACCTACTGGTGCCGTCCTTGTCGATGATGGTCCTGTAAAAAAATATACCTACAATGCGGCCAAGATCGATCTTTTAAAAACGATCCGGTTAGCAGAAGAACTGGGCATTAAAATTTATATGCTCAGCACCGGTAAAATTGCAGAGCCTTTGAAAAGGTCTATTGATGCGACAGGGGGAAGGACTTTCACCCTTCGGGATACCGATAACTATTGGCGGGTTATTGATATATATGAAGAGATCAATAAACTGGAAAAAACCAGACTGGTAAATAAAGAATATACCCGGAATGCTTCCGCTTTCCTGTGGTTTGGCCTGGCCGGTGTAGTGAGTCTGGCTTCAGGAGAGGTTATGAGAAGTCTGAGGGGGTTTAGGATTATTCCTTAGTAAATAAATTGATTGGTCCGTGGCCGGTAAAAACGCCGTCAGGGTTTCATCGAATAACCACGGACAAAAAACAACGGATAACGAGCCGGTTTTTATGTTTAGAAAACTTTTCTATATTTCCGCTATTCTCATCGGCCTGGTTTCAGGTGGTTGGTTCTTGTTTCAAGGTATTCAACAGTTAAGTTATGCGGCCTATCTCTCAGAGGTGCAAAAGGGTGATCTGGCGTTTAAGGACGGTCATTATGATGAAGCCCTGTCTTTTTATACTAAAGCCGCCGAATCCCTTTTTTCAGATAAAGCCCTCCTTCATTACAAAATGAGCAACGTATATTATCAGAAAGGAGAGACCTTCTTTAAAGAGCTTGTAGAGAACCCGACCATGATTTATTCTCTGGTGGAGGCAGGTGCGGAGGTAGCTTCGGGTTATTATGATAAGGCCCTTGCAGAGATTCAACAGATGGATGTTCAAACCATTCCGGAGGATCTGCGATGGAAGAGCTATTACCAGCTCGGAAATATTTCTTTCCGAAAACTTCTCCTGCTGGGGGAAGAGGCCGATACTCAGAAGGTGCAATCCGATATCGAACGATTATTTCGTGAGGCCCTGCAACATTATAAGAATGCCTTAGATGCCCGACCTTTGAATTTAAGTCGTGAAGACAAGATTTTAGAAATCTATTTGATGCAGAACCTGGAATATTTAACCCGACTTTTTGACAAATATCAGGCAGAAAAAAATAAAATTAAACCGGATATGGCCCAACGTGTGGATATACAGGCTCGCGTGGACAAGCTAAAACTTTTAATGCCGGCCCTTGACCTGAGTCCCGAGGCGGACAAGGATCAAAAAGGTGGAAAATTTGGTCAGGGATTGGACAAAGGAATTAAGTAACTTATTCCTGTTCCGTTGTTCGTTTCTTATCCGTTAATAACGGACAACGGATAAAGGAAAGGACAGATGAGGTTTTTATATCCCTTCTCCTTCTGGCTTTTGAGTTTACTTCCCTTTCTGTGGCTTTGTTATATTTGGAGTTGGAATCAGAAGCGGAAGTGGTTGAAGGATTTTGGGAACATTTCCTGGTCCTGGCGTAGACTGAGGATTCATCTTCCGATCAGCCTGGGGCTTATATCATCTATTTTGGCCCTCAGCCGTCCCCAGTATGCCCAGCAGGTTACGTATCTTTCTCGAGAAGGTATTGATTTAGTCTGTGGGATTGATGTTTCCCCCAGTATGCTGGCCGAAGATGTAACTCCGCCTAAAAAGGCTCTGATCGGCTCACTTTGGGATGGTCGTAAAACTTATCCTTCCTCCTTCCTTCTTTATCCTTCAGGGAAGGAAACACCTGTTTTACCGAACCGACTTCAACGAGTAAAACAGGCGGTATATGATCTTACCCAGATCCTTCAGGGAGAAAGGATTGCCCTTTTCCTTTTCTCAAGTCGAAGTTCTAAGATTCTTTCTCTTTCCTCCGATTACAACAGCCTCCGATTTTATCTCGATTTTTACCTGGATAGTTATCATATTTCGGCCAGGGGAACCGACCTGAAAACGGCAATAAATTTAGGAACTTCCATGTTTCAAGAGGATTCCCGATACAAAGTCCTTGTGCTTTTTAGTGATGGAGAAATGGAAGAAGAGGATGCATTAAAAAAAGCGGTAGAAGCATCCCAATCAGCCTGGTTAAATGAAAAGGTACGAATTTATACCTTTGGGGTGGGTTCTGAGCAGAGTGTTCTTATCCCGATCCGTAACCAACAGGGGGAGATCGGAGGGTATTTAAAAGACGGCAAAGGAAATTTTGTAAGGACCCAAGCAAGTCCGGCCTCCCTCATCCAAATAGCCCAAGCCGGAGGAGGTCAGTTTTATTCTCTGGGTGCTTATAGTTCTGACACCTCGATAGATAAAGCGGTTCTTCAATTCATGGAGAATGTCCTGGCCCATGCTCAAGACCTCAAAACCATTCAAAAAACCCGAACAGAATATCGAGATTTATTTCCACACCTGCTCCTCTTAGCCCTTGGATTGCTGAGTGGAAAAAGTCTGATCTCCGAAACCTTAAAACTTATAACCGGGACCTTAAAACTTATAACCGGGAAGAGAGGTTAGATAAGATATGAAACAGAGAATATTCCACTTATTTTCGAATTTGTATGTTTTTACCCTTTTAACCGATACTCAGGCCAGGTTTTATCTTTCGCCCCTTAGATGGATCGCAGGACCGGCTTTTATTTTTTGTCTTCTCTACGGGAGTGTTCCGGCAGGAGCAACGGATTATTTATCCCTGGCCAAGGAAGGGAGTTACACTATAAAAAATTTCAAGTTTAAAAGTGGTGGAGAGCTCCCGGAGCTCCGAATTAATTATGCGACTTGGGGAGAACCTAAGAAAGATGAAAAGGGAAATGTGACCAATGCCGTTCTGCTTTGTCACGGGACCACCGGTAATTGGCAGAACTATGCGAATCCCTGGTGGGCTTCCAAGATGTACGGTCCGGGCCAGCCGTTGGATATCAACAAGTATTTTGTTATCGCCTCGGATACCATTGGTTCCGGCAAGTCCAGCAAGCCCAGTGATGGGCTAAGGATGAAATTTCCCAAATTTATCATTGAAGATGTGGTTAAAGCCCAGTATATCCTGCTTACGGAAGGTTTGGGGATTAACCACCTGCAAGCTGTTATTGGAATCTCCTTTGGAGGTCGTCAGGCCTGGCAGTGGGGGGTACAGTATCCGGATTTTATGAATGGAATTGTTCCCATTGCCTCTTCTCCGTTTCCCAATGCAGGACGTCGGGGAATGACAGATTTTCTGGGTATTGCGCCTATCATCCAGGATCCAACCTGGAAAAATGGGGATTATCAAGAGCAGCCGCGTAACTTTCAACTGGCTTTGATGTTTTATTGGATGTTCCTGGAAGGAGCCGGGCATTTATGGGAAGAAGCCCCAACCCGGAAGCAATCTTTCAAGTATCTACCCGAGGTTGCCAAATGGTGGTCGAAAAATTTAGATGCCAACGACTGGATTTACTTGATGCAGGTCAACGACGGTTTTGACGCTTACAGCCAGCTCGATGAGGCCAAAGCCCGGGTTCTTATTATTAACATGGCCGGAGACGAACAGGTCCCTGTTGAACTTCAGCATGCCGAAAAAGCCGTGGAAAAGTTGGGAGATAAAGCCGAATATCTTTTAGTGAAAGAATTCTCCAACCATGGCCATTTTGCAACATCCAAAACCATTGATATCTATGGACCGAAGATTGGGGAGTTTTTAAAAAAAATTGCAACCCCCCAATAAGGAGGGATAGCTATCGATTTCTGGCCTTCCCAACCGCCTGTTTAATTGCCTTTTGCACCTGCGTTTCATAAAGCTGATACCGCCGGTATCCCTCCGTCTTCTCAAGGTAGGTTAACGGTTTTGCCGGGAAAAACCACTGCCGGATAAACTCCTTGGCTGCATTCTTAT
>JAUQPW010000088.1 GCA_030550175.1 bacterium
ATTGAGCTATTTCCTTAAAGAACTTAAAAAGATTTAAACATCGCTTTCTTCCTTGAAACAACGATGGGGTTCAGTTTTTATGGCTAAACATAGAAGCGAGGTACCGAACGGAAAATTCATTTTTCTCAGGAAGAAGGATTCACTCTTGAAGATTTGGGTAAGTATTTTATTAATAAAAACGGGTAGAGGTTCCAGGTTAGATTTAGATAAGGTTTGGGGTCTGAAAAATTTGTTGAAGATAATGATGGAGAAAATCACGGGGAATAAAAACGTATTGACATAGGAAAGTTTCTTGACCAGGAATCCGCTTTCCTGGACTTTGCTCAGAAGTTCCTTTGCCGTATATCTTCTCCGATGTTGGGAGACCACATCCTCCCCACTCCATAAAAACCTATAGGCCGGAACGAAAATAAGAAGATACCCCCCATCTTTACAGATCCGATGCATTTCTCTGAGTACCTCGACATCCTCATCCAGATGTTCCAGAAGATCCAGCATGGTAATCAGATCAAACTGATTGGAAGCAAAGGGGGAATTTTGGATATTTCCTCGAACCAGGTTTTTCAAATTTCGAGATTTACAAAACAGAAGTCCTTCCTCGGAGAGTTCTATTCCAAAAGTTTTTCCATAGGCAGTTAAAAGTTTGGTGATGAGTCCCGTTCCACATCCTGCATCCAGGATGAGGGATTTCTCTGAATGAAGAGATAGCAGGGCAATTTGATCAAAGATTATTTTTCTTCTCCCTCTGAACCACCAGTAATCTTCTTCAAAGTCATAATGCCGTTGATACACTTCAGGATTCATAACCTCTCCAGGTCTTAACCACTTTCCGGAATTTTAAAAGTTTAATAAGATACTCCCAGGAATCTCTAAAGAATCTTACCGTAGAAGGTACCTCATAGCGTTTGATAAAGAGGATGGGGATTTCTTCTATCTTTAACTGCTTGTAATAGGCCCGTACCATAATTTCCGTATCCCAAAACCATCGTTTATCTTCAACTTCATCTAAAATGGGAAGGATCTTTTCTCGATTAAAAAATTTATAACCGGTCTCGGTGTCTTTGAGTCGGGTATGAAGGAGTCGGTTAACCAGAGCGATATAAGTTTTACTGGAAATCGCCCGATGCAACGTTCTTAGCTGAAGTTTATAAATCCTCCAGCCTACGGCAATATCAGCTCCATTATCGATTGCTATACTCATGGAAGGAATATATCGGGCATGGGCTTCGAGGTCGATGTCTATATAACCGACCACCCTTCCTTCTGCCTGTCGAAAACCATCGGCTACCGTTTGACCTCGTCCCTGATTCTCTAAATGAAAGATTTTTTTTATGGATCGTAAAGACCGTCCGGGTTTGTCTTTATATTTACTTACTAACTCGTCAATAATTTTTCTTGTACCATCCTGGCTACAATCATCGACAAAGATGAGTTCATAGGTGTATCGGGTGGAATCTAAAACTTGAAGGATCTCCTTTATACTCTGTTCTAAAACCAGTTCTTCATTGTAACAGGCAATCACAAGACTTAAATCGAGGGTCTCCATATTATTTTTCAAACCTCATCACGGTCATCCAACAAAAAGAGCGAAGAAAGGGAAACCATTGGATTAACCAGGAGTCTATGTGTTCTAAATTTTGTTTTATTTTTTGATAAACCTTTCTCTCTCTGTTTAAGTAAACACCTAACAAAGCAGTTAGATAGAATTCTCGATGAAAGGTGGTTTTAAAAAAACTTCCCATACGCTTAATGTCTTTCAGACCTATATAGTGAGGAGAAGTCAATTTAAATGTTGATCGGAACTTTCGATATACATAGAGAAGGGGGTTGAGTCGGAGAGGTTCCATGAAAACGGCTATTCCTCCTGGACGTAAGATTCGAGCGCTTTCTCTGGCGACCTGGATAAAGTTCGTATGCATCAGCATGGTCTGTGCAAAAATCCGATCAAAGGTTTCTTCCTTAAACGGCAGTTGTTCTGCATTGGCTTGAATAAGTATGATTTGCTTATAGTCTGTTGTCCATTGTCCACTCTGGGTGATTCGTGGTCCCTCCGGCAGGGTAAGATCCTCTGGTTCATGGGCAATAGGTATGTTTTTAATTAACCGGAGGCTTTTACAGGATATATCGACGGCATAAACCTGTGCACCTTCTTTAGCAAAAAAGAGGGTTTCCCGTCCTTGTCCTGGGCCTATTTCCAGAAGTCTCTTACCTTTCAGGTCACCCAAACACTCAAAGGCAAATTCCCTACAGGAAGTCTGGAACTGAAGTCTGGTTAGAATCTCGGTATTGGGAGAGGACCAGATCAAATCATAGTACGCTTGTAGGTGTTGGAGTTTCTTGTTTTGGAGAGTCATTTTTCATGGCCTCGGCTTGACTTTTAGGTACCTTTTTGAAAAGACGTACCCTGGATTGATCTGGAAGACTAAGATCGCAGGCGACTTCTTTAAAGGGTAATTTATTTTCTTCCAGCATCTTTATAATGGAAGCATTATAAGGAACCGAGTAGGCCGGCCCCTGGTCTCCGGTTTTAAACAAAACATAATCGGACATATTCACAACCCAAAGGCATTCTTCAAGGGAAAACGTGATAGAGTAGTGATCACAGTGCCTGATACCTAAACCTAATTTTTGATGATAGGAAAAGTACTTAAAAATGTCCCAGTTAAAATATTTTTGATTGGAAATGATTGCGACCTGAGGGGATGCCCCGTTGGAGTTCCCAACAGAAGTTCGTAAGGTATCCACGATCTGTTCTGTCTTCCAGTCCTCCTGGACCGGAGGGAGGTTATAATAACCCCGTCCCATGGCCACAAATTTAGTCCCGAACAAGACATAATAAATTTTGTGGTTGAACATCTCAGAAGGGAGAAAAGAAAGGGAGTAGAAACTAAAGAGAGGGATTCCTAAAAGAATTCCATAGACCGGATACAAATCCTTTTGAAAAAAAGATGTCAGAAGTAAACTTAAAAAGATTCCAAAAGCCGGTAAGGAAGGAGCGAAGAACCGCAGATCTTTATTCGTAGCAAAGGTAAAAGCGAAAAGGGGAAGTAGAAACCAGAGTACAATCACCGGTAAATAAGGGGTCTGACGCAGCGTAAGGTTTTTGTGAAGGACCCTTCTGAGGAAGACATAGTAAAGAAGTGCAATCGTGAAGAGTGTAAAATAGTAACTGGAAATTCCTCGATAGATTACAAGATGCTGGTAGTCTAAAATCGTTTTGGGGGAAAAAACATTTTGATCAAACCCATGAACTTCCGTTAAGTGTCCATATCCTCCCCATAAGAATATCCAGATGGCATAGGCCGTGTTAGGAAAATACCAAATTGAGGATACCACCAGAGTCAGCAAGATCAGGATGCCTACATCCTGAATGAATCGGGAAGGGGTTATGGGATGGGTTTGCTTGTGAAGAAAAATTTCTTCGGAAATTCGTTTAAAAAGGATGAAAAGAAAGGGGCCGATCATAAAAAGGGGAAATGTAATCTTGATCAACATCCCCAACCCCATGGAAAGACCCAGGTAAATATTGTACCTGGTTTTTTTAAAATAATCAGACTTAAGTAACAGGTAGACATTTAGAGCTACAATGGCCACCAGGGGGAATTCCGGGAAAAACATGCGAGATAAGCCAAATATGAGCGGCATAGTCGTTGTGATGTAGGCAGCCAGCAGCCCTGTTTTTTCATCTTTGAGAACTTTACCGATTCCGTATAAGGAAAGACAAAGAACCGCCATGCTGGTCATATGAACCATCATAGCCGACATTTCTGATTCTCCAAAAAGGAAGTAAAAAGGAAACGTCAAAAATAAAGAAAGGGTTCGATAGCCTTCATAGATAAAATTTTTCATGAAGAGCGAGAAGCCCCCCTCTTTCAGGGAACGGTAAAGTAGTTCGCTTTTGTAAAGATAATCGGCTGGATCCCAGGTAGGGGGAGCAGTATCCTTGACGAGCCAGATATAATTAATAAGGAGATGGAAGCCAATTAATATAAGGAGTAGTAGCGGGCAAAGAATAGATAATCTTAAGTGGCGGTTCATAGGTATTCACGTTTAAACCTGGTCTGGGGAATTTGTTCTCTTGAGAGAATAAGTCTCTGCAGCTATCCTGTTTGAGAATAATTTTATGTATAGAATCCCTCCTGTTATAAACCCAGTGAATAATTAACGGTTCTGGAGAAGTAGAAGTTAAGGTCTGCAAACCTTTCCAGTATATGGAAGTAGTACCAACAACTTCCCAGCATGGTGATCAGGACTATCAAGATAACGAGTTTGTGATGTCGCGACCAATATTCCCCTGCGTACATAGCAATAAGAGGTAGAATTAAATAAATATACCGATAATTTTCAGAAAAAAGCCCCAGTCCAATGCAGAGAACAAAAAGCAAAAAATAAACTAAAGTAAAATTCCAGATGGGGTTGTTTCGACTGTTTTTATAGGTTAAAATCCATCCTACAAAGAGGGGAAGGGCTGAGATCAGCATAAGCTTCATGAAAGAAAAAGCCTGGAACCATCTTGACGGGTTCCAATAGCGCCAATTTATAACCGAGAACCAAAAATCAGGAACCAGAAAAGGACTCCATACGCCCGGCTCCATACCTCCTGCTTCAAGAAACCTGGAGCGAGTGCCCCACAACCCCATTATCATAATGAGTAGTGACGGCAGAGATAGCCAGAGAATTCTCTGAAGGGTAAAGAGATCCTTTTCAGTAAGATTCTGGTATTTTAACTTTTTATAGGATAACAGGAGTCGATTTTTAAGAGCTGCCAGGGAAAAATATCCGAGAAAAAAGAGGCTAAAAATCCAGGCCTCATATCCTGTCAGGGAAGCCAAACCCAGGAAAATGGAGGGGAGGAAAACCTGTTCATTTTTTAGAAAGAGAGTAAGGGCAACCAGGAGGAAAAAAGTCATCAAAGGTTCCCGAATAGACATCGAAGAAGCCAGAATGTCCATAGGAGTCAGGGATAGAATCAAGGAGGCAATCAGGCCGGATTTCCAATTCTTTGAATTAATATAAACCAGAAAGATAATAATTAAAGAAAGGAAGATATTACTTAATTTCAAGGTCAGCAAGCTCCAGGAACCGATCAGGCAGTCAATAAATATACTGAAGATCGTGTAGAGAGGTAGCCATAACTTATCCGGATCCAGATGTTGGGGAACTCCCATCCAACTGGCAGGTATAAAACCAGATTCCTGCGGATTTGAAAAATCCCCTTGAAAGACCTTGAGGAAACGCAGAATAAAACCTAACAGGAGGACCAACCAGATCCCTTTGTGTTGGGTAAGGGTCTTCCAGATATTATAAAGCACTCCGTTTTGTCCGGAAAAAGAATGAACAAAGGTAAGCAGTGAAACATATAAGAAGCCTCCCGTGTAAATGGCCAGGAAAGGTCCGATAAAATAACCTCGAATGGAAAGGAAAAGATAAAGCCCTATCAGGCAATAAATTCCCATAAAGAATTCCAGGATCATCAGAAAATCCACCGGGGGGAGGTAACTTTTGTTTCTCCAATCATCGGCTTTGGACTCTACCTTAAACTTGGGAGTTCTTCGAAAACTACTTTCAATATTAAACAAAGCTTCTAAGACCGCCTTGGTGTTACTAATGGCTATACCGGTTCCCAGACACATTAAAACCGGCAGATAACAAATTCTCCGATACCAGTTTTTATAAAGTTCTCGTTGGGAAAATACATACAGTGAAGAGGGACCAAAGGTGGCCAGTGCAAAAAAGGCTGCAATCACAAAGACCGTTGAGAAGTTCTGAAAAAGGGTACTGATTTTTAAAAGAGGAATAGAGAGTAACGCAACGGTCAGCATGAGAGGATGGACCAGGTAATGGGTCAGGTGTAAGATAGCCTGATATTTCGTAAACCAGGGTACCTGGGCCTTTAAAATTCGGGGAATGTTCTTTTTGGCTGTCTGGATAGAACCTTTTGCCCATCGATGTTGTTGAGATTTAAAAGCATTAATTTGAACCGGAAGTTCTGCAGGTGAGACCGTCCTTTGAAGAAATTTCATTTTCCATCCTCTCAGGAGGGCTCGATAACTGAGATCCAGGTCTTCTGTCAGGGTATCGGCCTGCCAGCCACCGGCATCATAGATGGCCAGTTTTCTCCATATTCCCGCCGTGCCGTTGAAATTCATGAAAAGTCCAGACCAGACACGGCCTGCCTGCTCTACGGCAAAATGTCCATCAATACCAATGGATTGTCCTAACGTAAGCAACGAATAGTCCCAATTGATATGTCCCCAGCGGGTTTGAACCATGGCTATCCGTGGATCTTCAAAAAATGGAATGGTATCCCTCAAGAACTCCTTGCCGGGAACAAAATCCGCATCAAAAATAGCGACAAATTCTCCACGGGCCTTTTCAAGACCGTTTTTTAATGCTCCGGCTTTATAGCCGGATCGATTGGTACGATGGATATACGAAATATCAAAACCTTCCCGCCGATATTTTTCAACGACCTCCTGAGCAATATGAACCGTGTCGTCTGTAGAATCGTCTAAGACCTGGATTTCTAATAGCTCCTTGGGATATTCTATGCGGGTAACTGCTTCAATGAGTCGTCGAATGACATACTTTTCATTATAAATAGGAAGTTGAATGGTAACAACCGGAAGGTCTTGGGTCTTTTTGCTCCGCCAGAACCTTTCTATAGTTTCCTGATCTTTTTCGTGCTGTCCTTTTTTATTCCGAATATACAACCAGATGAGAATATAGCTATTAATGCCGTAAAGAAAAAGTAAAAATAAGGAAAAAATATAGACAAACGCCAAGGCAACAGCAATAACGGTCATAAAGAAAACTCCTATATTCTTCGTAAGTATGTTTTGTGGGAGTTATAGGGTAAAACTGCGTAAGACCCAGTTACAACTATAAACGATAATTCAATACAAAAATTCTTGCAAGTGGAAGATGTAAGAGATTCTAGAATTGATAATTGACAATTAACCTTAGATAGGTGATAATTTTCTATAGAAAGGATTATAAAATTATAAAGATTTATATGAAAAATTTTTACTTTTTGTATATCTGGCTACTTTTGTTATTACTTTCCGGCTGTGAAGGAGTTAAATCGGAAAGGGGAGAAGAACGGGAAGAAGGGCTAAAGTCACAGGTCAAGACCGAAGTCCTTCCGGACACGCAGGAGACCTCCCTGATACTTGAAAAAGAAAAGCAGGAGTTAATTGATCTTAAAGTCGAAACGGCGGTCGAGAAAGAGGTAGAAAAAACGATTAAAAGCTTTGGTAAAGTGGTTCCAAAGGTTCAGGCTGAAGCAGAGGTCTCCTCTCCGGTGGCAGGTCGAATTATTCCGGAGAGTGCCCGACTCATTCCCCAGGTAGGTGCCCAGGTGGAAGAAGGCCAGCTTTTGGCTCAGGTGGAGCAAATTCTCAATGCTCCTGAAAAAATCCAAATGGACGTAGACACCCGCAAAGTCGAAGCAGATATAGCCCAGGCCAAAGAAGAGATGGAAATTTATCGGGCCGAACTCGCCCGGGCGAAAAATTTATATGAAGAGCATGTAGCTCCTCTCAAGCGGGTTCAGGAAGCTGAGTTGGCTTATAAACTCGCCGAGATAAAATATAAAAATGCTCTCCAACAGAAAAAGATTTATACTTCTGCCAATCACGGTAATAACAGCCGTATTCGCCAATTTCCCATCAAAGCTCCCATTGCAGGTACCCTTACTTTTGTCGATGTAACCCCAGGCCAACAGGTCGATACGTCTCAAAAACTCTTTACCATTGTTAACTTATCTATGGTCTGGGTTGAGGCCCAACTCTTTGAGGAATACCTTCCCTATATCCAGGGTCTCAAGAAAGCTCAAATGACCTTTACGCCTTTCCCCCATGAGGTTTTTGAAGGAGAATTGATCCATGTCGGAGATATCATTCATCCAGAAACCCGAACGGTTCAACTTATTTTTGAGGTCAAAAACCCGGACCGAAAATTAAAACTCGGCATGCAAGCCGATGTCCTGATTCCCATGGGTGAAAAGATTCAGGCCGTTTTGGTGCCGGCCTCGGCGGTTTTAGAGGAAGGGGGCAAGAAGTTGGTGTTTGTTAAAGTCGGTGAGGAAAAATTTGTTCGTCGCAATGTAACCTTTTTTTCCAGGGAAGGAAATCAGATTGCCCTTTCAGGGGGATTGAACCCGGGAGAGGAAGTCGTGGCGGTAGGGGCTCAGGAGCTGCTGGCAGAGAGCTTGAAATATCGAATCTCGGTGGCCGATTAAATAAACAACTTTACCCGAATAATCCTTTTTACCTATGCTCAATCATATTATCCTTTGGTCCCTTCATAACCGGGTGGTTGTCCTGGTTTTGGCAGGCATCTTATTTGGCTATGGATTGTTCGCGGCCAAAACAGCCCCTTTAGACGTTTTTCCAGAATTTGCTCCGCCTCAGGTGATCATTCAGACCGAAGCTCCCGGGCTTTCCCCAGATGAAGTAGAGGCCCTGGTGACGATTCCCCTGGAACAGGAAATCAACGGGACGAGTAACGTAGTCAGTGTACGATCCTCCTCGGCGGTGGGACTTTCGGTCATTACCGTTGTTTTTACAGATCAGACCAATATCATTACCGCCCGCCAGCTCATTGCAGAGAAACTGAGCCTGGCTGCTTCCCGATTGCCCCAGGGGGTCGGCTCCCCAGAGATGGCCCCCATTACTTCTTCGAGTAGTACCATCCTGATGATCGGTTTGACTTCCAAAAGCCTCCCTCCCATGGAGTTGCGGACCATAGCCGACTGGATCATCAAGCCTAGATTATTAGCCGTTCCGGGAATTGCCAAAGTCGTTGTGTATGGCGGCGGCGTTAAGCAATATCAGGTTTTGGTATCGCCCAAGAAACTCAGAACCTACGGAGTAACCCTTCAACAGGTCATTGAAGCTGCCAGACGTTCTAATTCCATGGCCGGGGCCGGATTCGCCTTCTCTCCCAATCAACAACTCGTTATTCGGGGAGATGGACGAATTAACTCCCTGGAAGATTTAAAAAATACCCTCGTCATAAGCCGGGATGGTGTTCCTATTACCCTTCAACAGGTAGCTAAGGTCCAGTTTGGGCCTGGAATTAAAGTCGGAGAAGCCACCATCAACGGGGAAGATGGGGTCATCTTGATGATCTCCAAACAACCCTGGTTTAATACCCTGTCGGTCACGGAAAATCTGGAGAAAGCACTTGCCGAACTGAAAGAAGCCATCCCCCAAGAAGTAGTCCTTTATCCGGCCTTATTCCGGCAGGCCAGTTTCATCGAAACTTCCATCCGCAATATGACCCAGGCCCTCTGGCAAGGAGGGGTTCTGGTCGCCGTGGTTCTTTTCCTTTTCCTTTTCAATACCCGTTCGGCTTTGATCAGTTTGATTGCAATTCCTCTCTCTCTTCTCGTTGCGATTATCATACTTCGACTTTTCGGAGCCACGTTGAATACCATGACCCTGGGTGGGCTTGCCATCGCCATCGGGGAGGTCGTCGATGACGCCATCATCGATGTGGAAAATATCTTCAGGCGATTACGGGAAAATCGATGGGCTGAACACCCCAGGCCGAGCCTGGAAGTGGTTCTTAGAGCTTCTCTGGAAGTTCGTAACTCCGTGGTATATGCTACCTTCATCGTGGTTCTGGTTTTTCTTCCCATCTTTTTCTTAAGTGGCATCCAGGGAAAGATCTTTGCCCCTCTGGGTTATGCTTATATTCTTTCTATCCTGGCTTCTCTGCTCGTAGCTATTCTGGTAACCCCGGCTCTATGCCTTCTGTTGCTACCCGGAGCAGCTCAAAAGGTTGAAGAAAGCTTTCTGGTAAGAAGTCTTAAACGATTCTACCGACCCATTATTAAGGGGGTACTCCGACATCCGGTTCGGGTAATCCTCGCTTCCCTTCTCTTGTTCATCGGAGCCCTGTCCCTTTTTCCTTTCCTTGGAGGGGAATTTCTTCCGGAGTTCAATGAAGGTAATTTTATTGTTCATATGGCAGGTCTTCCGGGAACTTCTTTAGAAGAATCGGTACGAATGGGAAAAATAGTGGCCCGGGAATTACTGAAAAATCCCGCCGTGGCTTCGGTGGGTCAACAGGCCGGCCGGGCTGAACTGGCCGATGATACCTGGGGCCCGGATTATAGCGAGCTGGTCGTGGCCTTGAAAGAAACGGAGCTGGATATGGAGGAGGTGTTGAAAGATATCCGGGAAAGGTTGAGTCGTATTCCGGGCTTTTACTTTAATATTATGCAATTCCTTTCAGAGCGTATCGATGAAGTTATCTCCGGTACAACGGCTCAGGTGGTTGTAAAAGTCTTCGGTCCGGATCTTTCCGTTCTGAGGGAGAAGGTGGCTGAGATTCAAGAGGTTTTGGCGGGAATTCCAGGGGTTGCAGATTTACAGGCGGAACAACAGGTCGATGTACCCGAGATCAAAATTAAATTTAATCGAGATATGGCCGCCCGTTACGGCTTGAGTGTTGGAGATCTGGCCGATATTGTAACTGCCATTTTCCGGGGCGTCCACGTTTCACAGGTCTACGAAGGACAAAGGGTCTATGATCTCATGGTCCGATACGAAGATACCACTGGATTTAGTCTGGATGAGATTCAGGATACTTGGATTGATACCCCTTCGGGTTCCAAAATTCCCCTTCGCAAGGTTGCAGAAATCTCCGTAGAGAATGGTCCCAATACCATTAATCGGGAAAATGTCTCTCGAAGAATGTTGGTTCAATGCAATGTGACCGGGCGAGATGTGGTGGGATTTGTCAATGAAGTTAAACAAAAGGTCCGTGAAAAAGTTCGGTTCCCAACGGGCTACTATGTTGAATATAGGGGTCAATTCGAAAGCCAGGAGCAGGCCAAGCGAGAAATTTTGTTGCTGGGAATCGTCTCGGCCATTGGTATTCTCCTTCTCCTCTATATGTCCTTCCGCTCTCTGGGGCTATCCCTCCTCATTATGACCAACCTTCCTTTGGCTCTTATCGGAGGTATTGTGGCGGCCTTCCTCTCAGGTGGTGTCCTTTCCGTCGGATCCATGATCGGATTTGTGACCCTGTTTGGAATCACCACCCGAAATGGCATTATGCTCATCTCCCATTACCACCATCTCCTGGCTGAGGAAGGGATGCCTTTCGGAAAAGAATTGATCATACGAGGAGCCGTGGAGCGCCTCTCTCCTATTTTAATGACCGCTTTAGTCACCGGATTAGGCCTTCTTCCCATTGCTATCAGCGTAGGGGAACCCGGTCGGGAGTTAGAACAACCTATGGCAGTTGTTATTTTAGGCGGACTCGTTACCTCCACTTTACTCAATATGATCGTTATTCCAGCCCTTTATTTCAAATTCGGAGAGCGAACCTCCCGGCCCCTTCAAAAAGAACAGGCTTCCCGATCTATCCAACCTGTTTACTAGCCCATAACCTTCAGAGGTTCTTTCTGTAAAAATATCTTGATCCTGTTTCCCCCAGGGTATAACATCCTGGTCTGTGGATCATCTAAACAGGGAGAATTTATAACTTGTTAAAAAGACCCTCCTGGAAGGACAAGGTCGATGAAAAAATTTTATAATACTAATAAAAGTATGTCTAAAAATTTAAATGACTCAAACAAATTACCAGAATCTCCCGAGATTAGTATTATTGTTCCTTGCTTAAATGAAGAGCAAAATATTCCCATACTGGTACAGAAACTAGAATCGGTTATTCAACACTACGGTTTATCTGCGGAAATTCTTATGGTAGATGATTGTAGCGATGATTATACCTTTCGAGAAGCCTTTATCTTACAAAATGAACACCCCAGAGTCAAAGCCCTGCATAAGGGATTACCTCGCGGGATAGGCCATGCCATACGATTTGGTATCCAACATGCCCGAGGACGAATGGGTGTTGTTGTGATGGGAGATTGCGTGGATCCGCTTATGGTCATCGCAGATTTCAGGAAAAAATCCTTGGAGAAGGTTATCACCTGGCTTTGCTTTCCAGATATTTAGACCCCGAGGACTCTGCCAATATTCCTTTCTCCTACAAATTTTATCAATGGTGGTATCGATTTTTTTGCCGTTACCTGATCGGTATAACCATTAAAGATATTACCTATGCCTTTCGGGGTTTTGATATGGAATATATCCGGCAGCTTAATCTGGAATCCGGCGGGTTTGAAATTTCCCCGGAAATCACCTTGAAAACCTGGTTATCCGGAGGGAGAATTTGTGAGATTAAAGGGCGTCAAGGCCGTAGAATTGCAGGAGAATCCAAATTTCTCTTTTCTAAACAGGGATTTGGATATGCCCGGATCTTGATTAAAGGTATTATCAAGAAGCGGACCGGTCGATGGATAGGATCCTGACTGTGGCGTGGAAAGTAAAAAATTGATCTTATCTTTCCTTGGTTTAAACGCATCAACTAAGGATCGGAGCCGGAGCTGGCCGGGGCTGATGTCCGTCCTACTGATTACGATCTGTATCCATGCTCCGTCCCTATATCTGGGCTTTACGGGCGACGATTTTCAGTGGTGGCAACAGGCTCGTATGGCACTGGACAAGCCTTCTCTGTTATTAGCTCCGGGTGGGGGTTACCGTCCCGTCAATACCTGGACGCTTTCCCTTAATCGTCTCCTGTTCGGTACGAAACCCCTGGGCTATCCTGCCACCAATCTCTTCCTTCATCTTATCTGCGGGGTACTTTTCTGGTTTCTCCTGGGTCGTTTCTCCCTTTCTGTCCTGGTCCGTTCTATAGTTGTTGTTCTCTGGCTTTGCTCCCCTTACTCTCTGGAACCGGCGCAGATTGTCAATACCCGTTACGATCTCATTCTACCTATCTGCTGGCTTGCTTTGGCACTTATCTGGCCCGGACCCAGCGAATCCTGGAATCGAGGTCACCTGGCAGGTGCTATAGCCCTTGCCGGACTTACTCTCTTTACTGCCGAGACTTGGGTGGTACTTCCTGCTTTTGTCCTCTGCTTCGATCTTTGTTTGAGCCAGATCCACCTGCGCAAGGCACTCCTTCATACTCTGTGGGCGGGAATAGTACCGTTAATGTATATTTTTGTTTATTTTCTCCATCCTCCCATAGACAGGAATGTTTATTATGCAGGGGGTTTGAAAGCGGCCGCTAACGTATCCCATGCCTGGACCGTCTTTTCTCTGACCTTTCTCCATCCCTTGGAATTCCCCTTTGGAAGTAGGGAAGTACTTTCCTTGCTGATGATAGGTTCCCTAGCCTGGTTCGGTTGGCGACGATCTCAGTCCTTGATGGGAATTGGAAAACGAGAATCCACTCCTTGAACTTGCCCTGGATTCCAAAGGGGTTCCTAAGCTTTACTATCCGCGCCACCTGGATCCTTACGGACTTGTTGACTGGCTGCACTTCTGTCTTATCTCCTCGAGCCTGTCGGTGGACCCCTGTATAGGATAGCTTCCTTAAACGAAACCAAAACTCCCGATTACACCGTTATAGGTTATATCCAGGGGGGTTTCGTAATATTACCCACGGACGCCCCTTACTGCCTATGATGCAGCCTTAATCTGGCAAAACTGACACCGTTACATTCGCTTCTTAAAACCCTGGCCGTAACTTACCCTTCCTTAAAATTTTTGGCAAATTACTTATTGATGTATTTACCGATCAATAACTCAAGGTTCATAAGGGTTTGGGAAGGAGCCAGTTTGGGTGATGTAATCAGCGCGTCTTTCAGAGCCGTCGCACAAGGGCAGGTCCGCTCTTTAGGTATCTTGGCGATTGCTCCTCTGATGATTTTTTTGGCAGTTCCTACATTTTTTAATAAATTGGCGATGATGGCTTCGGCGGTTACATCTTCCTCGGCTTCATGCCAGCAATCATAATCGGTTACCAGAGCCATGGTTGCGTAGCAAATCTCTGCTTCCCGGGCCAGCTTGGCTTCTGGAATATTGGTCATTCCGATAACATCTACTCCCCATTGCCGATATATTCTGGATTCTGCTCGGGTAGAAAACTGCGGCCCTTCAATGCAAAGATAAGTACCTCCTTGATGCACGGTGGCCCCGGCTTCTACCCCAGCCTCATATAAGATCTTGCTTAGAACCGGGCATACCGGGTCTGCAAAGGCAATATGTGCCACAAACCCCTCTCCAAAAAAAGTACTGATCCGACTTTTGGTTCGATCAAAAAACTGGTCTGGGATGACAATGTCAAGGGGTTTAATATCTTCTCGCATACTTCCCACAGCACTGGCCGAAAGTAACCACTCCACGCCTAATTTTTTAAAACCGTAAATATTAGCTCGAAAATTCAGTTCGCTAGGAAGAATTCGATGCCCCCGTCCATGTCTTGGAAGGAAAGCAATTCGAATCCCATCCAAAGTCCCCAGAACGTATTCATCCGAGGGGTTTCCAAAGGGAGTATTTATCTCTACCGACTCGATGTCGGTAAGTCCTTCCATTTCATATAAACCACTCCCCCCAATAACACCTATCTTGACTTCAGCCATATTCTTCTCTCCTTTTCTACATATACCTAATATACCTATACTTTACATTTTCTCGTAAGTTATTGATTTTATTTCCCTACGAAGGGCTATGCTTGGGACGTGGGAACACGGGGACTGAGAGACACAGAGACGCGGGGGAATGTCTCCGCATCTTTCGGTCCCCGTGTCCCCGCGTCTCCGCGTCCCCAAATCCCCACGTCCCCTTTTTTGGGACTCTATTTAATTTAAAGTGGATTGTCAAGGGGAGAGGTGAACGGATTCTACAGATGGGATTTCATTAATTCGGGTTATAAAATTATTGACTCTAACCGACGATTATGGTATTCAGAAGTTCCATGAATGATCCTAAAAATCAACCGACTGCTTCCGTTGAGCAGCAAATTGAACGGCTTCGGGAAAAAATTCGTTATCACAATTATCGCTACTATGTTCTCGATGATCCTGAGATTTCAGATGCGGAATACGATGGGTTGATGCGGGAATTGATGGAATTAGAGGGGAGATACCCTCACCTGATCTCACCCGATTCTCCTACTCAGCGGGTTGGAGCTCCGCCTTTGGATAAGTTTGACACGGTTCGCCATACCATTCCCATGCTGAGTCTGGCCAATGCCTTTGGGGAGGAGGAAGTTCGTGAATTTGACAACCGTATCCGGCGTATCCTGGGACGGGAGCATCCTGTAGAATATGTAGTAGAACCTAAAATCGACGGTTTAGCTGTGGAGTTAGTTTATGAGCAGGGGATCTTTACCATGGGTTCGACCCGGGGAGATGGAGAAATCGGGGAGAATGTGACCCAGAATTTGAAGACCCTTCCTTCCATTCCGCTACGTCTTTTAACATCCCCAGGAAATCCTATTCCGACCCGATTAGAAGTCCGAGGGGAGATTTATATAGAAGCCAAAGATTTTCAAAAACTAAACCGGCAGCGTGAGGTGGACGGAGAGCCTGCCTTTGCCAATCCACGGAATGCTGCCGCAGGTTCCCTTCGGCAACTCGATCCTCAGATAACGGCCAAACGTCCTTTGAAAATCTTTTTTTATGGAGCCGGTCTCATCGAAGGGTGTACCTTTAAGACCCACTGGGAGATGCTGGAACAATTCAAGAAATGGGGGCTTCGGGTTAACCCGGAAAGTAAGATTTGCAAAAACCTGACCGAGAGCTTCGATTATTATCTCCACATGCAGGAGAAGCGAGAAACTCTGGCCTATGAAATCGATGGAATTGTAATCAAGGTCAATGATCTGAAGCTTCGGGAAGAACTCGGGGAAGTTTCTCGAAGTCCCCGTTGGGCCTTAGCCTATAAGTTTCCCCCTCGAGAAGCTATTACACAAATTTTAGATATTCTCATCCAGGTAGGACGGACCGGGGCTTTGACGCCCGTTGCAAAACTAAAACCGGTCCGGCTGGGTGGGGTCCAGGTAAGTCGGGCCAGCCTACATAATCAAGATGAAATCGAACGAAAAGGGATTATGATCGGGGATACGGTGGTGGTTCAGCGTGCGGGGGATGTGATTCCGGACGTGGTGAGGGTCCTTGAATCGGCGCGAACCGGAAATGAAAAACCGTTTGTTTTTCCCACAAAATGTCCGGTTTGTGGAGCCGATGTTCTCCGAAGCGAAGGGGAAGCCGTAGCGCGATGTACCGGGATCTCCTGTCCGGCTCAACTAAAGGAACGAATCTTGCACTTCACCTCGAAAGGTGCCATGGATATCGAAGGGATCGGTCGAAAGCTGGTGGATCAACTGGTAGGCAAAGGACTGGTCTCGGATGTAGCAGATTTGTATTTTCTAACCGAAGAAAAATTGTTGAGTCTGGATCGGATGGGTAAAAAATCGGCGCGAAATATTCTGGAAGCCCTGGAAAAAAGTAAACGTCCTTCCCTTGCCAGATTTATCTATGCTTTGGGAATCCGGCATGTGGGAGAGCATGTGGCTAAAATCCTGGCCGATCATTTTAAAAATCTGGAAAACCTCCATCAGGCCTCCGAAGAGGAATTACAAGGGATTTATGAAGTAGGACCTCAAGTAGCCCGGAGTATTTGTGTATTCTTTCAACAGGAAGAAACCCGGCAGGTACTCAAGAAACTCAAGCAGGCAAACGTCGTGGTCATAGAGCCTGCTGAAACCAAAAAATTGAAGAACCTGGAAGGAAAAACCTTTGTTCTGACCGGGGAGTTGAAAAGATTTACACGGGAGGAAGCAAAAAGATTCATAGAAGAACAAGGAGGCCGGATGACTTCAACGGTGAGTAAAAAAACAGATTTTCTGGTGGTGGGAGAAAACCCGGGTTCTAAACTGGATAAGGCAAAACAATGGGATATTAAGCTTCTCAACGAGGAAGAATTCGAAAAAATGCTTCAGATTTAGATTGGAAATTTGCAAGAATTTTCTTGACAGTTTCAGCAGTTTGTTTTATAGACGCACAAAATAAAATCAAAGGGATTGTTACTTAACTGATACCTGAGTAAGAGAGTCTTACCGTTTACACATCTATCATATATAGCCAGCCCAAATAACATATAAGGTTTCAAGCCGAGATCTGTTGCCGGCAGAGATCCCCGTTAAAAGCAGTTCTGATTTTGCCCTATCCTGGCCGATAGATCCTGAAACAGGCTGCTGTTCAACAGAAGGCAAGAGGGAGAAAAGTATGTTACCTACCTCAGGAGCCACACCGAGAATATTCATGATCCCGTATGCTGTTAAGATCGTCTGTCTGGTTTTAGTATTTGGGGCTTTACTGAGTAGTAAGGGGTTGCCGGCCCATGCCAGTCATTTCCGGTTTACAACCATCAGTTGGGTTCCACAGCCCGGGGGTGGTACCGGAATTCAGTTTACCATTTTAAGTTCCTGGCGGCGTAGCGGGTACTTTGACTGTGTAGCCCTCACGACTCCCCTGACCACGATTCCTTGTTCGGCAGCAGATGGCTTTCCGGCGGTAGGGGATATTATCCTAGAGGATATAGGTGGGACTACCTTTCAAGTCTGTGATAATACTGTTTCTCCGTGTGATCCCGGTGATGTAAAAAGTATTGGATCTCCCCTTCTTTATCGGGTAACTTCTATCGATCCTGTCAACGATTGGCTCCTGGGATTCGCGTTAGATCCTAATAGCCTGCTTGCTGTCGGTCAACGATGGGTAACAGGTTACCTTTACGGTTCAGGTATCAGACCCGGAGGCCGGTCCAAACGTGACCTTAAATGGTGGGTTTACCAGTTGGTACCGCCATGACCCCTGGTTTACCAACCAGTGGAAGTTCGGTAAAGGGGGATATCCCAAAGGTGGTGTAGGATCTTTCACTTTTGAGAAGTAGTCGGGGTTTTCCTTATTTTTGTTCTTTTTTAACTTGACAAGGCTAACCCTATATGCTCTAATTGCAATAAGTTAAAGGGCGCTTAGAATAACCCTTTAAAAATCAATAACTTACATAGAATTCGCCAGACTAACCTTTCTGGTGGGTAGGTCGAGGGTAACACCGAAAAGTTTAAATTTTAGGTTCCTAAAATGAAAACTTAAGGTTGTTGTCATCACCCTCAGGGGAGTTTGTCCATGTTATTCAGTTCTAAAAATAAAATCGCCGGCCTTGATATTGGAGCCAGTTCCATTAAGGCTGCTGAGTTGAATCTGAGTTCCAAAGGTGCTGAGCTCAAGAGTTTTGGAGTCGTTCCTTTACAACCGGAAGTGATTGTGGACGGAGCGATTATGGATGCAGAGGTTGTTAAAGAGTCCATCCGGCAAGTTTTTAAAGAGGCCAGGATTAGCAGCAAAAATGTGGCTATTTCCGTTTCTGGGCATTCGGTGATTGTGAAAAAAATTGTAGTCCCGGAGATGACTCCACAAGACCTGGAGAAATCCATCGAAACAGAGGCCCAACAATATATACCCTTTGACATTGGGGATGTCAATGTAGACTTTCAAATTCTAGAACGCTCGCAATCTGCTCAACCGGGAGAAATGGAAGTTCTCCTGGTCGCCGTCAAGAAGGAGAAAGTCAATGAGCATATCAACCTGGTTCGGGAAGCCGGTTTAAATCCGGTCATTATTGATGTAGATGCCTTTGCCTTTGAGAATGCCTTTGAACTCAATTATGAAGTGGAGCCTGGCTCTGTAGCCCTGATTGATATTGGTGCTAGTACCATGAAAATCAATATTATGCAGGATGGGGTTTCCACCTTTGTACGGGACATCTCGGTAGGTGGAAATCAGTATACCGAAGCCTTACAAAAGGAATTTAATGTGAACTATGAAACCGCCGAAAAAATGAAGAGAAACCAGTTACCCGATAATATTAGCCCGGACAGCGTCTTTTCGGTTATCAATGCGGTTTCGGAAGATATCGTCGTGGAAGTTCAACGATCCTTTGATTTCTTTAGGGCTTCGGCACCCGATGTCAATATTAACAAAGTGGTCCTGGGTGGGGGTTGTTCGTTGATCGAGAATATCGATAAATTTTTTGAAGAAAAATTAGGTATTCCGGTGGAAAAGATTAATCCGTTCCGGAATATAAAGGTCAATCAGAAAAAGTTTGATATGGAGTACATGGAAAGCATTGCTCCCAGGGCATCGGTAGTTGTAGGCTTAGGACTAAGGAGGGTGGGTGACAAATGGTCAAAATAAATTTATTACCTAAAGAAGATCAAAAACGAACCGGAGCTCTCGGGCAGCTTGTTCTATTTACTTTCATCGGGATCCTTTCCATTTTAGCGTTTATAGGAGGATGGATCTATCTCAGCAATCAAATCGATGGTCTAAAGAAGGATATTCGGAGATTGGAAGCCAGACTCGAGGAACTTAAGCCCAAAATCGCGGAGATCGAGAAATTTAAGGCAGATAAGAAAGATTTGGAAGGGAAACGCGAAGCCATTCTTAAACTGGAAAAGGATCAAAAGGTTCCGGTTCGACTTTTAGATGAAATTTATAAAACCCTTGAGAAAGAAGAAGTATGGTTGACGGCTTTTAATAAAGCCGGAGACAAACTCAGCATATCCGGTGTAGCCCTTTCTAACCCGGCTATTTCTAATTATTTACGTAAATTAGAGGAGTCTCCTTATATAAAAAATGTAGAGTTAATCATCAGTACCGAAAGCAAAATATTCGATCGAACGGTAAGGAATTTCCAGATTAGTTGCGAACTCGAGAGTCCGGGTGAGACCAAAGAGGCCAAAGCCAAATAGAGATTCAGGAGGTAAGTTATGGCAGGAACTTTGGATAAATTTGCAGAAATCCCCAATAACTATAAATACATAGGTTTGATAGCCTCTGTTGCGATTTTAGGAGGTGTTTTCTGGTATTTTATCTATGACCCCTCGATGCAACAAATAAAAAGATTGCAGAACGAGCGGAAAGAGAAAAGTGCAAAGGTGGCAGAGGCCGAAGAAATCGTTAAAAACTACGATAAGTTTAAGCAGGAAAAAGAGAAAGTAGAGGCCGAACTCAATGAGGCGCTTAAAAAACTTCCGAAAGGGCGAGAGATTCCCTCTCTGTTAGAGAAAATCAACGAGTCGGTTATAACGGCCGGGTTAAACATTTCCACCTTTCAACCCGGGGCCTTGAGCGATAAAGGGCTTTACAGTGAATTTCCTGTTAATATTACCATGACGGGTGGATATCACGAGTTTGCCCGCTTTACAGATACGGTCAGTAAACTGGATCGGATTGTAACGATCGGTACTATCAATATGACACCCATTAAAACCCCGACCGGTGAGGATAGTTTATCTATCGTTGCTCAGGCTATGACCTATACTTCTAAGTAATATTTATTTTTCATATGTTTCTAAAGACCCGGTAAGAGAAGTTCTTCAGAGTTTCCGGGCTATTTTGGTTAGGAAAGTTTATTGAAGGCTTTGAATAGGGGCTGGTGGGAAGTGATATTTACGGGATTTTCAAATCTTGGAAATATCCAAAAAAGGATGGTTTTTATCTCCGGTTCCTGTTCATAAGCTGGGAGCTGTTGGTTATGATTAAGCAACGTGTATGCGGTTTATTACTTCTAGCTATGGTTGGTTTAATGGGTTGCAGTGAAGAACCGTTGGAGTCTGAACAGCCTGTTAATCCACCGAAAAAGAAGGAGGTGGCCCAAGAAGAAAATAAAGATGTGAAACCCACGCCAGCAGAGCAGGAAGTAGCCTTTACATATAATGCTGAAAATCGACGTAATCCTTTTAAACCTTTAATCAGTCCAAAAATTGAACCCAAAGAGGTCGTGGCAGTCTCCCGTCCTCAGGCTGTTCTTACTCCTTTGGAGAGGTATGATACCCATGAATATAAGTTGGTGGGTGTAATTGCTGGACGTGGTGGAGATTATGCTATGGTGGAATCTCCCGATGGCAAAACTTATAACTTTAAGGTCGGAACCCGTATAGGTAAGAGAGAGGGTGTGGTTCAAAAGATAACAGACGGTGAGGTTGTAATCAAAGAGATTATTCGCTATGATACGGGTGATACCAAAGAAGTCGAAACCACCCTGTCTCTGAACAAACCTAATGAACAAGGAGCCCGATAATGAGCAATTATCCCCTAAGGTATGTCTCATCTATCTTTTTTGTCTCTGTTGTTCTATGGATTTTAAGCGGTTGTGGTGGACCTAAGGAGACTATTAAAACTCCGAAGGCTGTTTCTGAGGGAGAGGTTCCCGGGTCCGTGAAAATAACCCATATCCATAGTGAAGCTCTCGAGGGAAAGGTTCGGGTAACGATCGAATCTTCCGATAACTTAAGTTATACAGCTTTCACCCTTAGCGATCCTTTACGATTGGTTCTTGATCTACCCAATGCGCAATTGAAATTTAATGAGCCTATTACGGTAAATAAAGGAGCAGTCCTCAGCATTAATCCCATTCAACTTCCTAAAGAAGGTAACCGGATCAACTCCCGGATAGAAATCGAACTCTCTAAACAGGTACGTTACCAGGTATTTCCCGATCATAATAAGTTATATGTGGAGTTGCAAGATGGTATCGAAGAGGTTGCAGTACGTCCATCCGAAGAGGTCGTACAACTTCCTGAAGCGCCGCCCCCCCAAGGGGCTCCTGCAGAGGTAGCGCCTGCGGCTCCCGAGACCGAGCCTCCTAAAGGTCAACCTGTTGAAGTCGAGCCCTCCAAAAGCAAGCCTGCTGAAGCAGAACCCAAAGCCGCTCCAACGATTATGTCGAAACCCTCTGCTCCGGAAGTTAAGTTGTCTACCATCAAGGAGATTGAAGTCTCTCAACTCCCCAAGGAAACCCGAGTTACTATTACCTCCGATACTTTACCGGAATATGAGGTAAAGAAGGAGTCTGAGCCCCCTCGTATTGTTTTAGACTTGAAAAAAAGTGAGATTGTTCCGGAAGCCCAGAAGATTACAGATGTCCACTTAACGCCCAGCGTCCTCAAACGAATCTCCTCTTTTCAGCTAAAACGGAGTCCGGAAGGAGCCGATAATCTCGTTCGGGTCATTCTCAACCTTACTCAGGCCGTAGATCCCCAGATCAAGACTGAGGACGGCAAAATTATTATAGATATTGCCCATCCCACTCAAGTTGCTGAGGCTCCTCCAACCGCTAAACCCGAAGGGGAAAAAGTTGAAGAACTCGAAGCCCCTGCTTCGGAGTTGCCTGCTGCTCAGGCTCCCTCCATTCGAACTCCCCAAACAGCTGAAGAGGCTAAATATCGGGGTCAGCCTATTACATTGGATTTCAAAGATGCAGACATTCGGGATGTACTACGCATTATTGCCGAGATCAATGATTTTAATCTGGTTTTACATCCCGAAGTCAGCGGTCGTGTAACGGTCAGGCTGATCAACGTTCCCTGGGATCAGGCCCTGGATATTATCCTTAAGCTGAATAATCTGGCCGTTGAGATAGAAGGGAATATCATGCGGGTGGGATCCAGCACTTCCTTCCAAAGGGAAATCGAAGCCAAACGCCTGGAACAAGAACAACGCCTGGCGGCCCTTGAAACTCAGAAAAAACTGGAACCTTTACGAACCGAGATTATTACCCTCAATTTTGCAGATCCTGCTCAAATTGTAACCGTTATAGAAGGGGTGATCGCAGGCCGTCGAGAAGGGCAACCGGCGGGTCCTCGAAGGGGAACCATTACCGTAGATGCCAGAACTAAAACTCTCATCGTTCAAGACACCGAGGAAAATATCCGGCTCATCCGGGAGTTGGTGGCCAAATTGGATAAGCGAACCCCGCAGATTCTCATTGAAGCCCGTATCGTTACGGTCAGTAAACAATTCAGTAAATCCCTGGGGATCAACTGGGCCGGTTCTTTTAATGCCGACGCTGCCCACGGTAATACGACGGGATTTCGATTCCCCAACTCCATTAACGGTAACTTTGCCGTTAACCTCCCCTTAGGGGCTAGCGTGGGTTCAACGGGAATCCGGCTGGGAAGTATCGATGATGTATTTTCTCTGGATTTGAATCTGGCCGCTGCCGAAACCGAGGGACTGGCTACTATCCTGTCTCAACCTAAGGTGGTTACCGTGGATAATAAAGCAGCCTCTATCCAGACAGGGGTGACCTTTACCCTGGCAACCACGATCCTGGTTAATAACACAACCCAGACCACACTCCAGCAAGTTAATGCTACGCTTTCTTTAAACGTAACTCCCAGGGTTTCAGCCGATGGGCATATCCTCATGACGGTCAGCGCCCAGAATAATTCACCTGATTTTGCCTCTCCCATTACAACCGCCGGAGGGGTTCCACCGATCAATACCCAAAGTGTCAATACCGAGGTTCTGGTTAAAGATGGAGAGACGGTGGTTTTGGGTGGGATTTTGCAAACTGACTCCAGAAGGAATCTTACAGCGGTACCATATCTTCATAAGATCCCTGTGATAGGAAGAGTTTTCAGGTCTACCATTCCAGATAGCAAAAATCAAACCGAATTACTTATCTTCATAACCCCGAAACTCTTAAACACCGCTACCGTTGAACAAAGCGAAGCAGGGAATATTAGACAACTATCCGTTCAGTGAAGTACAAAATGGAGTACGTGGGTGGAGGATGGGGAATGGAGAAGTGGGTGTTCTGCATTCCTCATTCTCCGATATCTGATGGGCAAGATAAGTTGCAGTTCTGTAAGAATTTTTGTACTGATTACGGTAAGTTTGACTCTCCTGAATTCCTGCGGGGAGCCCTTTGGAGGCAGTGGTAATTCACAAGTATTCCTGACCCTGACGGTCGGTTCGGGAAATCCGGTTAACATCGTGTCAGATGTCTTTGATCCCTCGGTTCCCGGTAACGTAACCGATGATTTTGCCGACTTTGAGATTACTTCGGTTCCTAAAAATAGCCGGGCGACCTCTCCTGCTTCCGACGTTATTTTAAATCAGCAAAATGTTACGTATATTCGACCGGATGGCAATCCAGAGGTTCCGGCTCCGTTTACCCGTTTTATTGGAAATATACTCGTTCCGGCAGGTGGAACGGTGAGTCAAAATTTGTTGGTCCTGCCGGCTTCAGCTAAGTTAAAACCGCCTTTGAGTGACCTGGCTTTTGGGGGGGGCGAAGGCCAAATTTTTCTCACAGCCGTTATAGAACTCTTCGGTGAAGATCTGGCAGGTAACCCGGTATCGGTCAAAGGCACAATGGGAATAACTGCCAGAGATGTTTTCCCATAATTAACTAAGGGGGGAGCCATGAAGCCACATACTCTTGCGGTTTCTTTAGTAGGACTGTTGGGTTTTATCTTTGTGTTGTTTTCTGGGTGTGGAAAGCTTGAAGATCCGGAAAGGGCTGAACCGGTGGGTTCTTCGGGTGGAGGGATTCCGTTGCCTATCGGCCCCAGATCCCAAATTGGAACCTTTTCCTTAGAAGTCAATGCAACCCCATCTTCTGCACCTGCAGATGGAATTACTTCCATTTTAATCGTTGCAGCTCTCATCGATACCTCGGCAAGACCGGTAAGTGGATTCGAGATATTCTTTCAATCTGAATTAGGCTCTTTCTCCGCATCTCCTTCACCTCCTTTAGGAAGTGTAACCACTACAACCCCGGGGGAAGGACGTGCCATCACCGATGCCAACGGAAAAGCTTCTATCTTTCTGGTGAGTACCCAGCCCGGAAGCTCTCCGGTCACGGCCATAGCCGATATCAACCGGAACGGCTCTGTAGATACCTTTGGAGATCTATTCGCTACGACCTTTGTGGAATTCACGGCGGCTCCCGGTGCCCCAGGTCCAGGCGTAGCCGGTATCATCCTTACCGCAGATCCCGTTTTTCAAACCGTCGAATTCACAGGCACTACACCTCCTGAACCGGAGCCTGTGACCATCCTGGCAACGGTTTTTGATGAGCTGGGTCAGAGAGCCGGCGCGGGGGTCATGGTCGAATTCTCTACCTCCTTTGGAGCCATTACACCCTTTAGCACCACTAATGAATCCGGTCAAGCCACTGCAACCCTGGTAATCCCTCCCATTACCAGTAGCACAGATATCGTAGTCACCGCAAGTACGGTCATTAACGGAAGAACCTTTACAGATAGGATTACAGTAAGTGTCGAGGTAACCGGACCAGGGACGTTTACACCTACGCCTTTTCCAGTAGCTCAAGCAATAGATCTGGAAATAAGTTCAAACATATTATCTCCAGGCAGTACATTTACCTTAACTGCCACAGTTACAGATGCAGCGGGTCGTCCAGTTCCTAACACAAGTGTAACTTTCAATAGCAGTTCTGCAACATGTAGATTTTCAACTTCTCCAACTTTACCCCTAACAAGAGTAACCAATCAATCTGGCGTAGCAACCAGTCCGTTTATTAGTATCAATGCTCCTTCAGGCTGTGAGATTACATTTATTGCGAGCTCTCCAGGTATCCCAGCTAGTAATACGGTAACCCTTCTTATCCAACAACCAACTCCGACACCGGGTCCATCACCTACGGTAACACCTACACCCTAAGAGAAGTAAGATAGCTCAGGGGAAGCAAACCATAGGGCAGTTATTCTAACTGCCCTATTCCCACTTTTGAAGCGAGAGGTCTACAAAACAATGATGATAAAACTTTTTAGTTGACTTCAGAGAATAAAAGGGTTTATCCTTTTAATTATCTGAGAAGAAGAATTTTTTCCAGTTACTTCGATCAGTATGAGAGAT
>JAUQPW010000176.1 GCA_030550175.1 bacterium
TCCTTGTAGGGGGTTGTGAAAATCTTAAAGAGATTCGGAATTATATTTGGGATTACCACAACTGATAACTTAAACACTCAGCAAGGAGGATTTATGACAAGTAAAGTAAAACCTATTCCGGAGGGCTACCATACGGTAACTCCTTATCTGATCATCAAGGATGCAGCCAGTGCCATTGAGTTTTACAAGAAAGCGTTTAGAGCAACGGAGGTGATGCGTATGACAGATCCAAGTGGAAAGGTCCTGCACGCCGAGATCAAAATTGGTGATTCACCCATCATGATGTCCGACGAGTTTCCTGAAATGGATGCACGTAGTCCCCAATCGTTCGGGGGCTCACCGGTAAGTATCCATCTTTACGTCGAGGATATAGACACGCTGGCCAGTCAGGCCATTGCTGCTGGCGCGAAGGTACTAAGGCCGGTACAAGATCAATTCTACGGCGATCGGTCAGGTACCTTTGCAGACCCTTTTGGACACGTTTGGCATATCTCAACCCACAAGGAGGACGTGTCGCCTGAGGAGATACGTAAGCGCTTCGAGGCTTACATGAAGCAGTCATGTGGGGCCTGACTTAGACCAATTTTCCATTGGCTCTTTAGCCAAGAGCCAATGGAAAGTGACGAATGACCCCTGAATACCTTCAAAATGAAGGAGGGACTATCATAGCAGGCATTCTATTACCAAAAGTTGATAACATTAGCTTCGGGAGAGGGGTCGGGGGTGAGGGAAAATTCCACAACACTAACTTTACAAAGTACTCTGTTCCCCCCTTTCAGGGGAAAGAATAAAACCATCCTCTCATTTTTGTATAGAGAAGTCAATAAAAAAGGTATCAAAACTATCTCCTTCCCTTAGACAAGATATCCAGAAGATTCAAAGAAAACCATTGCGTTTGAACGGGAATAAGTTTATTCTGTGGGAAGGGGAGAGTGGGAACCCAGGCCGACCCCGATTCCCTATTCCCACATCGGGAAGGGAGATAGGTTAGAAAAAACTTACCCCTAAAACCGTCCATAGAAAGGGTAGAGTAAGGGTTCCCCTTTCTTAACTTTTGTCGAAAATCAAGAAGAGAGGATTAAACAAGGAATACTTGACAAATTCAGGCAAAAGGGTACAATAAATTCAAACTTCTGGAGGTGGTCCGGTTTGTCCCGGATCAAGATAGACAAAAGGTTGATCTTTTAGCTCCTGGACCCTTGTTTACCAAAGGATCTGCCCGTATGATAAAAGAAACTATCGCAGGACCTTATTAGCTCCCTACAGGATGAATTGCTATAGAGGCATACAAACCGAAGAAGAAGGGTTCTTAAAAACGTGGCTGGGTGCTCGGTTAGTTGCCTGGAGATGTCTTGAATCTGTATCCTTAGACAGGATGCAGGGGTGCAGGTTCAAAGGCTTTGCCCCATGCAGAATTATATTGTCAAGAGAATACTGGGTGCTATTCCCGTGATGTTTGTGGTGGTTGTTTTCGTTTTTAGTTTATTGCGCCTTGCGCCGGGTGATCCGGCCGTGGTGGTAGCGGGTGATTACGCAAAACCTGAAGATATTCAGCGCATCCGACAAAAGCTGGGATTGGATAAGCCGATACATGAACAGTTTGTAATATGGATGGGTCAGATCCTTCGAGGTGACCTGGGGACTTCCATTTTCACAGGATTGCCGGTGACCCAGCTCATTAAACAAAGATTAGAACCGACCATCAGCCTTTGTATCTTTACCTTGATTATTAGTACTGGTCTGGCTATTCCACTGGGAATTTTGGCGGCATGGAAGGCAGGGACATGGATTGATCGGGGAACCATGGTCTTTTCGGTCCTTGGCTTTTCCCTACCGGTCTTCTGGCTGGGCTTTCTGCTCATGTATTTTTTTTCTATCCAGCTTTCCATCCTCCCCGTCCAGGGTTATGTTCGACTCAGCGAAGGGTTCATCCCGTTTATTAAACATCTGATACTTCCCTCCCTGGCATTGGGTATGATTTATACTGCTTTACTGGCCCGTATGACCCGTGCAAGTATGTTGGAGGTTCTCAAGGAGGATTATATTCGTACAGCTTTTGCAAAGGGAGTAAAACCCGGCCTGGTGCTCATGCGACATGCCTTCAAAAATGCCTCACTACCTGTAGCAACTATTATCGGTACAGGCTTTGCGCTGCTTCTCGGTGGAGCGGTAGTAACCGAAAGTGTCTTTGCTATTCCGGGCCTGGGAAGATTGACCGTCGATGCCATTTTGCATCGTGATTACCCGGTTATTCAGGGTGTGATACTCTTTACTTCGAGTATCTATGTTTTCATCAACCTCCTGGTAGATCTCTCCTATGTCTTTTTAGATCCTCGAATTCGTTATTGAAAGACATGAAAACAACGGTACCTATTAAAATAATTGCCCCCTGGAAACACGTAGATAGCCAAATTCACCGGATACCTCGATTCTTGAAACGCCATCCCACTATGGGCCTGGGAATCTTCCTGCTCATGGTGATGAGCCTGATAGCCCTGGGGGCTCCTTTATGGTCACAGGTAGATCCGTTGGCCATTAATCCCATTGACCGACTTCAGGGCCCTTCTGTTAAGCATTGGTTTGGAACAGACCATCTGGGACGGGATATTTACGCACGAACGATTTATGGCAGCCGCATCTCCCTGATAGTAGGACTTTGTGTAGCAACCTTGAGTATGATCATCGGCTTAACCATTGGGTTAATCAGCGGATATGACCGGCGTCTGGATATGGTGATCATGCGGATCATGGACGGATTGATGGCTATCCCGGCCATTTTACTGGCAATTGCTTTGATGGCCTTAATGCGGGCCAGTGTACAAAATGTCATCATCGCTTTAGTCATCCCCGAAGTTCCTCGCGTAGTTCGTGTCGTACGGGCTGCGGTATTAAGCTTACGAGAACAACCCTTTGTGGAAGCAACACGAGCTGCCGGGGCCTGGATCCCCAGGATCCTCTTTCGCCATATCTTGCCCAACACCCTGGCTCCTCTAATTGTACAGGGTACGTATATCTGTGCCTCTGCCATTATTATTGAGGCTTACCTCAGCTTTCTGGGAGCCGGTACACCTCCTCAAATTCCCAGTTGGGGAAATATGATGGCCGAAGGACGTCCTTACGTGCAAATTGCTTTTTGGATTATCCTCTTTCCAGGACTCTTCCTGGCCCTGACGGTCCTTGCTATTAATCTGGTGGGCGATGGTTTAAGAGATACGTTAGATCCTAAGCTTGCACGTCGGATGTAAAATCCACCGGGAGGAACACGTGGAGATACAGAACCACAGGGATAAAAAATCTCCGTGCCCCTGCATCTCATTTATAAGGTAGTGTCGGTAGTTAAAACCATCATGAGGGTTGTTAATAAAATTCTCTTTCTGCTCCTTCTAATAAATCTTTTGCTTTTTTCAGTACCCACCTTAGCCCAGGATGAACCTCTCAAAGGTCTCAAGGTTCTTACCGATGAACTGGAAATCACTCCCCCTATGATAGGAGCCATCCGCGTAGATGGAACAACACCACCCCTTTACCTCTATACGGATAAGAATGCGGAAAATTTTGGGATTCGACGTATTAACTTTCCAAATGGCGGTTTTATGAATCAGTTGATTACACTTCAAGTTACCATTATAGTTAAAAACGGGGGTTCTACCATTCCCGTCAGCATTCTGGATCGCGATGTGAAAGGATTTACCACCCAGATTTTTGCCGTTCCCATCGTGAACCTTAACAATAACACCCGGCTGATTCTTAAATATTGGGCAGCCGGGTATTAAATTAAGGTATGGGGGTATGGAAGTATGGGGGTGTGGGAGTGTGGGAGA
>JAUQPW010000089.1 GCA_030550175.1 bacterium
ACCCCCCCACTCCCATACTCCCCCACTCCCATACTCCCCCACCCCCATACCTCCACACTCCCATACCCTCATTTTATTGATCTGATTCTTCCAAAACCCATCGTACGATCTCAACGGCTTTATCTAGATTTAAGGGTTTAGAAATAAAATGCTCGGCTCCCGCACGTAAAGCCTCTTCAATCACTTCCTCATGGGAGATTCCACTGATCAGAATAATGAGGGTATGAGGATTTATTCCCATAAAACGTCGGACCAGGGTAATTCCGTCCGTATCGGGTAAGGACATATCCATGGTAACAACGTCGGGTTTAAGTTCTTCAAAACGATGGAGAGCCTCCTCGCCCGACGTAGCTTCTCCAACGACTTCCCCACCCACCTGTTCTACCACCTTACTTAAGCTTATACGCGCAAATCGGGAGTCGTCTACCAGGAGAAATCGAAATTTTTTTCCATCTTTTTTAAGAATCTCAGCCATAATTAGAGTATTCAGCACTCAGTAGCTAGTACTCTCGGTTATACATCTTGCCGATGAGGGCAGGTACATCCAAAATCAGAATCACCCGTCCGTCTCCAAGTTTGGAAGCACTGGAAACAATATCTGTTTTGACAATCTTAGTATCCAAGGATTTAATAACCAATTCTTCTTTTTCTAAGGGTTGGTCCGTGACAATCCCTACTAATTCATCTCGTGCAACCCGTACCACCACTACAAATAACTTCTCATTCTGGATTTTAGGTTGAGGAACTCCCAAAATATCGTAAGGTCTCAGGAGGTGAATGACCTGACCTCTGAGTTGAAAAACCTCCTGTTTTCCTATGATCTCGATGTTCTTTGTTGAAATTCTCAAGACTTCTACCACGAGAGATAAAGGAATGGCAAAAACGCGGTTCCCGATTTCCAGCAGAAGGGCTTGAATAATGGCTAAAGTTAAAGGGAGTTTAACGATAAATCGGGTTCCTTTATTCAGTTGGCTTTCTACTTCTAAGGTACCATTAAGCTCTTCGATGACCTTACGAGCACTCTGGATTCCCGGACCAAACAAAAAGGAGCTTTCCTCACTTTCAGGAACGACTAATCCCCGATTAAAGAATACATTGAAAAAGTCAGAAATGGAGAGGTTTTCAGCTTCCTCGGGAGTGAAAAATTTATGTTGGATCGCTAAATTTTTCACCCGTACCAGGTCAGTTCCTCTCCCATCATCGGAAATTTCGATAATAATTTGATTGCCGGCATGGTAAGAGTTGAGACTTACTCTACCTGTGGTCGGTTTACCCAGTTGGGCCCGTACAGAGGGAGGTTCGATTCCATATTCTATAACGCTTCGAAGAAGTTTTGTTAAAGGCTCCCCAATCAGATCCAGAATAGCTTTATCCAGTTCGGTGTGTTCTCCGGTTATTTCCAACTTCACTTCTTTACCTTTTTTTAGAGCCAGATCTCTAACCAGTCGAGGAAATCGTTTGAATACTACATCGATCGGCATCATGCGAACCTTCATGATATTTTCTTGTAAGTTCAACAAATTTTTTCGAACCAACATGTTCGTCTTCATAAGCTGCTCGATCAAACGGGCTGTTTCTCCGGTAGGAAAAATAGAATTTAACTTACTTAAACCCTGGGAAAGGGTCGCTCCTCCGATAACCAGTTCCCCAACCACATTCATGATTTCATCCAGCAGTTGATAATCTACACGTAAGGTTTTTTTAGCCGACGGTGTAGAAGTAAGGGGAGTATAGGAAGAGATTTCGAACTCCTCATCTACAGAATAGGAGGGCACAGGCTCAGAACCCGGTGAAAGGACTTCTACCCTACGGGTTTCGGATAAGGGGGGAAGTACAAAGGGAGATATACGAACAGCTTGAACAACTGCGGCTACTTTTCCCCGACGTTGGATCAACTCTTCAGATGCACTACTGGCCAGGATGAGTTGGAAGTGATTTGCTCTTTTTAATTCATTGCTCCCTAAAGGTGGGTTCACTTTGATAACCTCCCCCAGCCGGGAGAGCTTTCGAGTTACCATAAAAGCACCTGCAGAGTGCAGGGACCAATCGGGTGCAAATTCTATTTCTATTCGGAATACTTTTTTTCCTTTTTCTTGAGCTTCCTTGAGTTTTACTTCTTCATATCTAATCAGTTCAATACCTTCTTCCTGTTGATGAACCAGAGAGACGGCTGTTTCGGTTAAGGACCCTGTCACCAGTTGATTAATTTTTGTTAAAAGTGGCGTTAGATCCAGGGGGCTGGTTCCATCTGTTTTATAGTCATTGACCAATCTCCGAAGAGTATCCAGGCAATTAAAAAGAACGGTAATCGAACCCTGGGTAATAATTCCGTCAGATTTCTGAACGGCCTTAAGGGTCTCTTCCATATGGCGACTCAGGGAATTAATCTTTTCAAATCCGAGAAATCCCGAATTGCCTTTTAACGTGTGGAAGGCCGTTATAACATTTCTTAGAATATTTCGATCTCCAGGGGCTTTCTCAAGGGCCAGGATTCCTTTCTCCAGACCTTCCAGGATATCACCGGCCTCCTCGAAGAAAATTTCCAAAAATTCTTCATTTTCTTCTTCCTCCGCAACCCCCCCTTCACGGGTTATGAGAACCAGCGAAGGATCTACAGCCTCCAACCATTCCGTTGTATACAATCTCTTTTCCCTAGGCATGGTGGAGATGATCCCGTTTTGAAACAGGAGCTCTCGAAAGGAAAGAAGCCCTATTTTAAAGAGGTTATCCATCTTCATGGAGTATTTATTGAGGGCCAGAATTTTCTCCAGCTCGATTTTATCAGCAGAAAGGGGCTCCGATAAAATTGTGGCCGCTTCTTCTGGATTCTCGTTAATGAAATCTGTTGCCTTTTTAAAGGCCCGGATCAGAGCTTTAAGCGTGTCGGGATGTTGTTGAAGATTCTCGTTCAAAACCATGAGAACACTCTGATCTACCAACCAGTTAATCTCTTCCTCATAGCCCGGTATGGCTGAACGGGAACCGGAGAAATAAAATTTACCTCCTATGGCCTGGGCCCGGCTAGTCCAGGGTTCCCAACACGCTATCCCATCGACCTCTCCCCGTTGTAGCGCTTCTAACTGTTGAGCGGGAAGCAGGTCTACAAAGGTAACCCGCGTCAGATCTACTCCAAACTCCCGGGCCATACTCTGAAGGGCAATATAAACCGCGGCCCCTTTCGCCATTCCTATTTTCTTTCCCTCTAAATCCCTGGGAGTTACAATTCCAGAATCCTCCCGAATCACAACTTGCTGAGTTCCAGAAATATCTGCCAGAGGGGCCACAATTTTAACATCCAGGCCTCGATCCTGAAGAATGAGCGTGGTAACCGGAGTCTGGGTAAAGGCAAAAGGCTTCTCTTTGGCCTGAATCACTTCATCCGGCATTATGGTTCCAGAGGGAAGAAGTCGATATTCTACTTGTAGGCCTTCTTCATCAAAAAATCCCTTTTCTTTAGCTAATATCAACTGACTTGAAATGTTTGGATCTTTAACGCCATAAAGCTCGATTCTATCCACAACCCCATCCTCCATGAGAGGGTTTTACTTTTGTTCCTTTAAAAGTTATATCCTTTATATCCACCTTTTTGATAAAGTCAACTTTTTTGTGGTACTTCCTTATTTCCATTGACATCATCAAATGGTGGGTCGTATTTAAAAATTTATATTCTCATACCTTTATAGATCTAAATTTTAATCTGAGCTAGAGGAACACAGGATATAAGGAGGTTTCTAAAGTACAAAATTAACTTTAGCTCACCTTGGATATACCCTGTATTTCTCCGGCTTGATGCTACCTTCATGATAGAGAAAGGTATTTCTATTAAGCCTGCGGAAGGTCGATTGGGAGTTTTACTTCCGGGATTAGGGGCCGTCAGTACTACTTTGATAGCAGGTGTTGAGCTTATTAAGAAAGGTCTGGGTCGCCCGATTGGGTCCCTCACCCAGCTCGGAACGATTCGTCTGGGAAAGCGAACGGATAAGCGAGTTCCTAAGATTAAAGATTTTGTTCCTTTGACCAAGCTAGAAGATCTGGTTTTTGGAGCCTGGGATATCTTTCAAGATAACGGCTATCAGGCTGCTTTGAAAGCGGGTGTTATTGAGAAAAGTTTACTGGATCAGGTTCGAAAGGAGTTGGAAGCTATCGTTCCCTGGCGTGCCGTATTTGATCAGGCCTATGTTAAACGGCTTTCCGGTGATAATATCAAAAAAGGGCAGAACAAAATGGATTTAGCCTATCAGCTCATGGAAGATATTCAGCGTTTCAAAAAAGAGTGGAATTTATCCCGGATGGTTATGATCTGGTGCGCCAGTACAGAGTCTTTTTTAGAACCTGACGAAGTCCATCAGAGTCTCAAGAACTTTGAATCCGGATTAAAAGAAAATCATCCCAAAATTGCCCCCAGCATGATTTACGCCTATGCTGCACTCTGTTCAGGGGTCCCCTTTGCCAATGGAGCTCCTAACCTCACGGTCGATATACCGGCTTTGGTCGAGTTATCCCATCAGAATGGGGTTCCCATCGCCGGGAAAGATTTTAAAACTGGACAAACCCTTATGAAAACTATCCTTGCACCCGGTTTAAAGTCTAGAGTTCTGGGTCTAAAGGGTTGGTTTTCCACTAACCTTCTCGGAAATCGGGACGGAGAAGTCCTAGATGATCCGGCTTCTTTCAAAACCAAAGAAGAAAGCAAGCTATCGGCCCTTAATTATATTCTTCAGCCGGATCTCTACCCGGAACTTTATGAGAAGGTTATACATCAGGTTCATATTCACTATTATCCACCCCGAGGAGATAACAAAGAAGGTTGGGATAATATCGATATTTTTGGTTGGTTGGGATATCCCATGCAAATTAAAATTAACTTCCTCTGCAGAGATAGCATCCTGGCAGCTCCCATCGTTCTGGATCTGGCTCTCTTCATGGATTTGGCGCAAAGATGCAATATGCGTGGAATCCAGGAATGGCTCTCGTTTTACTTTAAAAGTCCCATGTGCGCCCCTGAGCTTTACCCGGAACATGATCTTTTCATCCAGCTTATGAAGCTTAAAAATACTCTACGCTATATCCGGGGGGAGGAATTAATTACCCATTTGGGACTCGAGTATTATGATTAAAAACGGAAACCGGAGAGAGGGAAGCCGGCGGGTGAAAAAAGATTGACAAACTTCTCCCGTTTTGGGATAATAATTTAAAGTCTTTACCACTCAGGAGATAAATGTATGAGTTACCGTCGGTATTTTATAGTTTATTATCTGGTTAGTTTCCTGTCTTTTTTCCCCCTACAAAGTGCCGCTCAGGAGGATGATGGGGAGGTGGTTGTTAATTTTAAAGACAACCTTCCCCAGGAAGAGATTGAGAAAATTGCCCACAAGTATGGAATTCAGTTAACCTATAACAGCATTTTCTCAAAGCCGGAAGCCCTTACCCGATTTTCAAAGGCAGGGATGGATCCTGACACGCTTCAGAAACTCCTGCAAGCTTTAGCTGCAGAGTCTACCGTTGAATATGTAGAACCTAATTATCTTTATCAAGCTTTTGAAATTCCCAATGATCCACTTTTTGATAAACAATGGAACATGAAGTTCATTCAGATGCCGGAAGCCTGGGATAAAACCCATGGAAAAGGGGTTATCGTGGCCGTTATCGATACGGGAGTTGCCTATGAAGATTATCAAGACAGAAAAGGTGTTTACCACCGGGTCCAAGATCTGGCAAACACTCAATTTACGGAAGGTTATGATTTTATCGATGATGATACCCATCCCAACGATGATAACGGTCATGGAACCCATGTAGCCGGAACCATTGCCCAGTCAACCAATAATGGGATTGGGGTGGCAGGAATAGCCTATGAAGCTACCATCATGCCGTTAAAAGTTTTGAACCGGTTTGGGTTCGGGAATATAGCCGATATTGCTGAAGCTATCCGATATGCAGCGGACCATGGTGTACAGGTTATCAATCTAAGTTTAGGGGGCTTTTTTCCCAGCAGAACTATTCAAGAAGCCATGGCCTATGCCCATGATAAAGGCGTGACCCTGGTGTGTGCAGCCGGGAATTCAGGTCGTAGAGGTGTGAGTTTTCCGGCTTCCGATCCTCATTGTATAGGCATCTCTGCCCTGGGGCCGGATGGAACCCTGGCTCCCTATTCCAGTTACGGTCCGGAGATCGACCTGGCTGCACCGGGCGGAGATACCAGTAAGGGCATCGGTTATGGAATCCTTCAAAATACTATTGGATACATGGATCCAACCCGGGATGGTTATGAATATTTCCAGGGGACTTCCATGGCGGCACCCCACGTGGCGGGTACGGCGGCTCTGATCATCTCCCTGGGGGTGAAAAATCCCGATGAAGTAGAGAAAATCCTCAAAGCCAGTGCAACCCGGCGGACCCAACAAGGGGAGTCCCTTTCGAACACTATTACAGGAGAAAACCGGGATGAGAAATACGGCGCCGGACTCCTCAATGCAGCCGCTGCCGTCTCTTCCCTCCGACCCGATATCTTTGTTCCGCAAACGGCGATCATACCCGTCAGATTAAAATATCTCCTGGTGGCGATCTTATTAGCCTGGATCTATTTTAAATTCCTTAGAGGTTTTCACCTGCCCAAGGGGCTTCCCAGACTTCTTTTCTGGCTTGGGTTCCTGTGGGCTTCCTCGGGACTTTTTTTCCTGAATTTTTTCCCCTTCCCCGACCTATTAAGCAAGGGTATAACCCCCTTTGTCCAAGCTTTTCCAGATTTAGATTATCCTCTGTTGGGGAGGATTTCGGATTTAAACCCCTTGTTCCATAGCGCGGTCCTTCCCCTTCTTTTGATCATAACCTTGTTAAGTACAAAATCTCTCAGCCGTTTTGCCCTGGGCTTTACCCTGGGTCTGGCCGCTCATCTAGTGGTAGATGTTCTTCTAACTTCGGCAACGGTTGCTTATATTCCCGGAAATTTCCTGCTGGATAAAACCTGGCTTTTAGTGAATGCCCTTTTTTCCTTTTGGTTAGCTTACCTTGCGGGAAAACCCTCGTAGGAGGGCGGGAGGGTGGGAGTATGGGGGTGTGGGAGTATGGTGGGGAAATTCTCCCACACTTCCACACTCCCATACTCCCACCCTCCCACACTTCTTTCTTAGATTGACTCTTCGAGGAATTTTAAAGTTTCATCAACTTGGAACCCGATTCTGGGAACTTATTACCGATAGTGGAGATCATTACGAGTTGATCGGGGGTGATCCTGGTCTTTATCAAGATGGTGCCCGGGTTGTTGTAACTGGGCAAATACGAGAAGATTTAATGAGTGTGGGAAATATAGGGCCTATCTTTGAGGTAGATACCTTTAAACAGGAGGAAAAATAGATATTTTATGAATTACGAAGAAACTATTCAAAAACTCATATCCGGCGACTTTGATGATGCAACCCCTGAGGAACGGGATAAGGTGATCGAGCAGATTATCCATGCTTCTGCTTTAGCTGCTTCTGTATTAGCCATGTCTCCGGTTCCTTTTATAGAAACACCCATTCAAGTGACCATGGTTCGAGCGATTGGAAAAGTATATGGGTATACATTGGATAAGAAAGTTATCTTTGAAATTCTCTCCTCCATTGGAGGGAGTATCGTGCTGCGTCAGTTAGTCCGGTTTATACCCGGTATTGGGACCATCGCGAATCTTTCCAAAGTTTATGGAACGACCTGGGCCATGGGTATGGTGGCGGATTATTATTTCAGGCAAAATCGTGAGGTGGTAAAAGAAGAACTGATGCGCATGTTTAAGATGACCCAGAAGGAGAAAACCCTGGAAAAAGAAAAAGAACTTGAAAAAAACCGCATTCCAGAACGACTACAAACCCTCTGGGAGCTATTTCAGAAGAATCTCATTACCCCCGAAGAATATCGGAAGAAAAGGGAGGAAATCCTTTCTCAGCTATAGGGCCAAGGTACTTTTAATCTCCCAGGACGATCTGAACGGTGCTTTTCTTTCGTCGCAATAGAAAAAGGAAGGGAAAGGTAATTATGATCAGAATTGCAATGAGCAGAAAGGCGTCTCGAAAGGAGAGGAGTAAAGCCTGTCGGGTTACGGTATGATCTAAGAGGTTCAGAGCGATCTTACCCGAGGATTCTGGATTAATGCCTTTGGCCAGAAGTCCCTGTTCCAGTATTTGCAATCGTTGGGTAGTTAAAGGATTTAGAGGGTGGAGGTGTTCACTGAGGATGGATCGGTGAAAAATTTCCCTTTGTTTGAGAAAGGTGACGAGAATTGCGATCCCGAAACTCCCGCCGGTCTGGCGCATGAAGGTGTAAATGCCTGAGGCACTGGCCATGTCTTTCTTTTCCAGGGTACTGAGGGCTGCTATACTCAGGGGAACAAACATAAAGCCGACTCCAATTCCTCGTAGGATCTGAGGAACGATCAGATCAGAGGTACCAATTTCCAGGGTAAACCGGGACATTTTGTAGAGACCCAGGCTAAAGGTACCTATACCCATGGCAATGACATATTGCGGAGAAATTCTGGCCATCAGTTTACCCGAAATAAACATGGCAATAGCGGTAGAGATGGAGCTGAGGAGGATCGCCTTTCCGGTCTGCCAGGCCGTGTAATTTAACAGGGTTTGTAAAAAAACCGGAAGCAGAAAGGTAGGTCCCATGAGTCCGACTCCTAAAAAGGTAGCGATCACAGTTCCGACCCAAAGAGAACGGTTGGTCAAAACCTTCAAGTTGACCGCAGGATGATCAATTCGAAGTTCCCACCAGACAAAGCTGATTAAAGCCAGCCCGGCTAAGAGGCTAAGTGTTTTAATTCCATTGGATTCGAACCAGTCTTTCCGTTCCCCCAGTTCCAGGATCACCTGCATACATCCAACGCCTATAGCCAGTAAAATAATCCCCAGGTAGTCTACCTGGGGAGCCGGGTTTTTAGAGTGGGTAGAGTCTTGTAGAAAGAAATAGGCCAGCAGCAGGGCAAGGCCCCCGACGGGGATGTTGATATAAAAGATCCAGGGCCAATTATAGTTATCGGTAATCCAACCTCCTAAGGTTGGTCCCAACGTGGGACCGACCATGGTGCCTACTCCAAAAGCCGCCATAGCTCCCCCCTGTTCTTTAGGTGGAAAGGTTTCCATGAGAAGGGATTGGGAACTGGGAATAAGGGCCCCTCCTCCCATTCCTTGAATGATTCGGAAGAAAACGAGGGCTTCGACACTCCAGGCAATTCCACAAAAAAAAGAGGCAACGGTAAAGATTCCAATGGATAATGCTAAAAATCTTTTTCGTCCTAACCAGGCCGTAAACCACCCTGTTAAAGGAAGGACGATGACATTGGCAATAATGTAACCTGTAACCACCCAGTTGATTTCGTCCAGAGTCGCTCCCAGATTACCCATCATATGGGGTAATGCTACATTTACGATGCTCACATCGATAGCTTGCAGGAGGGTTCCCAAAACGGCTATCAAGATGATAATCCATTTGTGCTGAGGTTTCACAGGAGATGAAAGGCAAAAATCAAAAGGCAAAAGGCGAAAGGGCAGATGAAAGCTTTCTTTTACCTTTCGCCTTTTGCCTGTTTACTTTGCACGGGCACCGCTGATATCGATGGTTACAAATACAGACATCCCGGGTCGGATGGGATATTCGGGATCTCCCTCGATGGTGATTCGCACGGGGACCCGTTGAACAACCTTAGTAAAGTTACCGGTGGCATTATCGGGAGGTAGAAGGGAAAATTTCGCACCGGTTGCAGGGCTGATACTTTCTACTTTTCCTTTAAATACCTTTCCGGGATAGGTATCCACCGTAAATTCCACCGGCTGACCAACACGGACATACTCCAGTTGGGTTTCCTTCAAATTTGCAACAATCCAGACCTCATCGGGAATCAGGGCCATTATAGGCTGACCTACATTGACCCTTTCTCCGACTTCCACCGATCTCTTCCCGATAATCCCATCTACCGGGGCTCTAATTTCCGTGTAGGAGAATCTGAGCAGAGCTGCAGCCAGATTCGCTTCGGCCTGGGCCAACTCGGCTTCCAAAGATTTGACTTCCTGACCTTTCATTTCCGTCTCGGTATGACCCGTTTGGGCCAGAACTATCTGGGCTTCGGTCTGTTTAATCTGGTTTTTAAGAGACTCAATCTTTGCTGCAGCGACCCGTTGAGAAGCCAGGGAGGCTTCATAATTAGACCGGGCTACATTATAGTCTGAGATCGCTGCATCGAGTTGTTGCTGAGGAATGACGCCTTTAGCCTGGAGTTGCTCTAACCGCTTTCGATCCAGTTCCGCTTTTTCCATTTGAGCTTTATACCCTAGGGTTTCTTTCTCTATACGAGCTAACTCCGCTTGAGCCGTTGCAAGACTTTTTCTCATGGCTTCTGCTTGTGCCCTGGCCTCTGTGATTTTTGCATCTGTACGATTTTGCTCAAGGGGTACTGACAGACGCGCAGATGCTAATTTGGCTTTGATAACCTCAACGGCTGCCTTCGCTTGATCTACTTCAATAGCTAAAGGTTTGGTGTTCAATTGTACAAGCAATTGATCCGCTTTGACACGCTGGTTTACATCCACCAAAACCCGCTCTACAACCCCGGCAGTCCTGGGACTGATGGTGATTATTCGACCCTCTACCTGGGCGTTATCAGTAGTTTCATGATTTAAGTAAAAGTAGTAAAGCTTAACCCCATAAGCTACCCCGATAATAAGCAAAATAAGTACAAGTCCGTAAAGGACCATACGTTTAACGTTTTTTGTAAAAGAAATCTTCCGTTTGATAAGGGGTTGCGAAATCGGATAGTTTAAATTTCCATTAGGCCCAGGTAAGGTACGGGGGGGTTCTTTTTCTTCGATTTTATAACTCTTTTCGGGATCGTTAGCGGATATTGTGTCGTCGTCATTCATATCCTAAAACATAAAACCTAAAACCTAAAACGTAAAGAGTTAAACCTTACCTCCATTTAATTTTTACATTTTAGGTTTTAGGTTTTATCTCAAGATTTCTTCCAGGAAAATAGAATAATGAAGCTGCTCCTTCTCTTTATCTAAGAGGAGCCGTTTAGCAGGAGGTCGACTGAGTTTTTTTCGAATGTATTGCTCGATCGACTGGAACTGAGCTTCTGCAGTATCAATATACCATTTCAGCCGAGAGAAGTCTATCCTCCTTAAATCAATACGCTGCTGTTGCAAGATTTTTAAAACCTCATCAAAATAATCCAATGGTTTATGGTAAATGTTTGCATGGAGGACCAACTCTTCCCGCGGTTCGTTATACTCAACGATTTCATAGCGGATTGAAATGGGCACAGCACGAGGGAATCTACCGGATCTGATCTCAGGTGCCAGGTAATCATATAAAATCTGCATATCTTCCCTATCGATTCGAATACAACCATTAGAACTGGGAGCCCCGACGGTATACCAGTCGGTCGTCTGATGAAGTACAAACTGCTCATAGACTTCCTGGGTCTCGTCACTGAGAATAGACATGAATATCGACTTCATATCCTTCGGCATGGGAATCTTGATGGGTTTAAGGGTTTTTTTATCAAAGGTGTAAGAGTACTCAATTACCTTTCCAACCAGGTCTTCCGGATTTTGATCCCCATACCGAAAAACAACTCCGGTTGCCTTGGCATAAAGATATCCTTCCCCGGTTGGAGTCTGGTTAGAAAATTCCGTTCCCCTTCCAACCCCAATAGGAATAGTTAAGGTTCGCCAGGAATCGCCTCCATCCGGTATATAAAGAACCAGCCGATAAGCCGGAATGTTAATAACCACCTGCTGATTGAAGTTTTTTCCGGAGTTTTCATACGGAAAATCTTCAAGTTTACTGTAAACTACATTGGGAGAAAAAAGATAAATTAAAAAACTTAAGATTAAAAATTGCTTGAACCTCTTCTTTATTTTGCCTGTTTCCATAGGCTACAAAAAATATCAACACAATAGGCCACACTCTACAGCTACACAGCCTATCCTAAACCCGGAGATTCCATAGGGAGGAACTTCTCTTTTAATCCCAGGGTCTTCTACAGGCTCTGTAGCTAAATCAAACCCATTTTTACAAAAACGTATCTATATCCATTTAGTAGGTGGAAGAAGAGACATCCCGCCGGTCCTCATACGCGCCAGAATAAGGATGTTAGCCCCAGCGGGGCGACCTGTTTAACTGTTCACCCCTGAGGAGCTTTTCAGCTTAACCCGGTGCGTATCTCCTGGCCCCTTTGAGGGGGATGGGAGTGTTCAGACAAAAAAGTAACACCTACTAACTTGTTACAGTTACTACAAAAATAAAACACCTTGACTTCTCAATAAGATGCTGCTAGCCTGATTGGCTAGGGTAAAAAACTACATTAATAAATTAATTCTTTTTTCTAAAAACGTTCAATCTATCCTTATGAAAATTCTTGTCGTCTGTGGGAGTGTAGATAAAGCCCTTTACCCCAGATCATCAAAGAAAAGTACGGAATCACGTGTAGGAAGGGAAACTTTACCAAAAATTATGGGATCCAATCCGCTTTTCCTTGACAAGAAGAGAGATTGTTAAATTTTATAGCTGAGGGGGTTAAAGTGGAATATTTTTTAACAAATCGGGAAAGATGAGCGAAATTATGACGACGAGTCAAACTTACATGATTTATATACCCGGCCAGAATCGCCTAGAGGAAGGAAATAAGCTGCTTTCTTTTGTAAAGGAACTCAAGAAGATTCAAACGGAAAAAAACATTTCTATTCTTATCGAAATGACCCTTCGGCAGGAAGGAGAGGTAAACCGATATCAGATTCGGCAGGGGCAAATCCATCCTATTTCAACCCTTCAAGAAAGTTCTTCAGGAGATGGAGAAGGTCTGGGTAATTTTTTAAAATGGAGTCAGGAGCACTATCCTGCAAATCATTATATTCTGGTCATCTGGAATCACGGAAATCCCTGGAATATCCAGGAGTTCAAATCTGAACCTTTGTATCGAATTCCCTTTCCTTATGAGGTGGTCGCTCGGGCTATCTTTTTAAGTACGGCGAAAACCATCCTGACCCAACAGGAACTCAGGGAAACCGTTTATGCGGATCGACAGGCGAGCCTTCGGGATTTCTTAGATATCCTTGAACTCAAAAAGGCCCTGCAGGGATCGGGGATCCAATTGGGGATCTTGGGACTGGATGGCTGTCTGCCAAACCTGTTGGAAGGGATTAATGAGGTCAAAGGAGCGGTACATTTTGTGATTGGTTCAGAGGATGGGGCATGGAAAAAACCCTGGGTACAGGGAGAAATATTCGAAATACCGGCGAAGCAGCCAGATCTCTCCCTTGAAGATTTGGCGAGAACCTGGATAAAGCAGCAGAGAGGACCCCAGGGAAAAAAGCCATCTTTATTAAACCTGAGTCATCTTGATCCGGTGGTCCGATCGTTAGATCGTTTAGCCCGGATCCTTAAAACCCATCTGTTTCAAATGTATGGATTCTTTTCCCAGGTTCGGAGAGAAGTTCGAGTATTTTCCAATCCCAACTACGCCGATCTATATGATCTGGCAACTCTTTTAAAAAAGGTAGAAAATCGGGATGACCTTAAAGAAGAGACGGAAAAACTTCTAATTGGAATAAACGCTCTGGTCTTTGAAGACTCTAAAACAGAGGACACCTTCGATACCCGAAGGGTAGGGATCTTTTTCCCAGAAAATAAGAGAATCTTAACTCCTTATTACCAAAAGCTAGATTTTGCCGAAACCTGCCCAAATTGGATAGAATTTCTAAAGGCTTACCTGGAGTTTGTACCGACTCAACATGTCCAGCGAGCTCGAATTTAAGAGTAAAAAAAGAGAATAGAAGTGTGGAAAAGTAGGCGAACTAAGGGGTCCTCCTCTTCTTCCCCATACTCCCACACTCCCACACTTCCCCACTCCCATCTTTCCTTACTTCAGGCAGAAATAATACAAATAGCCTCTGGAGTTCTGATATCCGGGACCAGACTTTCAGAGATAGTAAATTCATAAAAAACCTCTCCAAATCCGGAGAATGAGGTCATCAGATCCTGACCCAGAATAATCTGGTTACCGTTAACTGTATCTAAAAGTACTCCTTTGTTTTGAAGCACAGGAGTTTTAAAAATCCCTTCTGTAACCAGAGAACGTAGGTTTTCGATTTGGAGAACATCGCTGTCTTTATACAATCGAAACAGGCTGTTATAAAGAGGTGAAGCCAGAACCAGGGCATAGGGTCCCGGATATCCTGCTTTATCCAGTTGATTGGCAGCTTGAATCACATCTTCAATGGCTTGACCTACCTGACTCCAATCCCCTAACGGGATCTTATGGACACCGGGTGTGTTAAGAATACCCGTAATAGAGAGGCTTTCGTAACCGAAAAATACCAGCTCATCCTCTTTAAGGATACAGTTTTTAGCGGCCTGAAATGCTGCATCCAGGTCTAGAGGTTGGTGATAAGTTTCGTAAGCCTCAATCATGCTGATACTTAAAGAAAAGGAACTATAGATCTGGGGTATAGGAAGGGTAGGACTACAGAGAATTTTAGCTGCTAGGGGGAGCCCTGCTTCTGCTATCCGCTCTGTTTTCGAAACGAGGGCCTTAAAACCAAGCCCGAGGGGGCCCTCTACATCCAGTAATTTTCTCCCCACCAATAAACTTTTCGCCGTGGAAACAACCAGTTCATCAATTTTCTCCCAAACCTTTGAGCTAATTGGGGCAGCTTCTCGATTGAGATATTTCATAACAATTAACTCTCCTTTCTCTGCTTTAAGCTTCCGACGGTTTTAAGAATAGAAGTTCGAACGTTCTCTGAGGATGGTCCGGGTTTACTGTTCTTCATTTCTAGGGTCTCTATTTGTGTAATTTCTCTTTCACTAAAGAGATAGGTCCGCAAATGTCCTTCAAAAGTCGGATTATTTCGTCGAATCCACTCCAGGACCATGGCAGCGTGTTCCATTTCTTCATCTCGATTATGAGCCAGAATTCTTCTCAGTTCTTCATCTGTACATACATCTACCCGCTGTTGGTACCAATCAATAGCTTCTAACTCCTCTATAAGAGACTTAATCGCTCTGGACATATTCAGAGTTTTCTCACTGATTTTTTCATAAGGTTCATGCCAACTTTCCGATCCCATAGTTTGCTCTCCTTTTCGTTCAAACTTTTTAGTTTATGGTGTGGTATAACCTCTCGTCATCCAGGTAAACCATAAATTATTTTATTTATATAAATCAGGCAAGAGTAAATCTCAAGGTTGACAATTTTATGCAAGTTGACGTATGGTATCTTCAGGAGATTTAGTAGCCTCAAAGGAACCCTCCGGGGTCTATGGGATCATGAACCAGGAGATTTAAGTTCCTGCTTGACAAAAGTTTATTTAAAGAAGGAGTTCTCGGGTTATGAGAAAGGATCTATTTTATAGAATTTATAGAATAGGGCTTGGTCTGCTTTTGCTCAGCCTCCCTTGTTTACAGGTTTTTGCACAGGAGAAGTCCCCGGCCGATGAATTTTCAGTTCCGGTGATGCCGCCGGTTCATATTCATCCGGGTCAGGCCCATGCCCCCTATAATACCATTCCTCCGACCTCAGGACCCCATGTGGAGATGCACGTGGGACAGAAAATTTTAAAGACCCCTGTCCCTGAGGAGATCCAGGTCCATGAGTTGGAACATGGAGGGATATTTCTTCAATACAACTGCACCCATTGTGACGACCTGGTGGCCAAACTGGAGAAGATCGCCCAGGCCTATGAAGGGGTATTTGTCGCACCTTATCCCAAAATGGATGCTCTTATTGCGTTAACAGCCTGGGGAAAACTGGCCAAATTGAAAGAGTATAACGAAGAGGTCATTCAGCGGTTTATTAAATCTTATCTGGGCGCCTATCCATCCGGCAAGTGACAAGGTAAAATAGGTCAATTTCGCTGGACCCTTCTTTCCTCCGGTTCATGAATCTTTGCCTGTTTTTTCTATTGAAGCCCTTCCATCGTGTAAAGAAACAACCAGAGCCGTTATCTGAATCCTATAAATTCCAGTTCCAACCGGATAAGAATCCACCATCGACATAGATAATTTCACCACTCACATAATTAGAAGCATCTGAAGCGAGGAAGACGGCAGCCCCCATGAGATCTTCGGTGGTTCCAACCCGCCCTATAGGGATTCGAGGCATCAGTTTTTCCATCCAGGCTTTGTTTTCCAGAAGAGGACGGGTCAGGTCCGTTTCATGATAGCCTGGACCGATGGCGTTTACATTAATTCCGTATCTTGCCCATTCAGCCGCCAGGGATCGGGTAAGCCCCAGAACCCCGGATTTGGTGGCACCATAAGGAGCTATGGTCGTCATACCGATTTGGCTGGTCAGGGAACAGATATTAATAATTTTCCCTTTTCCCTGTTTCAGCATGATTCTCCCAGCAGCCTGACAGCAAAAGAAAGTCCCCTTAAGGTTGGTATCGACAATGCTATCCCAGAGCTCTTCGGTAACTTCCAGAGAAGGAACGCGTTTATTAATTCCTGCATTGTTCACCAGGATATCCAGTCTCCCAAACTCGTTAACCACGGTACGGACCATATTTTCGATATCCTGTAGCTTTGAGATATCCGCCGTTACGACCAGGGATTTACGTCCCAGCTTGTTAATCTCTTCAGCAGTATTCTGAAGTCGGGAGGTAGTCCGTCCACTGATAGCCACATCGGCTCCTGCATGGGCGAGGGCCAGGGCAATAGCCCGTCCTATCCCTCGACCTCCACCGGTAACCAGAGCAACACGACCGTTCAAGTCGAAACTCGGAAATTGCATCCTCTTTCATAGATCTAAAATCCAAGGTCCAGAGCTCTGATGGCTCTGGATTCTGGACTTTAGACTTTGAGATTATTCTTGTTTGACTTCACTCCTAAATTTATTAACCACCTCGGTAGATCCTTTTGCGAGAAGGGTTACATCTCCGGACAGATGGATAAATTGATAGCCCTTATCCCAAAGCTGTTTGGCGTGTTCTACGCTACTGGAAACAGTCCCCAGAGCGACTCCGGCTTCTTTTGCCGCCTTTTCAATGGTAGCAATCGCCGCCTGAACTTCTGGATGCTCGCGATTTCCTGGATACCCCATAGCCGTGGAGAGATCGTTAGGTCCGATGAAAACCACGTCAATCCCTTTGACCGAGAGGATTTCTTTGATGTTACGGACGGCGGTTGAAGTTTCGATTTGGACGATGACCATGATCTCTTCGTTGGCCCGCTTGAGATATTCGGCTCCATTTCGTGTATACCCTGCGGCACGAACACTGGTAGCCACGCCTCGTAGACCTTCTGGGGGATATTTACACGCTTTCACAGCCATTTCGGCCTGTTCCTGATTGTTTACCCAGGGAACCATAACCCCATAGGCCCCTACGTCCAGAATCCTCTTGATAGCTACCAAATCGTTCCAGGGAGCCCGGCAGAGGGGAATCGTATTCGTTGCACTCATGGCCTGATATTGCAACATCAGAGTTTGAAAATCCGCCGGGCTATGTTCACAATCTACCAAAAGCCAATCAAATCCTGCATGGGCCATAATCTCCGCTGCCATGGGACTACCTAACTGAAGCCATCCACCGATGGTTTTTTTCCCAGAACGGATTGCTTTCTTTACCCAATTTTCTCGAATCATTATCCCTAAGTCTAAAGTCCCAGGTCCAAAGTCCCAAGATCGGAGACTTTGGGCTTGGGACTTTGGGCTGGTTATTGTGTATTTTCAATAATTTCCATCTGTTCCTTATTTAGAGTAGGCGGCGTGATGGAAGGAAGTTCTTTGACCGTGGTGGTTTCTCCCAGGAGTTGTACCTGGGCCTGGGTTTTCTGAGCCAATCCATGAATCTTGATAAATCCTAAAGCCGCACTATGGTCAAAGGTATCCCGTGAATCGTAGGTGGCCAAAGCCAGGTTATAGAGGGAATAGGGCGACTTGCGTCCCACTACACTACAAACTCCTTTAAAAAGCTTCACCCGGACGGTACCGGTTACGTAGCGCTGGTTGCTGGCAACAAAGGCCAGTAGGTCTTGATGAAGGGTTGAAAACCAAAGACCGTTATAAATCAGATCGGCATACTCCTTGGAAACGAGGGTTTTAAATCGGGCTGCATCTTTAGAAAGGGTCATATCTTCCAAGGCTTGATGGGCTTTATGGAGAACGGTGGCTGCCGGGGCTTCGTAAATCTCCCGGGACTTGATACCCACCAGGCGATTTTCCAGATGATCTATACGCCCGATTCCATGTTGACCCGCCAGTTTATTGAGCCGGGTAATGAGGGTAATCCCATCCATGGGAACCCCATCTAAACTTGTGGGAATTCCCTGCTCAAATCCGATTTCCAAATACTGAGGTGTATCCGGGGCCTTGGCTGGATTAACGGTCCATTCGTAAATCTCTTCGGGAGGTTCTATCCAGGGATCTTCCAGGACACCTGCCTCAATACTCCGCCCCCAGAGATTTTGATCAACACTGTAAGGACTCTCTAAGGTAACCGGTATCGGAATTCCATGTTTTTTGGCATATTCAATCTCCTCGTCCCGCGTCATACGCCATTCTCGAACCGGACCGATGATTTTAAGCTGGGGAGCCAGGGTATGAATAGAAACATCAAATCGAACCTGGTCGTTCCCTTTCCCCGTACAGCCATGGGCTACCGCTGTAGCTCCTTCTGAACGGGCTACATCAACCAGTAACTTGGCAATAAGAGGTCGGGCTAAGGCAGTGGCTAAAGGATACTCTCCCTCGTAAATAGCCCCGGCTTGTAACGCCGGGAACACGAAATATTTCACAAACAACTCTCGGGCGTCTACCACGATGGATTTGATGGCTCCCACTTGAATGGCTTTCTTCTTGATGGCATCCAGGTCATCCCCTTGACCTACATCAACGGTCAGGGCAATGACCTCCATATTGTATTTTTCTTGAAGCCATTTAATGGAAACTGACGTGTCTAAACCACCCGAGTAGGCCAGTACAACCTTTTCCTTCATAACCTCTATGATCCTCAGATCTTTTCAATTGAAAATTTAATAAATTTTCAATAGAAGTCTGTTTCCTGTCCCTTTCTTAGGTTCCGTTTTACTATATCCCTGTCGGTTGTCAAGATAATTGTAGTTTTTGTCTCCGGATCTACTTTTTTCCCTTTACAAATCCATTCGACTGTGTATGTTAGATAAAGTTTTTTAGAACTCCCTGACAAGAAAAAACTTGACTTTTTGGGTTAATTAACTAAAGTTAGTCTTTAAAAATATATAGAGTTACCAACTAACTAAAGTAAAACCTCCTAACGTTCCAGATTAAATTATGTACTTAGAGGAGATTATACTATCCGGATTTAAATCTTTTCCAGAGAAGATTCATTTAACCCTCCCCCCCGGCATAACCGTCATTGTAGGTCCTAATGGTTGTGGGAAAAGCAACCTGATTGATGCCATTCGGTGGGCACTGGGAGAGCAGAGTGCCAAGCATATGCGCGGTGATTCCATGGAAGACGTGATCTTCAATGGCAACAAAAATCGGAAGCCGTTGGGGATGGCCGAGGTTTCCCTTCGATTTGTAGATCCTGCCGGAGTTCTTCCCCTGGAATACAGTGAGATCCTCATTACCCGTCGTGTATTTCGCTCCGGGGAGGGAGAATATTTTCTGAATAAAAAACCGTGTCGTTTACGAGACATTCAAGAACTTTTCATGGACACTGGGATTGGAGCCCGGGCTTATTCCATCGCCGAGCAAGGAAAAATTGATCTCATTATCCATGCGAAGCCCGAAGAGCGAAGGACCCTTATCGAAGAAGCTGCCGGTATTACCAAGTACAAAGCTCGCAAGAAAGCGACCCTGGAGAAACTAGAAGCCACTCGACTCAATTTAACCCGAGTTCAAGATATCATCCTGGAAGTCCAACGTCAACTGGAGTCGGTGAAAAGACAGGTTAAAAAAGCAGAACGTTATCAGACCTATTTGAACGAAATAAAGACCCTTCAGACCCGACTCTATCGCTCCCGGTATCGAGTTCTAAGAGAAAAACTGGAGCAGAGTACCCTTTCGTTGCAGGCCTTACAGGGAGAAGTAGCCCAATTGGAAACCGAGATCTCAACCCTTCAAGAAGAAGCCGGTCAAAAAAGGGAGAAACTCCAGAGAGCCGAAGAAAATCTGAATACGATTCGACAACAACTCCAGGGCGCATCCAACACCATCCAGTTACACGAGGCGAAATTAGAGCAGCTACGACAACAGCTTCTGGATCAAAAAATCATCCTGGAAAAAGGAGATGATATCCTGTCTCGGCTCAGGAAAGAGCAAGGGGAAACAGAAGAGGAGATTCAGGCCCAAAAAGCCCGATGGGAAGAGTTATCCCAGGAAATGACCCTTTATCAGCAGAATCTGGAGAGTCAGGAGGAAAGCGTAAAAATCCTGAGCTCCCAGCTCTCGGAAGCGCAGGCTCAATTGGATAAAGAAAAAGGACAGCTCATGAATCTTCTCATGGACTTGACCCGGGGAAATAATTTAATTCTTCGGCTGAAAAAAGATAAAGAGAGAGTTTCTTTGAACCTGGCCCGGCTGCAGAAGGAGCAAGAAACAATAGAAGTCCAGAGGAAAGAAAAGGAAGCAGAACTGGAAAGCCTGAGAGGGGTTGTTCAAGAGCTTCGGGAGAAGAGGGGAGAACTGGATAAAACGGAACCCGTTTTAAGGGAAAAGATTCAGAGTATCGAAAAAACGCTTCAGGAACTCGGTAAAAAGATAGGATTATTGAAGGATCGACTCAGTCTGAACCGTTCTCGCTTCGAGTCACTGAAAGAGCTTCAAAAAACCTATGCCGGATTCAAAGAAGGTACCCGATCTCTCTTGTTGAATCCCGATCTCTCCAGCAGATTGGGAATCCAATCCACCATCCTGGATTTAATTAAAGCCAAACCAGGCTATGAAGTTGCCATTGAAGCGATCCTTGGAGATAAAATTCAAACCCTGATTGTAGAGAACTATCAGAAGGGAATAGAAGCGATCGGGTTTTTACGAGAAACGAAATCAGGGCGAGGATATTTTATGCCTTTCAAGCGTGGAGACCTCATTTCTTGGGATACAGAGGAGCAGGTACCCGAAGGGGCGGGGGGGCCAGAATCGAAGAATCAAGGGATCGTCCCTGCGTCCCCGCGTCCCTCTGTTCCTGTATCTATCTTTAACGATGATCCCGATATCATCGGGAGGGCATTTGATTTCATCAGTTGTAAAGCCGAGTTTAAGGAAACGATTCAGATCCTATTAGATTCGATAGTTGTGGTAGAAAATTTAGAAAAAGCGATTCGGGTTCATCAAAAGTATCCCTCTTTGATTTGTATCACCCGGGGAGGGGAAGTTTTGGACGCTCAAGGAATTCTTTATGGGGGGGCGAGCCAGCGGTTGGAGACCGGTTTCTTAGCCAAAAAGGGGGAAATGGACAGGTTAAAGCAGCAGGTTGAAAACTATGAACAGGGCTTACAAAGGCTTCTTCAGGTAGAAGGTGAAATTAAAAATAAGCTTGAGCTTTACCAGGGTGCTTTAAAAAATTTAGAGAAGACGCGACGCGAGCAAGAAATCAATTTGATCAATAGAGAAAATGCCGTAAACCAGTTAGAACGAGACCTGGAGCAGTTAAGAAAGCGTTTAGAGTTTATAGACCTGGAGCAATCTCAATTGGGTCAGGAAATAACAGGAATAGACGGGGAATTAGCCAAAACTCTTGGAATCAAACAGAATTTGGAGGAAAAAAAGGTCGAAAAGGAGGAGAGAATTGCCGACTTACAAAATAAAGTTCAACAGAGTCGAGAACAACAGGATCGAGCGGTAGCCGGGCTAACCGACAGCAAAGTTCATTATACGGCCCTGAAGGAAAAGCTACGCGGACTTGACCAGGATATCAGGCGACTCGCAGAACGGAGTCAATCCCTGGCTTTACAGATCCAGGAGACCCAGGAGCGGATTACCACAGCCCGGAATCGACGGGAGGAGTATGAAATAGCCATACAAGAAACCCAAGATATCCTTGAAAGCCTCCTGGATTCCAGGGAAAAGCTTGAGAAAAAGGAGAAGGTTCATCAGGAAAAACATCTGGCTACCGCCCGGGAACTGGAAAATGCCCAACGAATTTTAAAAGAGCGTGAGGAAAGTTATCGGGTTGTCCATGAAAGATTGAAGGCCGAAGAAATTAAAAATACCGAACTGCGCGTTACCCTTGAGCATGTTAAAGAGCGGATCACCTCGGAGTTAGGATTATCCCTGGAGGAGTTTGAAGTCAGGGAAGAAACTTCCCCCACCTCCGCATCCTCCTGTTCTCCGGCTTCTCCGCTCTCTGATCAGGAAATCGAAGAAAGTATTGAAACCTTAAAGGAGAAGCTGGCCAACCTGGGGAACGTAAACCTGGCTGCCATTGAAGAGTATCAAGCCCTTCAGGAGCGGTATGATTTTCTTTCCAATCAGCAGGCCGATTTAACAGAATCTATGAACTCTCTTTACGCCACTATTCAGAAGATCGATGCCACGACAGAGGCTCGTTTTATAGAAGCCTTTAACACCATCAACACAAGTTTTAAGGAAGTTTTTCAAAAACTCTTTGAAGGGGGTTCTGCCGAACTTCGATTAACGGACCCCGGGAACATGTTAGAGACTGGGGTTGAGATTCTCGCCCAACCTTCCGGCAAGCGGCTTCAGAAAATTTCCTTAATGTCGGGAGGGGAAAAAGCGTTGATCAGTATCGCCCTGCTTTTCTCCATTTTCCTTATCAAGCCCAGCCCCTTTTGCATTCTGGATGAAGTAGACGCTCCCCTGGATGATGCCAATGTAGGACGATTTTTAAACCTCCTACAGGATATGGCCCGCACCACCCAGTTTATCATTATTACCCACAACAAAAGAACCATGGAAATTGCGCACCTTATGTATGGAATTACTATGGAAGAGCCTGGGGTTTCAAAGATAGTCTCGGTCCAATTAAATAATTAAAAATTATCGAGTTCTGAAAGTGTGATTCATGGTTCGTGTTGAAAGATGACTCCAAGTGAAAGGCTCACCTTAAAACGTCCCAAGCGTCTGCTTTCTATAGATGGAGGAGGTATTCGCGGCTTAATCGCCATCGAGATTCTTATTAAGATCGAGGATATCCTTTGCCGACCTGACTCTCGGTGGCGGTGTCTGGCAGATTATTTTGATTTCATAGGGGGGACAAGCACAGGTTCGATCTTGACCGCAGGACTCGCCATGGGTCTATCGGCAAGGGAGTTACGAGATTTTTACGTAAGATTAGGACCCCGGGTCTTTCAGAAGCGATGGTTATGGGGGCAATTATGGTCAAAATACAACCCCGAGCCTTTAGAACGGCAACTTCAATATCTTCTAGGAGATATAACCTTAGGTTCAGATCAATTACGGACTCTGCTGATGATTGTTGCCAAGAATATAAACACGGGTACACCCTGGTTTTTTGTTAACAGTCCCCGGAATAAATTCTTTGAAGAGAACAGCAGAATTCCGCTCTGGCATTTGGTTAGAGCCAGTTCTGCAGCACCGACCTTTTTTCCTCCCCACAGGATTACCTTACCGGATGGACGGAGACTAGATTTCATAGACGGTGGGGTCAGCATGTTCAATAATCCCTCCTTTCAATTATTTCTTGAGGCGACAATTCCAGAATACAGTGCCGGTTGGGATACAGGGATAGACAAAATTTTACTCATTTCGATAGGTACAGGATTTAAGCAGAATAAAATTGCCAGAGATAAAGCGCAAAATTATACCCTTATCCACTGGGCCAACTATATAGTCAAAGTTCTTATGGACGATGCCAATGTACAGCAGAACTTACTCATGAAGCTTATCAGCCATACACCTAAACCCAGGTGGATGGATTATGAAATGGACGATGCCGATATGCCGACCACAAATGACGTGGAGCAATTACAAGTCAATGCTCCCAAATCCAACTTTCCCTCGACAAGGTCCATGGATGCACGGGCCATTGCCTTCGCGACTAAGATGTTAACGTATCATCGTTATACTATTTCCTTCACGCGAAAACGCTTTGATGAACTAGGTTTACCCAGGGACATTGATCTAGACCGGGTTTCAGAAATAGATTGTGTGGATCAAATCGAAGCTTTATGCCGGATTGGTCAGGCCGTAGCCAGGGAACAGGTCTCCGCCAGCGATTTTAAAGGTTTTTTGCATAGGGACGAGTAATACCAAACCGAATAGAATCTATCCTATTCCATTTCTCCCTTAAAACACGCCCAAAAACTGCAAGGACAGCTCCTTGTGGTTGCTTGAGATCAGACCTGCCCTTGCGAAGAGCCAGGTAGGCCGAAGTCCCAAAGCGAAACAAAGGGAACGGAGTAATCCCCGGGTTTCAGCAGATGATCTCGCTCCTACCACCACTTGCAATGAGATTGCAAAATATCATTTTTAACTTGAATCGGCCGAGAACTCCTAACAGGCCGGTGATAGCTACGAATGTTCGGAAAATAACTCTTCTAAAACCGAGCGAAAGGTTTCAAAGGCAGGAGTATCCCAGAGACAAAATACTACGTTCTCTAATCCTGTGTTCCCTTGAAGATATTCTCGGGTCGTGGTAAGCATAATTCGAGCACACCGGTCCATGGGAAAACCAAAAACTCCGGTACTAATGGCCGGAAAGGCTATGCTTTTGAGTTGATGCTGATCGGCTAACTTCAAGCTGTTTAAAGTAGCTTGCCGAAGTTTATCGTCCTCATTCCCTTCTCCCCATTGAGGACCTACCGCGTGGATAACATATTTGGCGGGAAGATTCCCTCCCGTTGTAATAACCGCTCCTCCCACGTGGGTACCTCCGATTCGGTTGCATTCCTCCTGGATACGAGGTCCACCTTTCTTCCTTATCGCTCCGGCTACTCCAGACCCGAGAATCAGGGCGGTATTAGCCGCGTTGACAATGGCATCGGTCGCCAACTCGGTTATATCCCCGCCTCCTGATCGCCGCACGGGACGGCGAACAGGTG
>JAUQPW010000090.1 GCA_030550175.1 bacterium
GATACCACCTCAGCCCGATGCACCACAAAAACCCGAGGAAAGGCCTGCTCGTTGCGATAGACGTTGGCTTCTTGTTGGTAGACCAGGGTGAAGAAGGGGGCTGGTGGGGGGGTCCAAGGGGCGGTGACCAGATATTTGAGGTTAAGGAAACTGAAGAATCGGTTCTCTACGTTGGGAACATTGTAACCTTCAAAATAACCAATGTAGGGGCGGATGAGCTTCAAAGAAAAGTCAATATACCGGGCATTGAACACTGCGTTCAGGGAACCGATATCATCCAGGCCGTAACCACTGGCCGTATTAGGATAGAAAAAACCGTCCAATCCATAAATTCGGAAAATCTCCGGATCTTGTCGAATAAATTTTATATACGGAGCGGGATCTGTAAAGAGGGATAAATCGGATCTTTTATAATGGGCTTTAGGGAGCCAGATGAAAAGTTCAATAATTAAAAGAAGCCCTAGAAACGTAGCGAGGATTTTATGAGAAGAGGGTGAACAGGGGATAGAGAGCCCTAATCGACGGGAAAAAAGCCGGGGTAGACAACCGGCCGTCCATTTTCTACCCTGCAACCCGGTTCCCACTACCGCAAGCAGACAGAGGATGGTAGGAGGGAGAATCTGTTGAACGGCGTAGTCCCACTTATTCTGTTTCAGCAGGTCAGGGTAATAAAGTCCTACTAACAAGGCTAAGGACGCAAGTCCTAAGAGAATCGAGAGGATCAGATATCGGGTCCGAATACGGCCATCTATAAGTTGTTGCAAAAACAGGCCTGCTAAAGCCGCTGTGGAAAACATAAATTCTCCCGGAAAATATCGGGTAAAAAAGCTGACCCGAAAGGCCGGAAGGTTACCGATAAAATCATTAAAGGCCGTGGAGAGGTTATATCCTTTGACGAGGAAAAAGATGACCATTGCCGTGAAGAAAAGGGCCTTTGCCCGGAAGGCAAATCCTTGAAGAAATAAAGTGACGACCATGGTGGCTACTACCACTCCGATATATCCCGGTAAATATTGCCAGTTTGCCCCATCCCAGGCATCATTGATCGGTCCCCAGAAGTAAGGCACCCACAAGTCGAAGATATGGGAAAGTGGAGCTCCGAGAAGTCCCACACGATATTTAGCCTCATGGAGACCTACATTACCTATTTTTACAAATTCCAAAAAGGGGAGAAGCATAATAGAAGAGAGAAGAAAGCCGAGGAGAATGGCCATCGTAAACCAGGTGCAAGAAACCAGAAACGAAACTTCCGGATTCCCCGCCTTTGATTTCCGGCTTCTGGTTTCTTGAATAATCCGGAACAGATAATACATCGAACCGTAAAACAGAGCGAAAAAGGTAGACTCTGGATGCCCTCCCAGGATGATAAGTCCGACCAGAATGGCCACTAAAAGCAGGTTTTTTAAACTAAGCGTCTGCAGCAATCGCTCCGATACGTATAAAAGACCCGGTAAAAGGACGACGGCATTGATATAAACCATATTGAGATTAAGGATGAGATGGCCGCAGAGCATAAAGGCCGATGCGCCGAAGAAGGCCGGCAGCTTTTGGAGGTTGAGGAATTTACGAAAGAAAGCATAGGCCAGAACACCCGCAGAGAGAATTCGGAGGATCATAAAAGTATCCCAGGTTTTAGCGGTGGGATTTAGAAAGAGAGGTAAGTGAAAGGGAAAGAACACCCCGGTATGCATATCTGCATTTAAAGGAGATCCTGTGGCAGAATGGGGATTCCAAAGGGGAATCCAGCCGCTTTTATAGATTTGAGAAGCCACTTTAATAAAAGGTTCGTGCTGAAGGGCCGAGGCAGCCGGGTCTATTACATGATGGGGCTTGAGGGCAGTTCCACCGGTGAGCAGGCTGTAATCCAGGAAGACGACATCGTAAAAAAAGAAAATCAATAGTAAACCGAATAGCAACGTTATCCTTCCCAACTCGTAAAGAAAAGAACGGGCCAGAGTCTGATGATAACTCTTTACAAATCGAGAAATCCATTTAAATGGATAAAGCCAGAATAAATACGCTGCCGTTCCCAACCAGATAAATTGGATTAGGATAACGAGCTGCGTGGATATTCGATTGAGTTTATAATTCCGATAGGTAACAGGTTGAGGGGTTAGAACATAGGAAGGTAAGCTTTCTAAAGGTTGATCCTCCCGGGCCCAGAAAAGATCCATTCGATAATGGCCTCCGGCCTGAAAGTATCGAATTCGGATAGGATACATTCCGGACTCCAGATAGATCTGACCCCTCACCTCTTTCAATCCATGTTCACCGCCGTTATCGACTACACGTTGGTCGTTAATAAACAAATCAGAGCCATCATCGGAAGCCGTAGCAAAGGTATACACCCCAGGTCTCTCTATGGCAATAAACCCTTTCCACAGAATACTAAATCGATTTTCTGAGAACCAACTTCGTCGCTCTCTTAACTGCTCCGTCGAGATCTCCGGATCTAAGACCTCAAATTGGGGAATTCCCTGCCACCTTGGATTGGCATAGTACTCCCCTTCCAGTCCGTGAGGAATCCTAAACCGCCTCTCTAACCCATAAGTTCCAAGGGAGATAAGAACTAAACAAAGCAGATAGAAACCCTGTACTTTTTTTGAGTGGAGAATTTTTAAAATTTTAATCCACATATTTGCTTACAAATATAAGTAATCCTTATCCTACCGGCTAATGCCATCCTCTCCCAAAGGAAAGGCCGTTTTGCCTTACCAAACCGACGATGATGGTGGCTATCACCGATCCCAATCCTGTAAGGGTCATCCACGCGCCTACTTTATAGGAAGCAGGTAGATAACGAAACTCTATCCGGTGATCTCCCTTTTCTAGAAAGACCGAACGGAGAAAATAATCGGTTAGATAGATTTTTCTCTCCTGGCCGTTTACATAAGCCTTCCAGCCCGGGTAATAAGGGTCTGCCAGTACTAAAAATCCGGGCTGATCGAGTCGAGTTTTCAGGGTGATCCGTGTCGGCTCGTATTGAAGAATCTCTACCGGGTCTTTAGCCTGGGGTGCAGGGGGAGTAAGCATATTTTCTTGCTCCTCGGGAATCGAGGTTGGGGGTTCTTCTAAAATAACCGTAGAGCGAAGATCAAAGTTGTCATCGGCGAGTCGGTCCAGGATTTTCTCCTTATCCGGGATGACCTGGATCTGATGGGCGACAAAGGCCCGTGGAAAGGCGTTATTATTCTTGTAAATTTTGACCTCTCCCTCATAAATTTTGGTAAAGGAGGCATGGGAGCTCAAGGAGTAAGTAGCAAACCCCAGATCTCCTGGAATCGGTTTCCCATCGATATAGGCCTGCCCATCGGGATAGATATTCCGTTCATTAACCCAGATGGTAGGAACCTGACCTGATAATCCTGTTGATCCGGATACTTCAAAGTAAAAAGAACGCCCTTTGGAATTGGCAATGGGAGAGAAGGTAATCCAATAATAAGCACCCCGGACCTGACTCAGATCCATGGGGATTCTGTAGAGATCTGTGGAAGCTTCCGGCGTTTCTTTAAGCTTAAAAACAGCTTCTCCCTGAAAGGTTTGAGGGAATCGAGAGAAAAAGATACGGATTGCAGTTAAACGATCTTCCCGGGCCGTGAAAGTTTGCCCAAAGGATCGACCCGGCGTCAATTCCCCACGACCGGTTAAGCCAAAAGTATAAGCATTGGAGAAGCTGTCCAGATGATACTTAGGATCTTCTCCATCTGGAGCCGTGATGACGTAAGTGAGATTGAGCAGGTCCCAGGCGCGACTCCCTAGATTCCGTGTTCCGCCGTAAGGACTATATCCCGTAAAAAACCATCTGGACAGATTTTTATCGATCAGGCGCTCTGAAAACTCCTGGAACCGATGAATGACGAGTCCATTCACATAGCCGATATCGTTTAACTCATAGGCACTGGCCGTATTGGGATACAAATATCCATCCAGACCATAAACCCGGAAAACCCCGGGATCATTTTTGAGGAAGCGGATATAGGGGGCTTCGACAAAGGGGTCATATCGGTCATAGTGGGTTCGTGGTATCCACCAGAACAATTCGATTCCCAGACCCAGGCAAAGCAACCCGGCCAGACTTCGCAGGGATAAAATACCCTTAAAGCTCAGCCAGCTTGCGATTCCAAGTAGAAGGCAGAGGATGGCCGGTGGGATAACCTGCCAGAAGGCTTTTAAGGGAAAATTGAAAAAAGTTAATTGAAAATTACCTATTGAAAAGGCCATAAATCCCAGTCCGACTGCCATCAGAAAAGCTAACCCGGCCAGCAATTTGGCAGAACCCTTCCCCTGCTCAACCCGATAAATCTGGAACCCGACCAGAGCGGCTATAGAAAATAGAAATTCCGGAGCAAAGTATCGGGTAAAGAAGCTGACCTTAAAAAAGGGAAGGCTTCCTACCATATGGCTGAAAGCAGGTGGAAGGCCATAACCCTTCAAGATAAAAAACAGGCCCATCCCTGTGAAGAAGACCTGTCGCTTTGTAAAGGCCGTTTTTTCTATGACGGCCATTAAGACCAACAAAAGGCCGATGATCCCTGCATAACCCGGCTGCATCTGCCAGTCTATTTCCCGGATAGAGCCGTTGACAGGACCCCAAAAGTAGGGAATGATCAGTAAAACTATGTCTTGTAAAGGCAGGTGAGCGGTTCCGACCTTAAACCCGGGGTCATGGGGGCCCAGGGGAGATAGCTTTACCAGCTCCAGAAATGGTAGAACCATGATGGCGGAAAGAACCAGGCCAAAAGCCACAGCGGCTACCCAGTAGAGGAGTGGAAGGAGGAAAGAGTAGAGCGGTAAGAGAAGGGAAGGAATCCCGTTCTTCCAATCGGCCATTTTTCCACCCATCCCTATTTCCATCCGTCCCTTCTCCCACCATCGGACCAGATAGTAAACCGAAGCGTAGAACAGGGCGAAAAAGCTGGGCTCCGGGTGTCCGCCCAGAATTAACAGTCCAATCATCAAACCGGTCAAGCAGAGATTCCACCAGTTTCTCCGGCGGGCAAGCCTCTCTGTGAAATACAGAAGGCCTGGGAGAAGCATCGCCGCATGGATGAAAACAATGTTGATCTGCCAGATGAGGTGCCCGCAAAACATATATCCTATGGCTCCGGCCAGAGAGCTTAACGGACTAAGCTCCAAAGACTTTCGGAAGAAGAAGTAACTTAAAAGACCGGCAATGAAAATCCGTAAAAGCATGAATAGATCCCACATCCAGGCCCTGGGATCCCAGTACAGGAGAAAACTCAGAGGAAAGAAAACCGCCGAGATCATATCGGCATTGAGAGGGATTCCGGTGGCTGCATGGGGGTTCCAGAGGGGAATAATTCCCTTTTTATAAAGCAATGAAGTTAATCGGGTACTCGGCTCGTGGATTTGGGCAGAGGCTGCCGGGTCGATAACATGGATGGCAGGAGGTTGATGACCTTTGTAATTATAGGCTCCCACATTCATGGTCCCTGGAACCGAATTGGTGGTCATCAAGGTTTTACCCTGAAAGACGATATCATAAAAGAACAGAAGAATCAAGACGGTCAATACCAGAATGACCAAAACGATTTCATAAGGAAAAGGATATCTCGATAGACCTGAGGATGGTTTAAGATCTTTGATCTTTCGATACAGGTAAGCTCCTGTGAAATAAAGGAGTGTTCCCCACCAGATTCCTCTGAGCAGGATTCCCCATTGGTCTAATCTTTGACTCAGTTGATACTGGGAATAGGTTATAGCCCGGGGGGATAACACCCGAGAGGGAAGATTTTCTAAGGGCTGAGCTCCCAAAGTCCAGGAGAGATCCATGCGGTAATACCCTCCCCCCTGAAAATATCGGACCTGGATGGGATAAACCCCTCTCTCCAGGTCAATCTGACCTTTGACCTCCACCAATCCATGGAAACCCCCGTTGTCCACCACCAACTGATTATTTATATAAAGCCAGGAGCCGTCATCTGAAGCAGTTGCAAAGGTATACTTTCCAGGCTTTTCTATGACCACAAACCCATTCCATTCCACACTGAATCGATTTTCTGAGAATTTCTTCCGTCGCTCTTTCAGAAGTTCGGTAGAAATTTCTGGATCCAGGGCGATAAATTTAGGGTTCCCCTGCCAGTTCAAGTTGGCATAGTACTTTCCTTCTAATCCATGGGGAAGAGACCCTCGTTGTTCTAATAGATAAGTTCCCATGGAGATAAGGAATAAGCCTACAAGATAGAGAATCTTAGGTTTTTTTAACAATACCGTTAACCGTAAGTGCATGGAAATTCAAATTGAGAAACGATCCGGCGATACTTTTCAGCCTCCTTGGTTTTACCTCGCTTGATACAGCCCTGAATCAGGATCTCACATTTTTTTCTGAGTTCACCCAGAACCAGATCTCGTTGAGATTCTGTTAAGTTTCCCATTTTTAGAAGTTTTTCCAACGCCTGAACCCGGAACCGATCATTTCCCCAATATCGATGAGAGAGTTGATCTGGGTGTCCTCCTCTTTTAATAATTAAAGGTTTCGGTATGAAATGAATGGGATAATCCTTGGTTATTCGTAGCCACAGATCGTAATCCTCACAGACGGGTAAGGATTCATCAAACCCGCCAACCTGCTGGAGAAGTTCTCGTCTGATCAGGATAGAAGAGGGGCTGATAATGCACAAAGGCAGGCATTTATCGAAAATCCATCCTGAGTACTTCTGGTGTTTCTTCATGGGATTAACCCGTTTTCCCTGGCGAATCCATATTTCATCTGTATAACAAGCCGGAATCTCAGGGTTTGCCTCCATCCAGGCCACCTGAATTTGAAGCTTATGTCGGGTCCAGAGATCATCAGAATCCAGAAAAGCAATATACTCTCCCTGTGCAGCCTGGATTCCTTTATTTCGAGCAGCACTCACCCCCCGGTTTTCCTGGTAAAGATAGGTAAGCCCCTGATAATCTTGAAGAATTTCCCGGGTAGAATCGGTCGAGCCGTCGTCGACTACAATCAACTCGAAATCCCGATAACTCTGACTTAACACGGAATCTATGGCTTCTTTAAGAAAGGCTGCCCGGTTAAATGTCGGGATGATTACACTGACCTTCATCCTGAAGAAGGTATATCCAAAATCGGACTTAGAATCAACTTAAATTTTAGGGTTTCTGGAAATTTTTATCCTTTGCCTCCGAAATGTCGTGTCTATATCAGTTTACGCCCCTTCTTCCAGGGGAGCTTTAAGGGTACTCCCCCCCTGAAAGTCCCATCTGGCGAGAGGTCAGGTGCTTGATCTTATCTATAAAATGAGTACAAAGGTATTGTACTCTTTTTCTCTTGACAGATTAGATGGGCTAAACTAGAGTTTATAGCAATAAAAAGGAAATAAAAATTCAATAAAAGTCGAAGTTAGGGAGGGAGGGCCTGTCTTCCCAAAGGGAACGGGTTTTCCACGTGAATTGAACAGGTCTTGAAAGCTTTAAAAACTTTAAAGGTTGTGGTTAAACGCCTGATCTGAGAAAGGCGGATCTCAGATAAGTTTTAAAACTCTATGAGTATTCAGGTTCATCAAGTTAAAGGGGACATTATCGAATTAATTTTCAACCCCCGGGAAGATGATCTTCGGGTAGGAGAGAACCTTTGCATTATGGAACGGGGAGGACATCGGGGTATTATTGTACAGATCATCGAATTTCGGATGGTTACCTATCCTTCCCTTATTCAGGAACAGATTCGGCTGGTATTGGAAGATACCGATATGTTGTCGCCGGAGCTTTTACATTCCCTGGCTGAGGCCTCTTCTTTGGAATTGGCAGCGATGAAGAATTTAAACATTGCGGTGGCCAAAATCCGAAAACTGGCGGGTACTCCTTGGGATCGGTGGGATGGCTGGATTCCTACCCGAGATGTCGAAATCAGCCGGGTAAATGACCAGGAACTCTTCGCAAACTGCATCTCCAATCAAGGCAATCTTCTCCATATCGGTCAGACACTCTACGGAGAGCCTTTCTACATCGAAGGTCAGGATCTGGAAAAAGTGAATATTATCACCGGTGTTAAAGGCTCCGGTAAATCTTATCTGTCCAAGGTTTTGCTTCTTCAACTCATTGAACAGGGGGCTCCCTGTGTGGTCTTCGACATCAACAAAGAATACATTCACCTTCCCCGGCACGAGGTCGATCCGGTTACAGGACAGGTTTTGAGGCGAGGAATTATCCATTTGAAAGCGGGGGGTAACCTTAAACTCGGTATTCGTCAGTTTGGTTTATCCCCTCTTTTGACGATGCTGACTAAATTTGGTCTGCCGGAGGTATCGGCCATGTACCTGGAAAACAGAGTTTTTACCATCCTGGAAGAAGCCAAGCAGATGGAGGCAGCCGGAAGAAAACCCCCCTTCTTGAGTATTCGCCACCTGATTCAGATGGCCGAAGCAGGAGAATTCTCTACCAGTGAAGTGGTGAACGGCGCCATTCGGAGCCGATTGGAGTCGGCTCGAAATACAGGCGTGTTTGCCTCAACTGAGAAAGAGGCTATCTCCCTTCGGCAACAATACCAGGCCATTCGAGAAGGTGGAGCTTTGATCATCGACGTCTCGGATCTGACAAATCTCGCCCGATTCGGATTTGTCCAGGCGATTATTGATATGATCAAAGATATCTGCGAAGAAGAAATTGCCCTGGGTACGGAACGATTTCCCTTTGTTTTCTTTGAGGAAGCCCATCTCTATATCAGCAAAAACACCATCGGATATATTGTAACCCGTTCTCGCCACCTGGGCATTACCAGCTTTTTCGTCACCAACATGATTGCCGGGCTGGATGAATCGGTTCTCCGCCAGGCCGATAACCTCTTTCTCCTTTACCTTCCCTTTGACGACGACGTTAAACATATCAGTAAGAGCGCAATGACCGATAAAGAAACCATGGCTTCCTTTGTCCGTCGGCTCCGAAGCCATCATTGTTTAGCCCTGGGAAACGTTACCAGTCAGTATCCTGTTATTTTTAAGGTTCAGTATCTAGAAGGAATTCATACGGCGGGCGAGACCAAGTATTTCTTCAAGCCGAGAGAGCCAAGAGAAGGAAGGCCTCCTTTAAAAAGACCTCAACCCCAACTGCCTCTGACGATCCCGTTGGGAAGTAGGGAAACCCCATCCAGAACTCGTTTAAAAATTCAGGAGTCAGGAACTAAGGGGCGAGGAGAGTTTCACGATTCGGGGAAAGAAACGGCGCAGCAGGCCACCCTGTTCGAGTAATCGACCTCTGGGTTTGCCTCATTGGACCTTATACCGAGGAAAGAAGTGACGCAGCAAGCCACCCTGTTCAAGTAAGGTTCCGGTCACCTGTTCGTTTACTCGGGTAACTCTCCAAAGCGCTCTCGATAACGGGCGAGCAAGGCCTTCAATTCTGCAGCTTCTTGGATAGCTTCCTCTGCTTTTCGTCTGGCTTCCTCTGCTTTTTGCCGTTCTTGTTCTGCCGCTTCTTCTGAGGTTTGTAACAATGTTCCTTCTAAGGTAGCCCATCGTAACCAACAGGCTTGAACCCCCTGATACTCTCCTTCCCACTTTGTCAACATTAATCCCAATTGTCGGTTCAATAGACGACCTTCGGCATCTGGCTCTATCGGTTCGTATATCCCATCTCGCAGGGCAAATCCTGCCAGCTCCGTACTAATCGGATGGAACCCAAAATATTCGGGTACTCGCAATTGATTCTGATAAATTAATTTCTTCTCCCCTTTATCTTTCTCGGCAATACTATCCGATAATAACTCAATGACCACATCAGGACCTTTTCCCTCTTGCCATACCACCCAACTTTTCCTGGCCCGCCGGGTGGTACCCAGTACAATAAATACCTCGGGTCCTCTAAAACCCTGATTTTTTATCTGTTCCAAGCTAAAGTAAACGAACATATTACCACCTACAAATACATCTGATCGGTCTTTCCAGTGGAAAAGTAAAGGAAACCTCAACAAATCGAACTGTAGGACATTCGGTGGCCATTCTATGTCGGTCGGGACGGCATGTGTTACGATAGCTTCTTCCATGGGTTTCACCTACCTGTTTTTATTTAAACCTGTTTATCCATCAAAAACTCCTGGTTCTTTAAAATCCTCGAGTCCTATCATCATTTTATCTTTTTATCCCTGGCTGTTAATCGTTTCTTAAAGGTAACCTCTACTTTTGCAGTTTTTAACTTAAACCCGTTAAATTTTAAATCCAATAACTTTGGTAAGCCCCACCTGCAGGATGAATTAAACTTTTCCTCAAATCCCCTTTTCGTCAAACCTTTCTCTCTACCTTATTAATTTTTTCTAAAAAGTATTGACGCCTCTCCCATGAGTCTTATATTTATTGTATAGTGTAATAAGTACACTAAACAATTAGGAGTTTGGAAGAGCAACTGTAGAAATCTGGGATTGTTCAACCCCAGAAGTCCATCTGCTTTGATTTAAGTAAAGGTTGAAGTGCGAGATACCTTTAACCTGAACGAAGGGTAAACTGGCATTTCGCGCTTAACCGGGAATAAAAACCTATGGAAATCCAGGCTTATCCTCTACCGCAACATTTTAATTCCGCCCATGCCTACGACAGTAGTTATGAACCCGATCTGCAAGCGTTATTTCCCATGGCTATAGAGTGGAAAAAGAAACTCTCCATTCCGGATAGTAGTACAAAAGGGCATCCTAAAATTCATTTTCTGGGGATTGATCTTCAGAAAAGTTTTTGCTTTCCCGATGGGAGTCTTTATGTGGGAGGACGGAGTGGAAAAGGTGCCATGGACGATAATGTACGAATCGCAGAATTTATCTACCGCTATTTGGGCGTTATCAGCGACATAACCCTGACTCTAGATACCCACTTTGCTTACCAGATCTTCTTTCCGGCGTTTTGGTTGGATCAAAACGGCCATCATCCCAATCCTATGACCGAAGTGACGGTGGAAGAGGTGCGAGCCGGCAAGTATCGTCCTAATCCTGTTATTGCCGGCTGGGTTTGCTCCGGTGACTATGCCTGGTTGCAACAGTATGTCGAACACTATTGCTCCGAGCTTGAAAAGACCGGTAAATACAAACTCATGCTGTGGCCCTATCACTGTTTACTGGGGAGTAAAGGACATACACTGGCGGGAGTGATTCTGGAAGCCCATTATTTCCATAGCTTTGTTAAAGGACAACAAAACTGGTGTGAAATGAAAGGTAGCAATCCGTTGACCGAGAATTACTCGGTTTTGCGTCCAGAGGTGGTTTTGTCCCACGATGCAAAATCTATCGGGAGTAAAAATACCGGGCTGATTCAAAAGCTACTTACCTCTGATGCCGTTATTATTGGAGGACAGGCGGCAAGTCACTGTGTCGCCTCAACCATCGATGACCTTCTGACGGAGATTCTGGACCGGGATCCCAATCTGGTAAAAAAGATCTATATCCTGGAGGATTGTATGTCGGCGGTAACCGTTCCCAATCCCCAAGGGGGGTTTTATGTAGACTTTACACCTCAAGCCGAAGCTTTCCTGAAGAAATTTAAATCTGCCGGTATGCACGTTGTGAAATCCACCGAGCCCATGGAGAACTGGATCAACATTTAGTGAAGTTAAGGTGTCAAACCGAAAGATCTTTTAAAAAAGACTTTGACATCTCCGGCTTTATCATATTACCTCTAATAGAGGAGTCTGTAATCTTTAATTAAATTACACAGGATCTATTTGGCTATTAAAAGTTAACGTGAAAGGCTCAAGGGAGAGGTATGTTTCAACGAATCATGGTTCCCGTTGATTTAACGGATAAAAACATTGTTGCCTTGAACATCGCAGCCCAGATAGCGGCTCAAAATAAGGCAAGCATCACTTTACTTCATGTGATTGAAACCATTCCGGATCTTTCATTTGAAGAGCTTCAGGAATTTTATAGAAAGTTGGAAAAGAAGGCCATGAATAAAATGAATGAGCTGGCGGAGAGGCTCCTTGAGAAAGGTTTAACCGTTCATCAGAAGATTCAGTATGGAAATAGGGCCGAGGAAATCGTAAAATATGCCGCAGAGCATCAAATCGATCTTATCATTCTAACCTCCCACAAGGTTGATTTAGAAAATCCGGGCCGGGGTTGGGGGACGATCAGTTATAAGGTTGGAATTTTATCCCAATGTCCGGTTTTACTGGTGAAGTGAGGTATGGGTTTATAGGTGTAAAGAACCAGGGTGTATCGGTTTTTGAGTAAGAGGGGTGAGAGGAGGAGCACGGCTGGCTCAACCCCTTTTACAGTGGTAAGGAGGCTTATTGGTGAGAATTCTGGTTACCGGATCCACCGGACTTATTGGCTCGGCGTTGGTTCCTTTTCTTACCTCCCAGGGGCATGAGATAATTCGGCTGGTTCGATCAAAACCGAAACCAGGAAGTAACGAATTTCAATGGGATCCCCTGGCAGGTGTTATAGATCCGGCAGCTTTAACCGGTATTGATGTGGTGATACATCTGGCCGGGGAAAACATTGCCGGAAGATGGACTGCCGAGAAAAAGGCTCGAATTCGGGATAGTCGGGTTAAAGGGACCCAGACCCTTTGTAAGACCCTGATCCAGATGACCCAACCCCCCAGAGTGGGTGTGTTTGCCTCGGCGGTGGGATACTATGGAAATCGAGGGGATGAGATTCTGCGGGAGGAGAGCCCTCCGGGTTCCGGGTTTTTGGCCGAGGTTTGTCGGGAATGGGAAGCAGCGACCGAGCCTGCGGCCCAAAAGGGAATTCGCGTTGTCCGTCTTCGTATTGGGATTGTGCTGAGTCCCGCAGGAGGTGCCCTAGCTGCCATGCTCCCTGCATTTAAAATAGGTGCCGGAGGCCCAATAGGCGGAGGAAAGCAATACGTGAGCTGGATTACTTTGGATGATTTGACTATGGTTATAGATCACGTCATTAAGACGGAAACGCTTCAAGGACCTGTGAATGCAGTAACCCCCAATCCGGTGACCAATGCTGAGTTTACCAAGACCCTGGGGAAGGTTCTTGGACGTCCTACCGCATTGCCCATGCCTGCCTTTGCGGCGCGCCTGGCCTTTGGAGAAATGGCTAACGAACTGTTATTGGCCAGCACACGCGTGGAGCCAGCTCGACTTCTGGCTTCGGGTTACACTTTCCGCTATCCTCACCTGGAGGGAGCGCTTAGACATTTACTGGGAAATTAAAACTTTTCTATTCTATACGGTTTGTCGGTGCTCAAGAAGGATTAGGGCAAATCGTGGAGAGGGAGTGATAGAAAAAAGTACATGGTTAATGAGAAGTGGTATGATATTGCCATTATCGGCGGGGGAATTATCGGTCTGGCTACGGCCATGGAACTGATGTCACGGCCGGGTCTTTCTTTAATTGTTTTGGAGGCAGAGGATCGAATAGCAGCCCATCAAACAGGAAATAACAGCGGGGTCATCCATTCCGGTCTCTATTACAAACCAGGCTCCTTGAAGGCCCGTAATTGTGTGGAAGGTCGGGAAGCCCTATATCGTTTCTGTAAGGAGTATGGGATTGCCCATCAATGCTGCGGTAAAGTGGTCGTGGCAACCCATAAAAGTGAACTACCCATCCTGGAAGAGCTGGAACGGCGAGGTCTGGCCAATGGTCTTCAAGGGCTCCGAAGACTGAGTCCCGAAGAAATCCGTGAGTATGAACCCCATGTAGTCGGAATTGCCGGGCTTTTGGTTCCGGAAACCGGCATTGTAGATTATGTTCAGGTGACCCATAAATTTGCCGATCTGGTAAAAGCTGCGGGAGGAGAAATCCAGACCCGAGCTAAAGTCTATGGCGTTCGCCGCCAACCCCAAGGACTTCTCCTGGAAACCCTTCGTGGAGAAGTCCGGTGTCGTTACTTGATAAATTGTGCAGGTCTCCAATCCGATCGAGTCGCCCGAATGTGCGGGGTTAATCCCTGCCTCCAGATTATCCCCTTCCGGGGCGAGTACTATGAGCTCGTTCCCCAACGCCGTTACCTGATCAAGAACCTGGTCTACCCGGTTCCCGATCCGGTTTTCCCATTCCTGGGGGTCCATTTCACCCGCATGATTCACGGAGGGGTTGAAGCTGGACCCAATGCCGTACTGGCCTTCAAGCGAGAAGGTTACCGTTTGACCAGCTTCTCCCTTACAGATATGCTGGAGACCGCTACCTACATAGGATTCTGGCAAATGGCCCGAAGGTACTGGAAAACTGGAATTATGGAATTCTATCGATCCCTCAGCAAAAAGGCCTTTGTAAGAGCCCTCCAAAAATTGGTTCCCGAATTACGCCCGGAAGATATTCGTCCGGCCGGAGCCGGAGTCCGGGCACAGGCTGTCGAACCTAACGGCCTCCTGGTGGATGATTTTCGTATTGTCGAAGCAGAACGGATGATCCATGTTTTGAACGCCCCTTCCCCGGCTGCTACGGCCTCCATCAGCATCGGTAGAACCATTGCCAGAATGGCCGAGAAGAACTTTGATTTACCAAGTTTAAAATGATGGAGAAGTATGGGGGCGCGCCTCAGTACCTTGCTTTTGGTGGGAATAAACATCCAACCGGGCAGTCATAAACTGGAGGTAGAATAAAATGTTTAAAAAAAGTATGGGGTTTTATGTAATGATTTTTGTTTTGGGTATAGCCTTCATGGCCTGGGGAGAGGAATCGCCTTCAGACAGGGAGATATCTCAAAGATTGATTACCCAGATCGATTTTTCTTCATGGATTAAGGAGTCTTTGCAGGTAAGCCCGGATAGCAGGCGAATGGCTTATGGAGTTGAAGAGAACAACAAAATGTTTGTAATTGTGGATGGAAAAAAGGAGAAGTCCTACGATGAAATTATGGAAGGTACCCCCATCTTCAGCCCAGACAGTCAGCATGTGGCCTATGGAGCTAAAGAAGGATCCAAGGTACGTGTGATTATAGATGGAAAAGAAGAGAAGCCCTACGATGGCGTAGGGACTCCTATCTTCAGTCCCGATAGCAAACGATTAGCTTATGGGGCCAAAGAGAAGGACAAGATATTTATCGTGGTGGATGGAAAAGAGGGGAAAGCTTACGAGAGTGTAAGTACTTTCACCTTCAGCCCGGACAGCCAGCGGATGGCCTATCGGGCCCAGGTAGGTGATAAGCGATTTGTAGTCGTAGATGGGAAAGAAGAAAAACCTTACGATGGGATCGGTACGATCCGCTTCAGCCCGGATAGTAAACGGATTGCCTACCTGGCCAAACAGGCCAATCAGTGGTTCGTGGTGGTAGATGGAAAAGAGGGAAAACCTTACGAAGGCGCCGGAAAGGGGGGCCTTATCTTTAGTCCGGATAGCCAACGGGTGGCCTACGTGGTTAAAAAAGGTAATCAGGCGTTGATCATCGTAGATGAAAAGGAGGAAAAGCCCTATGAAAGCATCCTGGAAGGTAGCCTTGTTTTCAGTCCGGATAGTCAACACCTGGCTTATGTAGCAAAGGAAGGAGAGAAATGGTTCGTGGTGGTGGATGGAAAAGAAGAGAAAGCTTACGAAGGGGTGGGATTAAACAGCCTCCTATTCAGTCCGGATAGTCAACACCTGGCCTATGTGGCCAGAGACGGAGGTAAATGGTTTGTAGTAAGGGATGGAAAAGAGGGAAAGCCCTATGGAAGCATCTTAAAAGATACCCTTCTTTTTAGCCCGGATAGCCAGCGGTTAGCCTATGGAGCTAAAGAAGGCGATAAATGGTTGGTGGTAGTGGAGGGAAAGGAGGAAAAAGCCTATGAGGAAATTCTAAAGGATACGCTCATTTTTAGTCCCGACAGCCGGCGGGTGGCCTATGTGGCCAGAGAAGGTGAGAAGTGGTTTGTAGTCGTCGATGGAAAAGAAGAAAAAGCCTATGACCGTATCCTGGAAGGTACACCCATTTTTAGTCCGGATAGCCGGCGAGTAGCTTATGGAGCCGGGATTGGTAATAACTGGTTCGTCGTCGTGGATGGAAAAGAAGGAAAGTCCCATGAGGATATCGTTACGATTCGGGGTGGGAGGATTATCTTTGACTCTTCAAATACCCTCCATTACCTGGCTGTATTCCGTAATAGTGTTTACCTGGTGGAGGAAAAAATAAAATAGGATTCAGAAACCAGAGGCCGGAAACGAGTAGGGGTAGGTTTTAAACCTACCCCTACCATTTGGTTCACAAGGGGATGATTTTTATTTTGAATACCGACCTCTGAAACCTGGGCTTTTGATTCTTACCTTCGGGAGTTATGCCGGTCTATAGCAGAGTACCGATGGAATACGAACAGTTTTTGATAAGGGTCCTTTATACCGGAAGTGGTCGGCTCAGGGGGAAGTAGGGTTCTAAAACCGAAGCGGAAAATGGTTTCATTCCACTTTGTTTTCTTCTAATTCATCCTCCGGGATGTCCCCATGGGCGATATCTAACTGATATTTGAACTCCATACTATAAATATCCAGAATGGTTAAAAAGAGGACGGCAACAACGGGTCCGATGATGAATCCCATAGCACCGAACATATTAATACCCCCCAGGGTAGAAAAAAAGATCATCAAATCATGCATACCGGTATCCTGTCCGATCAAGCGTGGGCCCAATACATTATCAATATTGATGATCACCACCGTAGTAATTAAAAAAATGGCAATCCCTTGCCAGATATGTCCGGTAACGATTTGAATAATGGCTGCGGGGTACAGAACCAGCCAGGAACCGATCATGGGTATGATAGACAAAATAACCATGATCACTCCCCACAGAACCGGCGAACCGACACCAAATATCCAGAGAATTAATCCACCCATAATCCCTTTGATTATCCCGATCAATAAAGTTCCTTTAATTACGGCTCGGGAAACGGAAGCAAAGCGAGAAAAAATGGCATCTTCATATTGGCTATCCAAAGGGCTTAGATATTTGAGCCGGCCTATCAAGGCTTCTCCATCCATAAAAAAATAAAACATGGTAAAGAACGTGATGAAAACATGGGCAAGGATTTGGAAGGTTCCTCTGGAGGTTTTATTGATAACCATGGCTAACAGACTACTCACGGCTCCGGCAATATCTTGCAGGGTAGATTGCCAGTTTACCTCATCCAGATTGAGCCGTTGAACCCACTTAGAAGCTTTGATCTTACCTAGAATTCCCTCATCACCTTTTTGAATAATTTCTCGAATTTGTTGCTGAGCCTTTGGATAAAAGGCAATAGCCTCTTGAGAGACCAGGTCGGCAACGATATAGACCGGAGAAAGTAAACCCAACAGCAGAATAATACAACAGACCAGGGAACTTAGAGCTTTGCGGTTTCGAAAAAGCCTGAGCAGGCTCTCATAAAAGGGATAAAAGAGGGTGGTAAATACAGCCGCCAGCAACACCGGTACCAAAAAGATTTTGACCATGTTAAAAAAAACAAACGAGATACCGATGAGAATCGCTAAAAGAAAATAGCGACTAAACTTTTCAGACTGGCGTTTTCGGGAAACCCGAAGACGATCTAAGGTTGAATTTGATTGAGATGGTTTAGAAATCATCTTATCTTTAGAAATCATCTTATTTAATGAATTAGCAGATAAAGGTGAATTCGTCAACTTTTTTATCAACCTGGGAAGCCTGTGAAATATTTTCGTAACTACTCCGGGAAAGAAATCTATGACTGGTACAACTATTGCAATTTTGAGGGAAGGAGGTTAATCCCATGACATTACGAGATATTTTGATAGCCTTTGGTTTCGTCTCCGTTACAGCTTTAGTGTTGGCCCTTTTGGGGCTTGCACTGCTAAGGCATCGGTTACGTCGACTTCGACTTCCACCGGATGCGGGCTTGTTCGAGACCCTTCGTGCAGTTCCTTTTGGCCTTGTGGTCGTACTGGACCTGTTGGATTTGAGTCTGGATATTTTTTCAGCGCCGATTTCCTGGGCCATTTTGAGTCGCCTGGGTCTACAAGGCTTACGCCAGGTTACTGTGATTGAGGCCCTCATTCCGGGTACCCAGGTTATCCCTACCATGACGCTGGCCTGGATTCTTGCCCGTTTTAGTGAACGAGTACGGCTTTCACCCGCGGTTCAATCTGACCCCGGAGAGGGGGTAAAAATTGACCAAAACTTCTCTCCTTCATCGGTAAAAAGGAGAAAACTCTGATGCTCGTCGATATTAGTTGGACGGTGCTGGATATACTCGTCCTGGTACTGATATTTAAGCTGGTATGGGTGGAAAGAACCCGCTTCGGTACAGGTTCGAAATTAAAGAGTGGAAAGATAAGAAGCGGCTTTTATACCGGAAAAATCTTACGACTTCAATCACCGAAGGAGATACCCAGGGCTCTTGCTGTTGCCACCACATCGTAATCCAGGGGGACCGATTTCATTTGCCGAATGGCCTCGGAAATGGGAATGGCATTAACATGTGGAGGGTTAAGGGCGACCATGACATTGACTTTACCTTCCAACAGACAGCGAATCGCTGCGGCTCCAAAACGAAGGCCTAATAACCGATCGAAGGCGGTTGGACTTCCTCCCCTTTGCAGATGACCCAACACCAGAGAGCGGCTTTCTTTTCCGGTTCTCTTACTAACTTCCTGAGCCACATATTCGGCAATACCTCCCAGGATCACATCACGTCCCTCTTCCTTGGGACCTTTTGTTCGTACTTTGCCTCCACGGGGATAGGCCCCCTCTGCACAGACAATGATCGTAAAATGCCGACCCTTTGCTTCCCGCTCATAAACTTTCTGGCAAACCTTTTCCAGGTCGAAGGGAATTTCCGGAATCAAAATAACATCTGCAGAACCGGAAACTCCCGAATGTAAAGCAATCCAACCGACATATCGCCCCATAACTTCTACCACCATTACCCGCTCATGGGCTTCAGCGGTGGAATGTAATTTATCAATGGCTTCGGTTGCCGTGGTTACGGCCGTATCAAATCCAAAAGTAGCCATTGTCCCACTCAGGTCATTGTCGATGGTTTTGGGCACTCCAATAATTGGAATTCCTTTCTCGATAAACTTTTGAGCCAGGCGCAAGGAGCCATCTCCCCCAATACAAATGAGTACATCGAATCCGTGTTTATGAAAATTCTCAACTACCTGATCAGAAATATCCATACGCTTAATTCCCTGGGCTGTTTTGACCGGATAGTCAAAGGGGCTATTTTTGTTCGCAGTACCGAGAATCGTCCCACCCAGATGGGTAATACCCCGAACCTTCTCAGGGGTTAAGCGGATAAGTTGATCGGGTTCGATGAGACCTCGATAACCATGGGGTATTCCATAAACTTCCCAACCCTGTCGGATAGCGGCCAGGGTAGCCGCTCGAATGACCGCGTTCAGACCGGGAGCATCACCTCCTCCAGTATTAATGGCAATTTTCTTAATTTTTGAGGGGTCCAACATATCTGCCTACCATCATCGCTCTGAGACTGCCCTGTCAGTTACAAAGGGTATTTCGGGTTATAAAAAGGTGGATTAAAAACCTGCTTCGGTTTGAGATGGAATAATTTTAGATCCATCCAGAAAAAGTATAATCGAAGCCAAATTACTTTAACACCATCAGAATTATTTTTTTTCCTTTCACTTTTAACTTCAAGTAAAATCTTTGATTTGCCAATACCTCTTCGGTATAAAACTGTTGCCCCCTGGCGTAGGGGCAACTTCCAAAGTTTCTGTAATGTTTCAAGGAGAAAAGGACCTCCGAGAACTCGTCTAAATTTTAGACAGTTGGGGAAGAAAATTGCTCACCTCTCCGGCAATTAACTTCCCCTGTTATTCTCTTCTATAAAAGTAATATCTTCTTATCCCTTTATTTTTTTAATACTTACCCATATAAGAAAAATAAAATAAATCAACTTCTTTTTATGGCATGAAGGATGCACCAATATCAGGAACAAAAAGCAACCCAGGAAGGGCGAATTAAATTTCTATTTTTTGACGGGGTTCTTCCTGATAGGCTACAGCACCTCCTTGATTCCCTCCTCAAGTAGCCTAGTCGGTAGGTGAGACCTCTTCTTAAGGGGATTAGAATACTCACCTACCTGTTTTTTACAGAGGAGTAAGCCGTATGATCAAAGCTCAAGGAACTCCACGTAAAAAGCTTATTAAGTTGTTGGCATTTTATAGCAAAATCCTGAAAAATCCAACTGGTTATTCGTATAGAGAAATCGAAAAAATATGGAGGGAAATTGAAGAAGCCCGAGGTGAGGAATTAGATGCGGTATGGATAGATTATTTTAGAACCCAGAACCCAACAGGAAAGAAGATCTAAGCTACTCCTTTATTTATCCCTTACCTTTGGCCGATTAAGAGGAGGGGGTCCTTTGTCCACAATTTACCCTCTTAAAGGCCGGACAAAGGACAAAAAACTAAATGGCATTATCTCCATGTTCGCCGGTCCTGATTCGAATCCCCTCCTGAACAGGCAGAACAAATATCTTTCCATCCCCAATCTTACCGGTTCTGGCCGTGACCATAATAACCTCGATCACTTTATTTACAAGGGTATCTGGAACCACTACTTCTATCTTGATTTTGGGAAGAAAATCGGTTATATACTCTGCACCTCGATACAGCTCGCTATGTCCTTTCTGGCGACCAAAACCCTTGACTTCACTAATGGTCATCCCCTGAACTCCGGTCTCATTCAGTCTATCTCGCACTTCATCTACTTTGAAAGGTTTAATAATGGCTTCGATTTTTTTCATAAGGATCTACCTCAACCCATCCACAAAGGGTACAAATAAGATCCCTGGAACCCTCTCACAGAGGGAGACCTGGAGCAAAGCGAGAATCTCCGGGTCTCCTTTCCGTGTCTTCTCTGTACCTTTGCGACGGAATATACATCTAGAAGAATAATTCGTTTTTACATCTCGGCCTGGACCAATTTTTTATTAACATGGGGAGGAAAATCAGCCACCAGTCTTTTCTTTTCCTCTTCTGTTGGAATAGGGGGTTGGTAATCGGTATACCCTTGAACACCCATTTCTGGAACATCCAACCCCTGGATTTCAACTTCTACAGGAACCCGCATCCCCATTACGGCATCCAGAACTTTGAAGAAGGCATAGGCCAAAGTGAAGACCACGATAAAATTGGTTAAAGTTCCTATGATTTGGGCTATGAACTGGCTGGCATCTCCGTAAAAAAGACCTTTTACAGTCCCAGGAACACCATTCCATCCCTCTCCATAGGTTCCATCGGCAAATAAACCCAAACTTAGAACACCCCAAGCCCCACAGGTTCCATGGACAGAAACTGCTCCAACCGGGTCATCCACTTTAAGAGTTTTCTCTATAAAGAACACGCTCCACACCACCAGAACTCCGGCAACCAATCCAATAAAGACTGCAGCTACACTATTGACAAAGGCACAGGGAGCTGTAATTGCAACCAACCCGGCCAACATTCCATTGGCCATCATACTGGGATCGGGTTTACCGTAAACCCACCACATATAAAGAGTGGCTGAAAACGCCCCGGCTGCCGACGCTAACATAGTGTTCGTCGCGATGACTCCAATTCGGAGATCTGTACCGGCCAAGGTACTTCCAGGGTTGAATCCAAACCAACCGAAAGCCAGGATGAAGGTTCCGATGATCGCCATAGGGATATTATGGCCCGGAATAGGGTTGGGAGTTCCATCCTTTTTATATTTCCCTAGGCGAGGTCCTAATACCATAGCTCCTGCCAAGGCTGTCACTCCTCCCACCATATGAACCACCGAAGATCCGGCAAAATCCACATGTCCATGGCCCAGTCCAAAGTTAGCTCCTAACTGCGAGAGCCAGCCTCCGCCCCAGACCCAGTTTCCAAATAAAGGGTAGAGGATCATGGAAATGAAGAATCCATAAATCACAAAAGGGGCAAATTTCCACCGTTCTGCCATGGCACCCGTAGGAATGGTAGCGGCGGTATCCATGAAAACCATCTGGAATAAGAACAAGGTAAAAATACTTACATCATAAGCATCTCCGGAAAGAAAGAATCCTTTGAGCCCGAAAAGCCCAAAGGGTTTACCAAACAGGTTGATCGCCACCTCATGGTCCAGGGCTGAAGCTCCCCCCAGGGTTGCCAGAGGTCCCAGTCCTCCGAACATGAAGGCAAACCCGGCAATCCAGTAACCTAGCATGCCTATGGCATAGATGAGAAAATTCATGGCCATGGTATGGGCAACATTTTTCTCCCGGGTAAATCCTGTTTCAACCATGGCAAATCCGGCCTGCATGAACATAACCAGAAAACCGGTGATCAGAGTCCACACGATATTAATGGCTATTTTGTTATGGCCCACAACGGCCCCAATTTCCTCTAGAGTAGGTTTCCCGGGTTCTTTGGCCGGAATATCTTGAATGGTTCCTATAGCGGTTCCGGCCGGGTCCCCAGCCCAACCTAAAATAGGAAAGACCAGAACCCCCATGAGTAATAAAAAACTCAGGTATATAAACTTTCTCTTCCTAGACTCTCTCATAATTCTTCTTCACGATTATTTTCTGCTCATGGCTTCTTAATACCTTTTCTGATGAAAAATGAGGCAAAGCTATCATCGCGAGGAACAATATAAGCAAGTTCAACATAAAGCCACAGGGACAAAACCATCTCCCTCATTGTAAAAGATGGCTTCGCTTCTGTCGTCACTCGCAACGACATCCCTGATGTACTATTCTCAATTCGAAAAGGTATTATTAGGTCTGTCAGCCATCAGCATGGTTATAATCAATGATAGTATTTGACTCTTTACTTAATCCCCCACTGAGTAAACAATAAACACATTCTTCAGCTATTACATGTTGTGTACCAATTTAAAGATTTATCTGATCAGGCGAATAACCTTAAATTTTACAATTATTTCTGAAGATTCCAGGGGGTTTAATAGGAGAGTAAACAGCGAGGAATTTGGCTAGAATTTATGCAAACCTAAAAATAGGTGATAAAAATTTAACCAATCTTTAGAAGGGAGAAAAATGGGGAAATAAAAGGAAGTAATTCTCTGCCCTCCCCCGGCCCCTCTCCCGAAGCTTCGGGAGAGGGGAGTCGGTGGATCTCCAGGCAATTTCCGAGAGCCTCTTTCCTGCTTCGGAAAACACCTGAGGTTTTGTAATGATAAGCTAAATCATTACCGTACCTCCATCGACATGGAGGGCTTGTCCGGTGATATTCCTGGCTTCTTCAGAGGCCAGAAAGACGGCTGCATAGCCGATATCTTCCGGGGTTTGCTCCCGTTGAAGGGGGACCAGGGCTTTGACCCGACTTTCAAAGATTTCCCGGGCACTCATTCCTGCCAGAGCCGGATTCATTTTACCGATAATCGGGGCCAGTCTCTCCCAGAATGAAGTATAAAGGAATCCCGGACATATGGCATTTACATTGATATTGTACTTGGCCAGATCCTTCGCCATAATCTGAGTAAACGTCACAACGCCGGCTTTAGCCACACTGTAAGGAGGATTTGTTTGACTGGCAAATCGACCTGCAACTGAAGAAAGGTTGATGATTTTTCCATATTGGCGTTCGATCATATGTGGAACTACGGCTTTGCAAACTAGAAAAACCGATTTCACATTCACGGCAAAAGCCATATCCCAATCTTCTTCCTCATTATTGAGGAAAGGCATACCGAGCCGGTCTCCCATCATTCCGGCATTGTTAACCAAAATATCGATACGGCCAAAGGTATCCAGCGTTTTTTTGACCATATCTTCCACCTGTTGCTTCTTGGTTACATCTACTTTCAAGGCCAAAGATTTCCGTCCAAGGTTTTGAACTTCTCCGGCCACTTTGTTGGCACTATCCAGGTTTAAATCCGGTATGACTACATCTGCTCCTTCCCGGGCCATACACAATACAATCCCTCTTCCAATGCCCATACCTCCACCTGTAACGAGCGCAACTTTGTTCTCTAATCTCATGGTTGATAAACAAGTCATTCACACTGAGTTTGACAGAAGAAACAAACGACTCAGGGATATCGTAAATTTTATCCCTGTTGAGTCGCCGTTAGAGTTCCTGTTAAACCCATTGCGATTAAAATCATCTTGAATAACTTTTGAAAAAAACTATAATAAGCTTAATTCTCATCTGTTTTGTTAACATGACTTCTTAGGCCATGTCAAGTAAAAGGAGGATAGGATATGCTTATTAAAAATATTTCCCCTCAGGAAGCCAAAGAACTCCTGGACTCCGGAGAGGGATATATCTATTTAGATGTCCGATCGGTTCCGGAATTTATTTCAGGACATCCGCAAGGAGCTGTGAACATTCCTCTACTGGATATAGATCCTGTCCTGCGGCAAATGGTACCAAATTCGGATTTTCTGGCTGTAGTGGAGGCTAATTTCCCGAAAGATACTAAATTGATCGTAGGATGTCAATCCGGGATGCGATCTGCCAAGGCAGTAGAAATTTTACAGCAGGCCGGGTATACGCACGTTGTCCATATGCAGGCCGGGTTTGGAGGAGCAAGGGGTCCCTTCGGACGCCTCAGTCAACCCGGCTGGTCCCAGTTGCAACTTCCCATCAGTACAGATAATGGGGAAGGAGTCAGCTACGAATCTTTAGCGGCAAGGGCAAGGGAAAAGAATAAATAAAACAGGATGCGTAATACGTCAAACACCCCAAGTGCCTGACGTATTACGCGCAACTTTTTTATTCTATTGGAAGGGAGGTAAAGAGGAAAGTGATTTCCTTTCTCCTGACGACTCGTTAAAACTTCTTACCTCTACCTCGATTTTATTCTGTACTGCCCGTAGTTCCAAGTTTTGGCTTGATGGCTTCTGCCGGTTTAGCAGCAAAGGCAGAGCTCATACCGGCCGAGACCGATTCTCCATAACCCACCAAACCCAAGGCATAGGCACTCTCATTGTGCTGACTTAAATCTAACCCTATCTCCTCTTCCTCCTCACTGACCCTTAACCCGACAATCCCATCCACTA
>JAUQPW010000177.1 GCA_030550175.1 bacterium
CTTCCGTCATAACTTCTCGGCATACCCTTTGCTTTCCTTCTGCCCACATAGGGGTATATAAACCCCCTGTTGGGGATGATTCACAAGGGCAATAGAGATAAGGCAAAAGTGCGATCACTCAGGGACCGACAGAATTTACAATCGTCCTGAGACGTGGATGGCCCAGAGGAGTCGGATTCCGAACAAGAGGGACAGAATATAGGCGATCCAGCCGAGTACGGAGATACCCCAGATCAGGGGAGGAACCTGGAAACTCATCATAAGCGCAGAACCTAAAAAGAGGGCTGCCGTAATAATTCCAAACACCAGACGGTTTACGAGCCGTTCCAGGCCTCGATGGTTTAAGTTAAGATCAAATTCTCCGGTTCGGAGTTTTTGAATAACCTCCACCATTCCGGGTGGAACGGCCTGGACCACCCGTTCCAGGTCCCAATAAAGACGTTGCATTTTTTGAAACTGGCGTCGGGGGGAGAGGTATCGGGAGAGCATACGCTGCTGGTAAGGTCGGATAACCATCAGAAGATCAAACTGGGGATTTAATAAACGACCCGTTCCCTCCATGACAATTAAGGTTTTTAAAAGCATGGCCAGACTGGCTGGAAGCAGGATTTGATGGCGGCGAATGACTTCCGTCATCTCACGGAGGGCTTGACCCAGGTTAACCTTGTTGAGGGGTAAATTCCCATAGTAGGTGATAAAATCCAGGACATCAGCTTGAAGAGCGGCTTTATTGAGGTGAGGAGGAGGAGAACCTATTTTGGTAATAACAGAGACCAGCCGATTCCCACTTCCGGTGGCTACGGCTATCAGGAGGTCTTCCACATCCTCTCGCAACTCATCGTCCAGACGACCGATCATGCCGAAATCAATTAAACCGATCACTCCCCCTTCGAGAACTAAAATATTTCCAGGATGGGGGTCTGCATGGTAAAGGCCTTTGGTAAAGATCATTCGCAGAAAAATATCAACACCCCGGAGAGCAAGCTGGGATAGATCTATCCCCATTTTTTCCAGGGCTTCTCTGTCAGAAAGCTTAACCCCGGAAAGAAATTCCATCGTCAATACCCGGCTGGTGGTATATTCTGGAAAAACAGCGGGAATATGGACGGTTGGGTCATCGGCAAATTCCTGGGCGAATAACTCCAGGTATCGAGCTTCTCTTTGAAAATCCAGTTCTCGAAGTAGGGTTCGCCGGAATTCATCGACCGTTGCCCGAGGTCTATAGGGGCGACTTTCTTCTATATATCTTTCGACTAAATCCGCTAGATCCGAAAGAATTTCAAGGTCTATCTGGATTTTTTCTTGAATATTCTCTCGTTGTACCTTTACGACGACTTCTTCGCCAGACTTTAAAAGAGCCCTATGGACCTGGCTGATGGAAGCCGACGCCAAAGGAATCTCATCAAAATATTGGAAGAGATCCTGGATCGGTTGTTTTAGTTCGCTTTCTACAACCCGCCGAACCGATTCGATGGGATCTGGAGGCACCTGATCCTGAAGCAGAGTCAGCTCATCGGATTGAGCTACACCCACCAGATCAGGTCGAACACTGAGAATTTGCCCGAGTTTAATAAAGGTAGGGCCTAATTCTGTAAGAGCCATGCGGACCTTTACTTCAAAGGGTAATTTTGCAATGTCCGGATTAACTCGCCGGGCCAGAATAGCCTGCGCAAAATCTAAATGGAGCCGATTAACCCATTCGGCCAGGCCATACTTAACCAGAATCCCCAGGATCTCTTGATATCGATGAAGATGATGATAAGCTTGACGGATCTCTCTAATTTTCACGTTCTTGTCCTCACCCTTGTAATAGAGATTTTAGACCTGTTTAAGAATAATCCTTATTCGTTTAGTTTAGATAATCCTCTAGGCTTTTAGCGTCGGCCCGTTTTTTTAATCTAGATTTGGCCCGCTTTTCCAGTTGTCGAACTCTCTCTCGACTCAGACGTAATCGTTCCCCGATCTCCTCTAAGGTTAGAGGCCCTTCTCCATCAATTCCATAGCGTAAGCGGAGAATGGTGGCTTCTCTGGGATCTAATTCATCCAGGAGTCCCCGAAGCTCTTCAACGAGGGTTTGGTTAATAACGACTTCATCGGGAGCCAGGTTATTCCTATTGGTTACAAAATTCATGAGGGTGATATTCTCATCCTCGATGGTCGGGGCATCTAAAGATAAAGGTTTCCTTGAAAATTCCAGGATGGCACGAACTTCATCTTCTGAGAGGTCCATCCTGTCCGCAATTTCCTTCGGGGTTGGCTCTTGCCCACTCTTTTCCTGAGAAAGCTCACTATAGACTTTACCGACTTTTACCAGAAGTCCCCCTTGCTTTAAGGGTAATCGAATCGTACGGCCTTGTTCAGATAAAGCCCGCAAAATGGATTGCCGAATCCACCATACCGCGTAAGAAATAAACCTAACATTTTTCGAAGGGTCGAATCGTTTAGCGGCCTCAATTAACCCTAAATTTCCTTCGTTGATTAAATCAGTTAGGGATAAGCCACACCCCTGGTAACCCTGAGCTACTTTTACTACAAATTTTAAATTCCCCTCTATTAATCGATTCAGAGCTTCCTGATCCCCCTTTTGAATTCTCTCAGCCAGTTCTCGCTCCTCCTCTCGGGTTGTGGTGGGGATTTTCCCAATTTCCTGGAGATAAAGCTTCAAGCTTTTATCCGTGGAAATCCCTGCCGCAAAATTATGCATTTTTGAAGGTTTCATAATCGTTTTTTTAAGGACGTGGGTATCCTATTTCCTCCTTTCCTAAGGATTTATAACCTTTTCGATCTTCCTTCTGCTTTCAGAAAAGCAACAATAAGAGAAGCGCAAACTACTAATATAAGTAAAGTGGATTTTTTTGGCAAGGGGGAAAAGTTTTTTAAACTATTTTATTTTATCCCTTCCCCATAACTCTTAGCCTTTAAGCTTTAAAATTTCTTTTCATTAAGGAAAATAGAACCACTTACCTTAAACTGCAAAAAAATAAAATACTTTACATTTTATAATATTTTTTAACTTGATAATATTAAATTACCCGGTTATTCTACTTTCAGGTTCCATATAGAATACATTATAGAATAAATTATAACTATTTACCTGTTGGAATAGCAGGGGTCGTCTTAATGGGATTAAATTAAGGGTTAAAATTCCGTAGGAACAACCTGTTTATAGTTACCTGGCTATAAACAGAGCACTTCTGATAGAGCTAAAAAACCCTTCAGCCTTACTCTTTAATCTTAACGTTATGGTTTTCCCCAGAGATAGGGTCACCCCCTACGCATCCAGCTAAGAAGGGGAGAAGCCTTATTTTCGACCTGAATACCCCCTCCAGGGGTCTGGGCACTGGGATAAGAGTAAGGTCCATCCCCCTTGACCTTCCCCCGCTTTGCAGGGGAAGGAACTTTGAAGCGAGGTTCCCTCCTGTGAAACGAGGGAAGGACGGGGTGGAGGCACCTTAACCCGGCACCCAGGCCCCCTAGAAGGGGTTAGACCCCAGGTCTAATCCTTAACTTGACGCATAGGGAGTTACCCTGACCTTTACAGAGCCTTTTCACGGTAAACAGATATATCTTTTGTTCTATGTTTAAGATAAGCAAAGTTATGGCTAAGGCAGTAAGAATAGATTTTTTACTACCACTTTGGAAAGTTAAATTTGGATAGCCATTTTGCTCTCACCCCCGGTCCCTCTCCCGAGGCTTCGGGAGAGGGGTTACCTGGGAAGCTGACCTGGAGATCCACCGACTTCCCTCTCCCGCAGCGT
>JAUQPW010000004.1 GCA_030550175.1 bacterium
TTGCGTCTGGAGGTCTATCGTCTGCGAACAGGGGTGAGTTGGTAGGAGGCGAAGATGGCTATCCTTCGGGAGGCGGTAAGGGCTTATCTGGCTCATCCTGTCTATGTTCTCAATCCAACTGCGTAAGTTCTATAAGTATTAAAAGTACCCTGATCTACTACTTTGTAAAGTTAAATTTGAGGAATTCTCTGCCCTCACCCCCCAACCCCCTCTCCCGAAGCTTCAGGAGAGGAGATGCTTGGGGAGTTGATGGAGATTTGCCGGTTCCCCTCTCCTGAAGCTTCGGGAGAGGGGCCAAGGGGGGGGGACCACTTAAAAGTCAAGCAAAACTAAGTAAATCGTGTACTACCGGAGGTTATATTCGGTCAGTTTTAACCTGACAGGCGTGTTATTAAATCTTCATAGGCCAGTTGAGTCTCTTCCCATTTTTGGATCAGTTGATCCAGATTCTTTTTAAGTTTTGAATAATCTATCTGTAAGATAGTAGCAAATTCCCCGTTTTGATAGGTTTCCGGACATGCCATGATTACTTCTATTTCAGCTTTTTGTTTCTCTAAAGCAATTATTTGATTTTCCAGTTGCTCGATCTCCCTTTTCAAGCGATTCCGTTCCTTGTTGAGGATTTGACGAGTAGGGATAGGCATCCCACCATCAGATTTTTTTCCGGATCCCTGCAGGGACCGAATGTCTGCTTCACGTTTCTCTAAATATTCGGAATAGTTTCCGGAATATTCTTTTAATTTTCTTGCTTCAAGTTCGACAACCCGATTAACCAACTTATCCAAAAAATAACGGTCGTGGGAGATGACTAGCAACGTTCCTTCATACTGGGATAAAGCCTCTTCAAGGGCCTCTTTAGAGGTCAGGTCCAGATGGTTGGTAGGTTCATCCATGATAAGAAAGTTTACCGGCGAAAGTAAGATTTTAGCTAAAGAGACCCGGGCCTTTTCCCCACCGGACAGAACCGGAATTTTCTTATAAATATCCTCCCCGCTAAATTGAAAGAGACCTAACACTTCCCTTATTTTGGATCGATGGGAAGGAGCAGCCGTGGAAGCGACCTCATCGTAGACTGTTGCCTCCAGATTAAGGGTATCCACCTGGTGTTGTGCATAATAACCCATCGTTGTTCTCTGACCAATCCGGATGGTTCCCTTTTGGGGTGTCAACTGACCGAAAATCAATTTCATCAAGGTGGTTTTTCCGACCCCGTTGCTTCCAACAAGGGCTACTTTTTCACCTCGATAGAGTTTAAAATCCACCTCCTGTAGTACCCAATCCTGATCATACCGAAAAGACATTTTTTCAATTTGAAGAACATCCTTAAAACTGAGTACTTCTACGGTGATTTTGAAACTGATTCGACGGGGAGGAGGTGGCAGTTCAATGATCTCCATCTTCTCTAACCGTTTGATTCGACTCTGTACTTGAGCTGCTTTAGAAGCCTTGTATCGAAAACGATCAATAAATTTCTGTTGTCGCTCTCGCTCGGCCTTTTGCTCTTCCCATTTTTTCAGGAGTTGTTCCCGGTGGAGAGCCTTTTGCTTTTCATAGGAATGGTAGTTTCCTGGGTAGTGGGTAAGTTTGCCCCGATCCAATTCGACAATTTCCTGTGCCAAACGATCGATAAAAAAACGATCATGGGAAACTAGGATCATACTCCCGGGAAAACTCTTCAGGTAGCTCTCTAACCATTCCAGTGACTGAAGATCCAGGTGATTGGTGGGTTCATCCAACAAAAGAAGGTCCGGATTCTGAATCAGGAGCCGGGCCAGATAAACCCGCATGCGCCAGCCCCCACTCAAATCGGATAAGGGTCGGTAAAAATCGGCTTCTTTAAAGCCCAACCCGGAGAGGATACTCTTAGCCAGGGATTCTAATCGGTATCCCCCCAGTGAATTATAGTGTTCCTCCAAAGTCCCCAGCCGATTTATGAGTACGTCATGGTTTTTCCCGGGTAAGTCTAACATCCGATGAATCTCTGCTATTTCCTTTTCCAGTTCCACAATTTTACCATGTCCTTCCAGTACAGTATCTAATATCGGTCCTTTACCAACGGCTATTTCCTCTTGAGGAAGATATCCCATGCGATATCCTTTAGGCATGATAACATTTTTCTCCTCAAGCTGGATTTCACCGCTGATTATACGTAAAAGAGTTGTCTTACCGGCTCCGTTAGGACCAATTAATGCAACCCGTTTTCCAGGATGAATATTCCAATTCACATCGGAAAGCAGTTCCCGATCTCCAACGTTATAAGTTAAATTTCGAATTTGAAGCATCTGACCTTTCCACAGAGGGTCTGGGGTTATTTTTATTGACGAAGTCATATAAATATTCTATGCTTGAAGGAAGAAAGTAAAGGAAAAAGGATGGTAATCTTAATAAAGTAAATATTTAAGTCTTGAACCCACATTTTTTCATAAGTTATGAATCTCCTCCCCCGAAGGGTCATGGAGGTATGGGAGTGTGGGGGTAAGGAAGTATGGGAGTGTGGGGGTATGGGAGTGTGGGAGTAGAGGTGGAAATCCTCCCACACTCCCATACCTCCATACTTCCTTACCTCCACAGAGCAGAGAGGGTATGAAATTTCCAGATAAAATGCAGGCCATGGTATTGGAAGCACCGAAGCAGCCCCTGCAGGCACAGGAAGTACCTGTTCCACATCCCAACCCGGATCAGGTTTTAGTTCGAGTTCATGCCTGTGCTGTATGCCGCACCGATTTGCATGTTTTTGAAGGTGAACTTCCCAATCCGAAACTTCCACTTATTTTGGGTCATCAGATTGTAGGAACGGTTATTCAAGTTGGAGATCGGGTTGAACGATTTCGTGTGGGTGACCGAATTGGGATACCCTGGCTGGCATCTACCTGCGGTCGGTGTCGTTACTGCCAACGTGGGCAGGAGAACCTGTGTGATCGTCCCCTTTTTACAGGCTATACCGTCGATGGAGGGTATGCAGAATATACTGTTGCCGATCAACGCTATGGGTTTCACTTACCGGAAACTTATTCCGATATAGAAGTTGCTCCGCTTCTGTGTGCAGGACTCATCGGATACCGATCCTATCGGTTGGCCGGGCCCAACACAGAACGGTTGGGGATTTATGGATTTGGGGCTGCTGCCCATATTATTCTTCAGATAGCAGTATATCAGGGGAAGCAGGTTTATGCCTTTACCCGACCGGGTGATATCCAGGCCCAGACGTTTGCTCGCCAGCTGGGGGCTGTCTGGGCTGGTAGTTCAACAGAGTTACCTCCGAAACTGTTGGATGCAGCTATTATTTTTGCCCCAGTGGGCTCCCTGGTTCCGGCAGCCCTTGCTGCAACGGCTAAGGGGGGAACGGTGGTTTGTGGCGGGATCCATATGAGCGATATTCCTTCTTTTCCTTATCGCCTGCTATGGGAAGAGCGGGTTATTCGTTCCGTGGCAAATTTGACCCGCCAGGATGGTGAAGAATTCCTGGCCATCGCTCCGAAGGTACCGGTTAAAACGACGGTACAGGTATTTTCCCTCCAACAAGCCCAGGATGCCCTGGAGCGCTTGCGAGGGGGAGAAGTGCAAGGGGCCGCGGTACTTACCCTCTTCGAAGAACCCGCCCAAAGGGAAGGAAACCGGGAGGTCGGGCCCTAAGGGTCCTGAAGGAACCTCCCGAAAGGACTCACCTCCTTTATTTCTACCTGCTATTTTATCCTAATATTAGATAAATTTGGCTATTTTTGTTGACTTTGTTATAAAATTGTTTTGACATATAGAGTTGGTAAAGTTAAGGAAGATAAAACAAGGATCTCTTCATTTGTAGCTTAAATAGAAAATCCTCTCGGTATTTAAACTTGTCTTTTAAGGAATAATTTTAAGCATCAGAAAACCAGCCATCGTATCTTCTTCAAGCCGGTGAAAGTCTTAACCTCTCCCCTTCACCAGGCCTACAAGAGTGGATAAAGTAACCCATAAATCCCTTAAAGTTTTACTGTTCGAAGGCAATTCGGAAGACTCCTGTCTACTGAAGGAACTTTTAATAGAAACAGATACAACTCCGTTGGAGTTAATATTTGTCAGGCTCTTAGAGGAGGGACTAAAGCATCTCACGGCAGAGAGTTTTGATGTGGTCCTCGTGGACCTATCCGACAGATGCAGCTTGGAGGTTGTTACCCGGATACGAACCGTTGCTTCTTCCGTACCTATAGTATTGCTTATAAGTTCCGATAATCAAGGGCTTGCAGATCAGGCGAAAAGGGCGGATGTAGAAGCTTATCTTTTTATAGATGGTTATGAAGTAGCCAGACGGCTTCGACAGGAACCAGGTCTTTCTAAAGTAGTTCTGATAGCTCTTACGATATATAAGGAGGAGTTGATCCAACCCCGTTTTCAGGAAGCCGGATGTGATGCTTATTTTGTCAAGCCAATTGATTTACCGGCTCTACAAAAAATACTCCATCTACAGGCAGCTAAGATAGACTCTTCCACTTCTTAAGCCCTCGGAAGGTTTATGTTGGTTCTTCCGGAGAACAGGTCTTAGAGGCTCTGAGCACCCGAATTAAAAAGAGGATCCAGGCTGGGTGAGAAACTCCAGTTCTTCTGGAGTCGAAGCCCGGCCGAGAATTTCATTGCGGTGGGGAAATCGTCCGAATTTCTCGATGATGATATAATGTCGTACGGCATAATCCAGAAAGCTTTCAAAGGTTTTTTTCATCTCGGGTGGAGCTGCCTTTACGAGGCTTTCAAAAGCCTTTACCGATTTTCGTTGAATTTCCAGATCTTCAGAATGTTCCATGGGAAGATAAAAAAATACGCGTTCCAGGAGGTCTAAAGCCAGATCTTTACCCTGATCCATACCTCGAAGGCATATACCAAGGGCCATTTCATCCTGAGCAAAAGCTCTAGGTGTATTTCGATAAATGTTACGGGAAAACTGATCCAGAAGGATGATCAGGGCAAGACTCCCTCGGGGCGTTTCTTCCCAGTGGGCAAGCTCTCCACTTATAGCCCGTAGCAGGTCCGGCCCGAATTTATCTCGAATGAGTCGATCGGTTTCTTCACTTCCACCAAACCAAAGCTCTATCCGCTCCTCCAGGTTAATGGTTTGAAGGTCTCCAAACCAAAAATGTAAAATTTCCTCGATTCGATTGGCCGCGGTATTTTCCATCTTTACTCCTTCATAAGTCATCTCAATTCGTATTTCACGGTAATTAAGAATAAGATCCTTATGTGGAGGCAGGTTTGGAACCTGCCTCTACTTCATGAAACACAAACAGCTAAGAGAGACAGTCCCATAGATGGGCGGGACTGTCTCAGCACTGTTAATTTCTATTGATCGGTCACACATCCTTCTGAGGCCGAAGAAACGGTTTTGATGAACTTATACAAAGCCCCTTTGGTTACTTTGTAAGGTGGAGGGTTCCATCTGGCAAGGCGTTGATTGATCACTTCTTGGGGTACTTCCAGGGTAATGGTATTTTGTTCTGCGTCAATGGTGATACGGTCTCCATCCTCCACGATGGCGAGGAGGCCACCGGATTGTGCCTCGGGTGTTATATGACCCACCACAAAACCGTGGGTACCTCCGGAAAAACGACCGTCGGTGATAAGGGCGACACTACTTCCCAGGCCGGCTCCCATAATGGCGCTGGTAACAGACAGCATTTCCCGCATTCCGGGTCCACCTTTAGGCCCTTCGTAGCGAATGACCACCACATCACCGGCCACTACTTTCCCCTTTTCGATTCCTTCGAGGCATGCTTCTTCTGAATCGAACACTTTAGCAGGACCGGAGAAACGGGTACCTTCTTTGCCGGTGATTTTCGCAACAGCTCCTTCCGGGGCTAGATTGCCGTAGAGAATTCGGAGATGGCCGGTTTTCTTGATGGGATTGGATAAAGGAAAAATGATTTTCTGTCCTGCGGCAAGGTCAGGTGCATTTTCTAAATTTTCGGCCAGGGTTTTACCCGTGACCGTCAAACAATCCCCATGCAGTAGCCCTTCCTTCAAGAGTAATTTCTGAACCGCAGGTACCCCTCCAACCTGGTACAGATCTTCCATTACATACTTACCGCTGGGCTTTAAGTCCGCTATATAAGGCGTTCGATAGCCGATTTCTTGAAAGTCGGAGAGGCTCAAGGGAACTTCTACTGCCTTGGCTATAGCCATGAGATGGAGCACCGCATTGGTAGAGCCACCGAGGGCCATTACCATGGTAATGGCATTTTCAAAGGCCTTACGGGTCATGATATCCCGGGGCTTGATGTCTTTCTCCATCAGGTTCCGTATGGCCGGGCCGACCTGGGAACATTCTCGACGCTTTTCTTCGCTGGTAGCAGGGCTGGAGGAACTAAAAGGGAGGCTCATTCCCATGGTCTCGATGGCTGCTGCCATCGTATTGGCCGTGTACATACCTCCACAAGCACCGGGACCCGGACAGGCATACCGAATTACTTTTTTCATTTCTTCTTCGGTGATTTGACCCGCAACAAACTGGCCATAGGCTTCAAAAGCCGAGACCAGATCCAGTTTCCTGTGGCCAAGAAATCCCGGTCGAATCGTACCCCCGTAAATCATGATGCTGGGTCTGTTTAATCGGCCCATGGCGATCAGCGAACCCGGCATGTTCTTATCGCATCCGGGAATAGAGATATTGGCGTCGTACCATTGGGCTCGCATCACCGTTTCGATGGAATCGGCAATGATTTCACGGGAAAGGAGTGAATATTTCATCCCTTCGGTCCCCATGGATATCCCATCACTGACTCCGATCGTATGAAAAATAAATCCAACCAGTCCCGCTTCCTGAACACTGGCCTTAACCAGCCTGGCCAGGTCATTAAGATGTATATTGCAAGGATTTCCTTCCCAACCCATGCTGGCAATACCAACCTGGGCTTTATCCATATCTGCTTCGGTTAAGCCCGTAGCATAGAGCATCGCTTGTGAACCGACTTGCGAGCGCTTTTGAGTTAAAACAGAGCTATATTTATTCAATGGACCACTCATTACTGACCTCCTTAAAGTTTTTTATTTATTTATGGGATTCCCTCCTACTTGGAGCTGTGAATTCATTAAGGCTTATTCAAGAAATAATAATCATGGACAGAGCAAGAAATCAAGTAGAATTCTGCGTATTCCTTATCGTTATTCCAGGTTAAGGTTGTGTGGGTGATCCGGGTTGGATGAGGAGATTCAAGTGTCCTTTAATGATTTCTTCTGCCTGGGCAATCATGCGGTGGATGATCTCGCCGGCCGGAAGTACGGCATCGATAAGTCCGGCATCCTGTCCGATCAGGATAGGGGCATTTTCAACATCTCCGGCCAACCGTGCTTCCAGGGCTGCTTTGCCTTCTTCCTGGTAACGCCGACGTAACATCCATTCTCTTCCGGCCCAGCGTTCGATGAGGCGGTTACGCAGAGCACGGGCCATGGCCCCCGGCCAGATTTGTCCACTGGCAATATCAGGGATCTCGGTAAGTACGGTGTCATGACCGTCACTGCGGACAATAGCTTGCTTGAGATTAGGGTGAAGGGGGGATTCATGGGTGGCCAGCATTCGTGTTCCCAGGAGAACACCTTCTGCTCCCAGAGCCAAAGCGGCGACTAATCCACGTCCATCGGCAATACCCCCTGCCGCAAGTACAGGGCGTGGTGCAACTGCCCTTACAACCATGGGGATCAGTGCCATAGAGGCCATCCACCCCACATGACCACCTCCCTCGGTGCCCTGGACAACAATGACGTCGGCTCCCGCTTCAGCAGCCCGTATGGCTTCGGGAACTTCGCTAACCATATGAATAACCTTTAATCCGGCTTCGTGCACACGGTCAAAATAAGATCTTAGGTCTTGATCCGAACGTGCCCAGGCAGTGGAAATAACCGGAGCTCCGGCAGTCAGGGCAGCTTCAAAGCTTGCATCGTCGGTTCGGAATAAGAGGTAATTTATCCCAAAAGGCCTGTCCGTTGTAGCCCGGATTGCGGTAATTTGTTCATTTATCTGAGCGGCACTCATTCCAGTAACACCAAGGATACCGAGTCCGCCTGCATTGGAAACAGCAGCAACCAGGGGTACAGAAGTTCCGGTACTCATTCCACCCAAAACGATGGGATGGGTAATTCCGAGAAGGTCGCAAATTGGTGTACGAATCATGTTTTACTCCTTCAGCCTTCTGGTTAAGGCCTCGGTTTAACTCCTACCCCCAACGCCACAAGGAAGATGGTGCTTTTCCCGGCAGCATGGGGTGAGAAGAACTCCACAACCTCGTCATCATAAAAGGTCAAACCCGTTGCACCCAGGCGTTGGGCATATGCCGTCAGATAGAGTTTTCCTCCTAGAATGCCCGCTTCAAGTTGAACTGCCCGATAACCCCGGTTACCAAACCGTTCCAATATCCGATGGAGATCTGCCAGAAAAAAAACATCCACACTGGCATCCGCCGGTAATTCCTGCTCAAGCCCTAAATAGCCTGCCTGTTGCCTGAAGTCTCCTTCTTTAAGTAATTCGAGGGCCTTTTTGTCACGATGGAAGAAGTACGCACCCGAGGGCAAGTCCTCCACGGCATGGACTATGAGATAGAGATCGTTGAGTTGTGTGCCGAAAGGCTCAAGAAAATCCGCAGGTATTCCTCGTGTAGCCAGGGAGAGTAAAATAGAGAGTTGTATAAGGGAAATCGATTTCCAGGCAAACTGTCTCGAAGATCCCCGCCTCAGGATAACCTTGTGAATGGGGTCGGCAGGTAGTTCTTCCTCTCGATAGGGTGGGAGGGGAAAAAGCCTTCCTGTCGGTTCCGGGGTCGATACCTGGAAAGTTCCGCTTCGCCACATACGAACCTCTTCTGGACTCGTAAGCATAGAGGCTTCATGCATCTTTCTCATACTGGGATAATCCACTTCTCGCCTGGACAGGGGAACCGTTTCAAGATGAAGGGGTAAGATTTCTCCCTGGACTGCAGGGGGTGGTTCGGCAACCCGACCCAAAGGTACCAATGAGAGAGCCACTTCACGCCGGGTATCGAGATCCAATAGTCGATTTACTTCCTCGTCCACAAACCCCAACACAATCCGTGCGGGCACCTGGAGGGAAGTGGAGATTGATAGAAGATTGGCCAGGATGGTTCCATTGTCCCAAAAGAAATGCCGATAGGTTCGAGCCCTATATTTCCAGGCATTGCGCCAATAGGTTCCGGTACAGATAAGAATCGCCGGAGAATGAGAGATTGCAGGTTCATCTCCACTGGCCTTTACCAATACTCCTCGATAATCGCCCCGGCGTAATTGCCGTAAGGCAAAGTCATGTACACCAAAATGATAAACCCCGGCTTCCAGATCTGGCAGATTACCACAGACCAGGTAGAGTTCTATTTCGTAGAGTGCTCCTGTACAAGCAGCCGCACGAAAATAAATCTCTCCGCCGGGATAAGTCCTTCGCCGGGTAATACCTGCAGAGAAATAAAGAATTCGTGCCAGGGTAGTAAGATCTGGGATACAATCTCCTTCCGGTTGGATGTTCAATCCGGAGATGGCCACTCCTGCAGCCATCTCCAGCGGGTCCATAGGATTCGGTAAAGGAATAGACTCAAGGGTGGAGTAAATTTTAAACGGAAGAGGTTGATTCTCCCAATCTAAAAAATGGGGCTGATTACGGACACTCCAATAGGAGTGTTTCGTTGCATTATGATAAGCCCATGTGGCTTCTATATTACTGTTGACCATGATGTGCCGGTGTATCGTTGTTCCAGGTATCTACCTGAATTTTCCAGGAACCATCCGCCTGCCGTTTCCATATATCGAGGAATTTACCTGAATCGGTTACGGCTGGATGATCCTGAGGCTGGACGGTAAGGGTATATTTACCAATCCGATAGGCCAGATCTCCACTTACCTGGATGTCCACAACGGTTGTACTTACATTTTTTATACCCATTTGAATGCTTGTATTCCAGAATTCCTGAATCGCCGATTTTCCTTTGATCATTTCACTATTCGGAGGCATAAGGATAGCGTCATCGGTATAGAGGGCAGCAGCTGCAGCAGCATCCCCTTTGTTAATTGCCTCTACAAATTTGACCCCACCTTCTTCGAGGATTTTACGAACCTGACTGATATCCTTTTCTTCGCTTTGTACCGATATAGAGGAGAAGATTATCCACAAGAAAATCCATCCAAGTAGAAAACCATAACGTCTGACTTTCATAACACCTTCCTTTTGTAGTGAAAGCATCTGGTTGAAGTTATCTACCTCAGCAGATACCTTCTCAGACATCACCAAAGACAGTCTCTACCCATATACCCGGTAACTTTACAAAACCCCCCTCGGGAGTTAATGTCAAGGTGAAACTTAACTGAAAAGCAGGTTGAGATTACTTCTTTCTCCCACGGATAAGCCAAACCATCTCTGCAATTGTAACCTGGCTTTCATCCCGGCGGATCAATTCAACGGCATCTCCGGCTCCAACTTCTCCTTCCTGCAAAACCGCATTAACTTTACAAGGTACTAAGGAGAATTTGTTTTATCTTTAAGAACCTTAACCAGGGCGGTATACCACCTGGTAGCCATTTTTTCCTCTCCCGGTTCATTGGGATGGAGGCCATCAAAGGTATCCTCCCAGGCATCAAAACCTTCTGCTTGATTAACCAGGAGAACAGGGGATTCTCTGGTATTTTTTGCTACGGCCAGCCGGGAGATTTCTGCATTCAGCTTTTGAATGGCAGGACTGGGGGGATAGGTTGGAATGATTTGGGCCAGAAGTACGATTATGTGGGCATTATGACGACGCAAGACCTCTATGATTTCCCCCAATTCTTGAACGGTGCTGGAGATACTGTGCCCCTGGCTCAGATCGTTATGTCCCAGGTGAATCAGCACGATATCCGGTTGATAAGTAGCTGCCCATCCATCGATTTTTTCCAAGATTTGATCCGCCCGCCATCCCCAATGACCCTCGTGATCCAGATCAAAATCAGGATTCGGAGGTGGTCCCCCGAAGTTTTCCCTCTGACTTCCGACAAAGTCTATGTTATATCCGTCGGCTTTAAGCTTTTGCCATAAGTTCCTGCGATAGCTGTTATGTTGAGAATCTGACTGGGTAATGGAATCACCCAACGGCATTATTTTAACCGGTTCCATTCTGTATAGCCGGACAGGGTCTACAGGGATTAAGATCAGGGCTATCAGAAAAGTCAGAGTGGTTAAAATTTTTACCAAGGGATCATTGAAACTCATATAAAATCAATGGAGAATCCTTCACCACCTTAATATCTTATCATCATCTGACCCCGTCGGCCATCCTCGATAATACGACCTTCTGCGAACACCGTTCGACCTCGCAGGATAGTTCGAACAACAGTTCCGCGTAAGGTACGTCCCAGGTAGGGACTTTGTTTGTGACGGTATAAAATATCCTCTGCACGGGGGGTGATCGTCTTATGAAGATCTACTAACGCAATATCGGCATCGGCACCTACGATGAGGGATCCCTTTGCAGGGGCCAGGTTAAACCGTTGGGCCGGCCTTGTACTATAGAGTTCCACAATTCGATTAAGGGAGATACCTCGTTGGTGATGGCCGTATTCCAGCATAGCCGGAAGACCAAATTGACAACCGGGGATACCACCCCAGGCATCCAGAAGCTTTTTGGCTTTAAGCTCCGGTGGGCTGGGAGAGTGATCCGATACAATAATATCCAGGGTTCTATCCTCAATAGCTCTCCATAAAGCCTCTCGATGGACGCCGCCGCGAATAGGAGGTGCACATTTGGCCACGGGTCCTAAGACATCGACGTCTTCCAGTTCAAAGATCAGATAATGGGGACAGGTCTCGGCGGATACATTTATTCCCTTTGTTTTGGCTTCTCGTATTGCCAGGATTCCTTCCCGTGATGAAACATGCAAGATATGCAGTGGAGCATCTCGATGGGAAGCCAGAAGCAGAGCCCTTTGGATACCTTCAACTTCGGTGATAGGCGGACGGGTGGCCTCGTAAGCAGCCGCCGAATGATCTCCTTTGAGTTTTGCCCGTGCGGTGAGTGCTGTAACAATGTCGTGGTTTTCGGCATGGACGCTCACTATGGCTCCCAAATCTGCCGCTATTTTCATTCCATCATACAGAACGGCATCATCACACCAGGGATAGTCTTCAATTCCTGAGAAGCACATGAAAGCCTTGAAAGCCAGGGCCCCTCGTTGCCATTGTTCGATCATTCCCCGGGCATTACCGGGGATCATGCCGCCACAAAGACCAAAATCGATAATCGATTCCCGCTCCGCACAGGCCTTTTTAGCTTCAAAGGTAGCTCCATCTGTAACCGGTGGGGTGGAGTTGAGCGGCATATCGATAAAACCTGTAACCCCATTGGCTGCCAACGCCCGGCTCCCTGTGGCCAATCCTTCCCATTCGGTCCGACCCGGCTCATTGAAATGAACGTGGGCATCGATTAAACCTGGAAATACATAAAGACCCGTTGCATCGATTTCTTCTCTCGTACTCCCGAATAAATTCTCTCCAAGGGCACTGATCTTATCCTCTTTGATACCTATATCGGCGATTCGGGTGCTATCTGGGTTGATCAGGGTCCCACCTCGTACGATTAAATCGAATTCTGGCATCGTCTTTTATCTTTTGTCCCTTGTTTGCTTCATTCGGGAAAGAATAAACAAAGGACAAAATTGATTTTACTTCTTGCTTGACGGGGCAAAAGGGTGCAGTATTCCTGTATAGGTTTTGACCAGTGGGTACGCCAGGTCACCGACCTTGCTGGTACCCAAACCTAATCCTACCAGGGCCTCTACAAATTTGACTGCAGCCGCAACACCGTCGATCACAGGAGCCCCGATTTCCCGGGAGATTTGGGAAGTCAGATCGGCCATTCCTGCACAACCCAAGACGATAGCTCCGGATTGGTCTTCAAGGAGGGCCCGACGGCACTCTTCGGTAATGATCCGTCGTGCGTTGGAACCTTCTTCTTCCAGCTCCAGCACCGCCAGGTCCGTTGCCCGGATATTTCTGCAAAATCGGGTCATACCGTAATTTTCAACCAGTTGTCGGGCAATCACACAGGTACGGGCCAGGGTAGTTACAATGGAGAAACCCGTTGCAATGAAGCTGGCTGCATGCATGGCTGCTTCGGCAATACCGATCACAGGTCCCCGTGCAATTTCACGGGCAGCCAACAGACCGGGGTCGCCGAAACAGGCAATAACATACCCATCTACACCATCCTTCTCACCTTTACGAACTTCTTCCAACATCCCAAGGACACTGATAGCCTCATCGTAATGCCCTTCAATGGAGACAGGCCCCATGGTGGGATTACAGGCCAGAATTTCGGTTCCCGGAGCAGCAACGGCACGGGCTGCCTCGCCGATTTTCTTGGTCATGCTTTCGGTTGTATTGGGATTAATCACCTTGATTTTCATAGTTATCCTTCCTGCTTATATCTTTTCATTACCGGTAATGGCAGAAACGAAGCAATCTGTTCGATCAGGAATAGAAGTGAAGCGATGGTTTCATCGCTCCACCTCTGGTAATAATAAACCCATGCCCGTTCTATTCCTTCTTCTGCCATCCCTTCCAGCCACTTTCCTCCGGACTTATGGAAACTTCTTCGGCCGGAATGATCATGAGGGGTTTGGGATAGGGGAAATCATAATAAGGGGTCTTTTCTACCACTTCCCCTATGACGACTGGAGTTTGTATCTGATGATCCTCTTTTCTCATGGTTAGAGTCCCGATGGGGCCTTCCATGGACATCCCCTCAAAAGCCTCGATAATTTTTTCGGTATCCAAGGAGCCTGCTTTTTTGATGGCCTGTAAGAACATCTTGGTTCCAATATAGGCTTCCATGGCTACAAAAACCGGCCATTTTCCTCCACTGAGTTTGTTAAAATTCTCTTCAAAGGCTTTAGCAGTAGGGGTATCTATGCCTGCCAGGTACATGTTGGCCGTGATAGAACCAATGGCATTCTCCCGAACAATATTCATAACCCCATCATCATCAAAGAAGGTTCCTCCTACCAGGATTTTCATTCCAAACTGCCTTCCCTGGATCATCAACTGGGCCAGGTCTGTTCCCCAGTTTCCACTGATAACGTACTCAGCTCCTGAAGCATTAATTTTGCTGATATAAGGACCGAAATCCTTATTGAATATCGGATGGAATTCCTTACCCACAATCTGGGTATCTGGGGCAAAGGCTTTGATGAATTTCTCATAATAATCAGCTACATCGTGTCCCCAGGAGTAATCCTGGTTGATGAGGAAGACCTTTTTATAGCCCTTACCGGCAAAATACTTGGCCAGACCCTTTACATGCATGGCAGCATTGAGACAGGTCCGAAATACATAGGGATTAAAGTTCTCTCCGGTAATACTGACGGCTTCTGCAGCCAAGTCCAGATAAATCTTTTTGTACCGGGGCATGGTTTGTGCGATACCGCCACCTACACTACTGGATGATCCCTGGAGAATGGCAATAGCCTGATCCTCAAGAAGGAGTTTTTTCACTTTCTGGACCGCGATGTCGTTTTTCATCTGATTATCCTCCACAACAATCTCAACCTTTCTCCCTAGAAGTCCTCCGGCATCGTTGACTTCCTTCACAGCCGCTTCAATACCCCAGATAATGCGATCCCCGTTGGATTTAAAGGCTCCCGAGCGAATCTCGTTGACTCCCAGTTTAATCGGAGGCTCTTCAGCCTGAAGATTCATAAGCCAGACCAACATAACCCCTACAGACAAAGCGAGAAATAATATAAAGATGAGCAAACTTTTTTTCATGGGTATTTAATCCCCTGATCCTTTGCAATCTACGGAATCCTAGAATCTGCAGATTACAGTGGATAGCAGGTTAAAATTTTTACTTAATGGTGACAGGTACCTATCAAACTGAAACTTATACATTTAAACCTCCTTCAACCCCGGTCAAAATTATTTTCTTGAAAGACCTTTAAAAGCTCTCAAACTACATGGGTAGATTTTCATTGGGATACTTCCAGGTATTTCTTTCGCACCTCCTCTTGTTGACGTAGATCCTCCGGAGTTCCTTCCCATTGGATCGTCCCTTTACTCATGACATAAATTCGGCTGGCCAAAGCTAAGGCAATAGCCAATTTCTGCTCTACCAGAAGGATGGTAGTTCCCGTCTGGTTGATTTCTTGAATGATATGACGTACGGTTTCTACAATTTTAGGGGCAAGTCCTTCGGTAGGCTCATCGATGAGAATCAATTCCGGGTTTCCCATCAGGGTTCGTGCGATGGTCAGCATCTGTTTTTCACCACCGGAGAGAACCCCTCCTTTGAGATTTTTCCTTTCTCGAAGGGCCGGAAAATACTCATAGCATTTATCTAAATTCCAGCCTTTTTCCGATTTTTCCCTGGCAGCCGGACCTGTTTTGATTCCAATCAGGAGATTTTGATGGACGGTTAATTTCGGGAAAATCCAGCGTTCTTCAGGTACAAAACCAATCCCGGCCCGGGCTATTTGAAAAGGCTTTAGACCGGCTATCTCTTTTCCTTTGAAGAAAATAGAACCGCTACGGGGTGGGGTCAAGCCCATGATGGTTTTCAGGGTGGTTGTCTTTCCAACCCCATTTCGACCCAGTAAAGCCACAATCTCTCCGCTATAGACTTTAAGAGAAACATCATGCAAGATATGACTTTTATCGTAGTAGGTATTAACCGATTTTAATTCCAGCATAGACAAAGTACCGGCCTCCTTCTCTCCCCATTGCCGGCTTTCTGAAGTAGGTTTTTTGGCCCTGATCCCTCCAACTCCCTTCTCCTGGGGGGAAGGGAAGAGTTGGGACTCCAACAATCCCCGAGTTCCCTCTTCCCGCGTCGGGAAGAGGGTAGGGGTTAAAAATCTACCTATGAAAGCCCATTGACGGGGAAGGAGAGGTAGTTTGGTCGTTTTTAAACCTCGGAAGTCTGGCAGATTCTTCAGTTTCCATGTTCTCCCAGATAGGCATCTTTGACCGACGGATTCCGCCTTATTTCTTCGGGTTTTCCGGTTGCCAGAACTTTTCCATAATGGATCACGGTAATTACATCCGCCAGGGTAAAGACGACTTCCATATCATGTTCAATAATCATCAAGGTTTTTCCTCGGGTTAATTGATCGATGAGCTTAACCACTTCCCGGGTTTCGGCGATGGACATACCGGCCGTAGGTTCATCCAGCATAATCAGTATGGGGTCTGTAGCCAGGGTAATCCCGATTTCCAGGGCCCGCTGTTCTCCATATGCAAGTTCTCCGGCCAATTGATCCTTTTTATCCAAGAGATTTATTTTTTGGAGGATAAAGTAGGTTTCCTCGGTGATATTTTTCATCCGGTTTACTCGGGAAATCAAATTAAACCGGATATGATTTTTTGAAAGAACCGCCGCACGCACATTTTCAAAAACGGTCAACCTGGGAAAAATATTGGTAATCTGAAAGGACCGGGAGATTCCCATCCGGTTAATCTTATGGGGAGGCCATCCTGTGATCTCTCGGCCATTAAAGTAGATATGCCCTCTGGAAGGTTTATACCGCCCCGTTAAAAGGTTAAAAAAGGTCGTCTTTCCGGCTCCATTAGGCCCAATAATGGCATGTCGTTCACCCTTTTTTATCGATAAATCGATTCCTTCAATAATTTTGATTCCACTAAAGTCTTTATAAAGTCCCCTTATTTCCAATAAGACTCCGTTTTTCATTCAAATGGGCTCCTCAACTTATAGAATCATCCCAAGAGTTTTGGGGTATATCTGCTTCTAAGCTCTCTGTACTTCTCCTGTTTTATCCAGTATTTTCGTCAGGGGTTCCGCAAGTCCAGAAAGTCCCCGGGGGGCATAAAGAACCAGCAGGATAAAGATAGCTCCCTGGATCACAGCCCACCTTTCGGTAAGGGTACTAAGAAGATCGTTGATGTAAATCAGAAAACAGGCCCCCAGGATAGGACCGACGAAAGTTCCACCTCCTCCAATAAAGGTCATCATCAGGACCTCGGCAGATTTATCTAAATTAATAAACGAAGTAGATACAAATTCCTGGAAGGATGAGGCTAAAGCTCCGGCGATTCCGGCGAAAAACGTTGAGAGGACATAAATGATCAACCTGGAAAGGTACGTGTTATAACCGATAAACCTGGTACGTTCTTCATTCTCCCGCATACAGAGGTTTAAACGGCCTAAAGGAGTCTTGGTGAAATACCAACACCCAAAGATAGAGATGAGTACCGTGATCAGAACAAAATAGTACCAGTGGACCGTGCTGAACATTTCAACCTCTCCGATTCCCGGAATATACATATCGGGTCGACTGGCCGTCAGACCGTCTTCTCCACCGGTGACCGGTCGCCATTTTTCGGCTATGGCGTAGATAAACTGATTAAAAGCCAGGGTCAGGAGACCAAAGGAAACCCCTCCGAGTCGAACTACGAAAATCCCGAACACGAGTCCCAGAAGCCCCCCTAGAATACCACCGGATAAAATACCCAATATAAGGGGCATTTTAACGTGTTTAAAGAGAAAAAGCGTCGTGTAAGCCCCCATCCCGAAATAAGCCGCATGACCGAACGAAAGTAGCCCGGCCTGACCGAAAAGAATATTGTAACTTACGGCAAACAGGGCATAGATGGCCATTCTGATGATCAGATTGAGTTTATATTCTGAAATGAGATTCGGCATGAAAACAAGAATGACCAGAACGATCAAAACGATGAGTTGGTAGAGGATTTTTCTGTTCATTATCCTTTTTCTCCCAATAATCCCTCGGGTTTGATGATCAAAATCACGGCCATCAACAAGAATTCAAAGACAATAGCCAGTTCTGGAATGAATAAAACCCCTAAGGATTGAAGCTCTCCGACCAAAAACGAGGCCAGTAAGGCCCCTTGAATGGAGCCGAGGCCTCCTGCAACGATAACAACAAACAGATCCACAATAATGGTAGCAGCCATACCGGGGTTGGTGATCAGGTAAGGACCTCCAATGACTCCGGCCAAACCGGCCAGGGCCGCACCGACGCCGAAAAGAGCCGTAAAGACCAGGGGAACATTGATTCCCAGGGCATTAACCATATCCCTGTTAGATACGGCAGCCAGAACGATAATTCCTGCTCGGGTTTTAAAGAGAATCGTAAACAAGATGGCAAAAACAACCAGTGAGGTTGCCAGAATAAAGAGACGGTAAGTTGGGTAGGAGATGCCAAAGAAATGGACGGAGCCGGATAAGACGGCTGGAATTTTTACAAACAAAGGCTCATTTCCCCAAATCCACTTAACCATCTCTTCAATGATAAAGGCAACTCCGAAGGTAAGCAATAATTGATGGGCATGGCCATAGGTATGGATTTTTCTAAGCAAGAATCTTTCGATTAAGATTCCGATACCACCGACCAGAATAGGAGCCAGGAGTAAACTTAACCAGAAATTTTCGGTTACTTGAAGAAGTGTAAACGAAAAATAAGCCCCCAACATGTATAGAGTTCCATGGGCAAAATTAAGTACGCCCATCATCCCAAAGATTAAAGTGAGTCCGGAGGCGACCAGAAATAAAAGCATCCCATAGACCAGGCCATGGAGTAGTTGAACCGGTAAGGCGGAAAGTATTTCCATAGAGTTATTCTCCAAGATAAGCGGCGATCACACCGGGGTCGTGGGTGACTTCTTCAGGGGTTCCTTCAGCTATCTTTTCTCCGTGGTGGAGAACCACCACCCGATCTGAAAGTTCCATAATGGCCTTCATGATATGTTCGATCAGGCAAATGGTAATTCCTCTCTCCCGAATTTGTCGGATCAGGGATATGGTGGAAGAGATCTCCGAGGGTGTGAGACCGGCCATGACTTCATCCAGTAACAGAAGTTGCGGATGAGTCCCTAAGGCCCTGGCAATTTCCAGACGTTTTCGTTCCATCATGGTTAAATTCCTGGCTAAGGTATGGGCTTTGTGGGAGAGCCCAAGAAAGTCCAAAAGTTCTAAGGCTTCCTGTTCCGCATCCTTTTTTCTTCCCCCTCCCGTTTTTTCCTCTTTCCCTTTTCCCTCCTCGCCATGCCAGGTGGACCGCTTATCCTGTCCAAAGTAGATCCCGACCAGAACATTTTGAAGAGCCGTCAGCGAAGGAAAAGGTCGAACCAGTTGATAGGTTCGGCTGATCCCCAACTGGCAAATCTGATGGGGTTTGAGCCCGGATATAGGGATTTCCCTAAACAGGATCGTTCCTGAACTCGGAGTATAGACACCGGTAATCACATTAAAGAGTGTGGTCTTTCCGGCTCCGTTAGGGCCGATCAAGCCTAAAATCTCCCCGGGCTTGATGAAAAAATCGACTTTATTTAAAGCGACCAGTCCTCCAAACCGCTTGGTAATCTGGTGGCCTTCCAATAAGTACACTTCTTTAAAGCAAAGGGCAGGAAACTATCTATAAAGGGTAAGGGCCAAGAAGCCAGGAGTAAAAAGCAAGGAATTTACTTTCGGTTTCTTGCTTCCTGCTTCTGGCTTCTTGTTTCCTGCTTCCGTTATTTTCCTTGAAATTGCGCTTTTCGTTTTTCCACAAAGGCCGTAATTCCCTCTTTGAAATCCATTGTTTTTCCGGCCATGGCAATAAATTGAGCTTCATTTTCCATCTGGGTTTCTAAAGAAGCATGCTCACTGAGGTAGAGGAGGCGTTTGGCGTGCCCTAAAGCCCAGGTAGGACCCTGAGCCAGTTGTCCGGCCAGGGTTTCCACTGCATTTTTAAAATCTGCTTCAGGGACAACCTGATTGATAAGTCCCCACTCAAGGGCTTCTTTGGCCGTTAGCACGCGATTGGTATACACCAATTCCATCGCCCGTTTTAATCCCACCAGTCTGGGGAGAAAATACGTAGAGCTCCCATCAGGTGTAGCCGCAATGCCGGTATAGGCCATGGTAAACCTGGCCGTTTCAACGGCAATAGCCATGTCACAAGCCATGGCCAGGCTCATCCCGGCACCTGCTGCAACCCCGTTGACCGCTGCAATCACAGGTTTTGGCATCCGACTGATCTCGGAAAGAGCCGTATGAAAATAGAGAATGAGCTGTTTAAGAAAAATGGAAATGGAATCCAGATTATCTTTAAAACTCTTCACATCCCCACCAGCACAAAATGCCTTTCCGGCTCCTGTAATAACTACCGTCCGGATATCCGGATCTTCGCCACAGTGTAAGATGGCCTCCAGAAATTCCTTTCCTAAAGTATTATTTAAAGCGTTATAACTCTCCGGCCGATTGAGGATAATGGTTGCAATCGGTCCTTTCTTGTCCAGAATCAAGGTTTCGTAGTTCATAGTAGTAACTCCTCCTTATGGAGGTTGATATATCTCACAAGTTGAATCCGGTCAATAATTTTTAATAACTTTTATATTGAGAGAACGTTCGAGTCTTAGTGGAGATTTAGCAAGCCTTTTTAACCCGGCATTTTAGCAAAGAGTTGTTAAAATTGAAAAAAGTATCCTTTACCCCTCTCTATTACTGAGTCTTCTGGGGAGTGCAATAGACCAGATAGTACGATAGTTGAAATAACTCCTCCAGATCCCTATCCATAAAAGTTAAAAGGTCTTAGAACTATTTTATTTTATAACGAAATACTTTTAGAGTTTTATGGTTTATAATTGAGTTCTATTAATTTTTTTATTTACCTTATAGAGTAATAAGTTCCAATAGAAATAGTGGTACAGGTATTCATTCCTTAAATTTCCTGTCAAAGTTCGTGTCCACGGCTAAATACCTGTTAATAATTTTAAACCGGCAAGTTCTTGAACTTATCGAATCCTGTACAAAGCATACTTTTCCCTTGACAAGTTGCGAACTTATGATAATTAACAAAGGTTAATTTTAAAACTGTCACCGGATGGAATCTACTTTTAAGAGAAGGAGAAAGTCATGTTTGGGGTAGGAGAGATTGATCTTATATTTGCAGGGGTTAAGGCAGCCTTGAAGTTTGGTTTTGGAATTCAAAATCTGGTTACCCAGAAAGTAGTCCAGGAGAAGATTGTATTACCCAGGCCCAAGAAAGAAACCGGATGGTTAATAGTTGAAGATTACTTTCAAAATGAAGGAAAAAATCTGGTTCGGCCCGGAGGGCCTTATCATAAACCCTGGCAGGATAAGGACGTTCCGGAAACGGCGGAAGCAAGTATTCAATCCCTTATTGAGGCTTACGAAGGGATTCTGGGAGCTAAAAGTATTATCAAAGTTTTTAAGAATTCTCCGGAGTTTCAAACTATCTTTGCCCATGTGGATGAACAGGAGCAATATGCAGCAATTGCCGCCTTGTTTAAAGTAGAAGAAAGAAAGAAAGACAAGCTATTTACAAAAATTTTTGATCTCACTTTGAGTGTTGTAAGGGAAAATGCACCGCTTTTCACCGAAAACAATCCTACCCTCTCCAGAGCCATTACCACCTTTTTACAGGTTTTCCCAACCGATGTGACGGCCCTCAGCAAAGATGAGATCTTCAAAGGGCTTTTAGATACCACCCTTAAAATCGCCGCCCATAATTCAAGTTTGTTTTTGGGCGATAATAAATTCGGCTCGGTCATAAAGGCGGTTCTAAATCATGCTTCCAACAATATTACCGTAGCAACCAAGGGAAATTATCTGAAAGAGCTCCTCCAGGCAACCATCGATGGGGTTTCTGAAGCCACCGGGCTGTGGATAAATAAAGTAGTTTTGCAAGATGTGATCACATCGGTTTTGGATGTCGTTTCGGTCAATCTCCGACAAGATGGTGTCTTCCGAACCCAAACTCTGACGGATATTTTACAGATAACGCTGGATAGCATATCCCGTAATGCTTCATTGATGGTGGGGGAAGAAAACCTTGCCTCTATGGTTCTGAGTTCGGTTCTTCAGGTTGCTAATCAAGATCTCAGCAAGCTATTGAATCCCAATAAAGCCCTGTTCTCGGATATTCTGAAAATTTCCCTTGAAACTATCGGAAAGAATTCAGCCGTATTCCTTCAAAATAAAGATGTTGTTTCCCAGGTTTTGAAGGGTGTTTTGCAAGCTGTGGAGGAGAATCCTGACGCGGCGGTTAGTGGAGAGTTATTTAAACAGCTTTTTGTAACCTCTTTAACCGAGACCCTCCGAAATTTGCAGCTTATTCTCGGTCCTCGACCTATCCGAAAACCTGGTAAAGGTGGTCGGCGACACGAGCCGGCTTCTTCTTCGGATTTCCAGCCTGATCTCCTGTCTCAGACGGTTAAATCGATCTTAAAGGCTCTTTCAGGTGCTGTTGCTCAATTTATAACCGAAGATCAAAAAACCCAGATAACCCAACTGGCCATGGGTATTGTCGCCAGAAATTCTGAAATTTTTGAACGCTATCCCCATCTACTGGCCGATACTCTGTTGACGACTCTGGAGGCTATCTATCGGGGTTCAAACCGTTTAGTGGCCGGAGCTTTGTTAGAAGATACCGTCCGGTTAGCCTTGATTACCGCAGCCAGGAATCCGGGTTTGTATGATCAAGAGAAATTACTACTACCCGGAGTTCTCGATTCGCTATTTCAGGTAATCGCCGAAGATAAATCAACCTTGATTCGGGGAGATCTGTTGATGGATTTCGTACAAACCGCTTTAAAAATTGTTTCAACACGTCCGAAGGCCTTCCTTTCAGATAATAAATTGCTGTCCCGGACCTTAACTCTCACTCTACCGATTCTATCTGAGAAGTCAGAAGATCCTCTCACAGGAGAAAATATGGTACGGACTTTCACCCTGGTATTAGAGGCGGTTTCCAAAGAGCCGGATCTTATCCGAAAGAAGGATTTCAGGGCGTTTGTGATCGATTCTATGAAAGGATAAGAAAATGAATCGAAGGGAATTTCTGAAAGCCACTGCTGCCACTGCAGCAGGAATGGTATTGGAAGCCGGTCAATCTTCCCTTTCCTTTCCGGCTATCTTAAAAGGAACCCAGCTCCACCTACTTCAGTGGAGTAATTTTATTTCCCAGGCGGACGTAGAACTTCAAAGACAGGCTGCCGACTGGGGAAAGCAAATGGGGGTAAAGGTGACCATTGAAACGATCAACGCCAACGATCTCCAGGCCCGAATTGCAGCAGCCGTCGAGAATGGAATCGGCCCGGATATTATCCAGATGCTCCGAAACTGGCCTCACTTATATGCCGGTGGATGTATCGATGTAGATGATCTGGCGGAAGAAGTCAAAGCAACGTATGGAGGTCTTTACAAGTCCTTCGAGGACTACTGCATCGTTTCCGGTCATTATAAAGCCGTACCTTATCATGCGGGTTCAGGCTTGCATGTTTATCGAGAGGATTGGTTCCAGGAAGTGGGTGTGGAGGAATTTCCAGATACCTGGGAGGAATATCATCGAATTGGAAAAGAGCTCAAGAGGCGAGGGCACCCCTTTGGACAGTCATTGGGCCACACTTTTGGAGATGCCCCGGGCTTTTGCCTGGATCTTTTATGGGCCTTTGGGGGTAAAGAGGTAGAAGCCGATGGGAAAACCGTCGCCATTAACAGCCCGGAGAGTTTGCAGGCGGTGGAATTTATGGTAGAACTCTGGCGGGATGCCATGGATGAAACGGGTCTTTCCTGGGACGATACCAGCAACAACCGGGCCTTTTTAGCCGAGCAGATTTCCTGTACCCTTAACGGGGCCAGCATTTATCTGGTTGCCAAAAAGGATTATCCGGAGCTGGCCAGGAAAATCAACCATGGAAGGACTTTAAGAGGTCCGGCCGGAAGGTTTACCGGGATTTTAACCTTTGAGCACGCCATCATGAAGTATTCTAAAAATCAAGAGGCTGCTCGAGAGTTTTTACAGTTTCTCATGGCAAAGGAAAATTACTATAAATGGCTGGATGTGGCCCAAGGGTACCTCATCGGACCGGGTCCTGATCAGGAAAACCACCCCCTCTGGCAGAAAGATCCTAAAATGATCGGGTTTCGAGATGTAGGGCGGTACAGTCGCTCCCTCGGTTATGCCGGACCACCTTCTCGTGCCGCTTCAGAGGCCATCTCAAAGTATATCATCGTAGATATCTTTGCAAAGGCCGTTCAGGGTGAACCGCCTAAAAAGGTTTTAGAATGGGCCGAAGCGGAACTACGGGAGATTTATGGGAGATCCTAAAATCTCTTTTCTGAGAGTCATGAGAACCGGATAAAAAATCCATCAGAGTTTCTATTACTTTGTAAAGTTAAATTTGAGTAATCATTTTGCCCTCACCCTCGGCCCCTCTCCCGAAGCTTCGGGAGAGGGTTACCGGGAAGCTGACCTGGAGATCCACCGGCTCCCCTCTCCCGCAGCGTGGGAGAGGGGCCGAGGGTGAGGGCCACTTAAAAGTCAAGCAAAACTAAGTAAACCATATACAATTTTGTTTCCTGGGACGATTCTGTTTCCTGCTTTCCCGGCATTCTGTGCGGATTAATTTTTTTACCGCAAAGTTTGCAGAGAAGGTATAAAGGACGCAAAGGCTTTATGATAGCTTCCCGGCGGCATAATAAATTCTGGCTGGTCTATGTAGGTGTGATCATTCTCATTGCAGGATGTACCCCCAGAGAATTAACGCGGGCCAGGGAGTTATTTAACCTGGCATCTGTATATCGTATAAATGGAGAGGACCCTCAGGCTGATCAGGCTTATAGAGAAGCCATCCTCTCTTTTCAAAAAATCATCGAGGAAGAAACCAGGGATCCAAAACATCCGGGAAATTTGCAGGTCCTGGCCCAGGCTTATGCTTTGCAAGCTTTTGCTTATATTGAGCTGGGGGAGTTCAAAGTGGCCGAAGAAACCATCCAACAGGGAAGCAGTATCCTGTTAAACGCAAATCCCCGGGAGCGGGAACTCTTCTATATCCTCAGTGGAATCTTACAGACGGCCCAGGCTGCCAAGTTGAATGAAAAGGAAAAAGGCCGATTCCAGCAAAATGTAGTCGATCTTTACAAAGAAGCCGCCGCAACTTTTAAAGCCTTACTGGATATGCCGGGAGTTGAGCGGGATAGTGACATTGTGGCGTATGCACGGGAAGCGGAAGCCATCAGTTATGGAAATATTGCCGCCGAGTACGAAGCCGATTTTGGGGTTAATAAAAATGTGAACTCGTTAAATAAAGCCATTGAATATTTACAGAAAGCGAAAGAAACCTGTGAACAACTTCTGGCTACGGCTTCGAATAAAAATAGACCTTATACCCAATATTTACTCCATCAGTATACCCGGGAGCTGGGACTAGCCAAGAGACGGAAGGAAAACATTTCCTAACTTCGCCTGTAGAGTTTTCGCTTATCCCGAATTTCTAAAAGTTTAGGTAACGCTTGCTCGGCGGCCCTTCGACCGGCGTCGATAATTTCAGGTGCTCTTTTAAAGTCCTTCCAACTGAATCCGGTAACCTCGGGTGTGATGGTAAGATCTGCCAGAGTGGCTTTGGAAAGGCCTATCTCATGTTGCAATTTTTGGAATGATCTCATGATAATATCCACCATCTTCCAATCTTCGGTTAGAGCCTCTTCCCGAATATTTTTTTCCATATCCCCGGAACCGGTGGAGAAGTACCGTCTGAGAGGGGATAATGCATTAACCCCTACGGTAATATCGGCGCGCATTTCGATAAGGTGACTGACCGGAATGGGATTTATGTTAGAGCCATCTACAAAAGTTTTTCCTCCTATCTTTACAGGTGGAAACAGACCCGGTATGGCCATGGAAGCCTGAAGGGCATCCCATAAAGAACCCTTTTCAAAGGCAACGTCTTTTCCGGTTTCTAACTCCAGGGTGATAATACGAAGGGGGATTTTTAACTGACCGAACGTCTTCAAGGGTCCCAGAAAGCTGGAAATGAGTTTGAGAACTTTTTTATTTGATAGGAACCCTCCTTGAAAAATCCTGAAGTCCTTCAACGTACCCAGCTCATATTCATAGGGTAATCGGGAGGCGATCTCGATGAGATTTTTACTTCTGGCTCCCGAAGCATAAGCCGCTCCAATAATCGCTCCGGTGTTGGTGGCTGCTATCAGGTCTATGGGTATCTTATTCTGTTCCAGGACATCGAGAACCCCTATATGGGCCAATCCCCTCGCCGCAACCCCTCCCAGGGCGATACCCAACTTTAACCCGGTAATGTACCTAGCCAACCGATGAATAGCCTCACCGGTGGGATTATCTGAAGCTTTTTCAACGATCAACTCCCCGGCTTTATAAAACGGCTCCAGTAATTCAGGCTGCCAATCTATTATCAAAGGCGGTGTCCCTGTCAAGAAATCCTCCGTTGCATCGGGGTGTTGAGGGGTCTGGTAATATACGGTTATGACCTCCTGCTGATCGAACATATGGACCGGAGGTTCTTCCCCAAAGGGGATTAAAAGTACAATTTTATCCGATAGATCTAAAGCCTCAAAGGTACCTTTTGTAATTTCCGGACCCGTATTTATTAAAGTATAGGTAAACTTCTCCTTGAGAAGAGATAAAATCCGGGCTATTTTCTCTCGACCGATTTTCCCTTCTCTGAGAAATTCAGGGGATAAAGCTAATAGCTGTAAACCCGAGGGATGGGAAGTCAGCATCTTTTCTACGAGTTCCTGACCGATCTCTTCGTCCTTAATTTCTTTGTCCGGATCCAGCCTCAAAATCCTGACCAGGTTAGGATTCTTAAGGGAAAGATCCAAGACGGCGACCGAGGTTTCGGTTTGTTTCAAAATGCTGGCAGCCAGGTTACTCGTTAAGAAAGCGCCTTCTATTTCTTTTCGAGGGTGGTAAATGGCTATAATAGTGTGGGTTTTGGGGTTACGCTGGACGAGCCCTTTGGTCTTTAAGGAGATCCTTTGACTCAGGGTTCTAATGACATTGTGTAAGATCTTAGGTTCTCGATGATAGATCTCTTCAAAAACTGCCTTAGGGATGATCAGGATCTCTGCATCGATGACCACCTCGGCGGTGACGGATCTGATTTCATGGGTAATAACCGAAGTCTCACCAAAAAAATCTCCGGCGTGCAGGTACATGAGTACCTCCGGTCGGCCTTGTTCATTTCGTTCGATGATTTTGACCTGTCCTGAGAGAATAAGATACAGAGCCTGACTGGGGTCTCCTTCTTTAAAGATGACAGCCCCTCGGGAGTAATATTTTTTCTCCAATTGAGGGAGAACTCTCCGGAGTTTTGATCCCTCCACCCCTGTAAATAAGGCGCTCTTTCTCAGTTCTTGAAGGTTAAGCATCATTCCCCCTGTTCTCCTGGATAATGAAAAAACAGGTTAACGAATTCCACATTTCAATACGACCCAGCGGGCCGATTCCCCCTTTGGCATTTTTTCAGGGTCCGCACGCCCGAAGGAAAAAACTCCTTCTTCCCAATCTACAAGGGCTTGAAGGGCTTCAGTTCCTTCCAGCCTCCGTTTAGGAGAACTCGTCGTATCCACCAGAATCGCTTTGGTAACATCCCCGTACCGCAGGTGAAGGGTACCTGTTTGCTTCGTTCTGGGATTGGTCAAAGTCGCATATCCAGAGGCCCTTACCAGACTCAACATATGAAGGAGGGAAGGAAGATGTTCTTTGGCCAGATTGGCTACCAGGGAGGTGTGTTTACTCAAACTTCCTCCACCGAATCGAGAGAGTTGGTCTAGAGAGCTACGAAGTTCTCTGAGAAAATCCGAAAAAGCAGAGATATGGGTAGGTTTTACAAGATAGGTTATTTGCCCTTTGAGGGTATCTTTATCATCCTGGGTTAAACGGCCCTCTTCTAAAATAAACAGGACGGGGGTCTCCGGCTGGGTTCCTTTCAAGAGAGTCCTTACTTTATTTTGAAATTCTAAAGGGGAAATATCTCCCAAAATGTTACCATCTACCATTACGAGCTCTGGAGGTGATCCTTTTTCTTCCCGAGCTTGATGAACCAGAAGATGTAGAGCTGCCTCCGGCGAATCTATCCGGGTTACCGTATGATCGGCAAGCTCCAAAACAGGAATCAAATAACCGTTTGTAGTAGGGTCTGAACTTATTAACAAAATTTTAGCCATATTCTAAAAGATAAAGTCTGATATCATGGATCCTAACCTCTGGATTAAGAGAAAGATAAAATAAATAGAAAAATCGAAAAAAACATATCATGAGGTTTTATAACTTGTCAAATAAAAAGGCACATAAAAATTTCGTTGACAAGTCCGAGAAGAAATCCTATGCTTGGAGGCATACTTCTAAATCATGGTCATTTTAAACCTCTCCGGTTACAGAGATTTTGAAATAAGGCAGCAAAAGCTTTTCGCATCTGATGCAGGAGATAAAATCCATGAGAAACTCAAAAAAGAGTATCCTCATCGTCGAGGATGAAAAGTTGGTGCGATTGGTTTTGGAAAAAAAGCTGGAACAAGAAGGATACCATATCGTGACGGCTGCAAACGGGCAGGAGGCCATAGAGAAAATTCGACAAACGGAATTCGATCTGGTTTTAACAGACTTAAAACTCCAGGATATAACAGGGTTGGAAGTTTTAGAAGAGGTTAAGAAAGTTTTCCCGGATACTATCGTGGTGGTCCTGACAGGATACGGGTCTATGAGCAGCGCCATTGAGGCTATGAGCAAGGGAGCTTACTATTATCTCAACAAACCCTGTTCCGATGAGGAGTTAAAGATTACCATTCGGAGGGGCCTGGAAAAAAGAGAAGCCGCCCAAGAGTTGAAGCAGAAGAATCTGGAAATACTGGAGACCAATAAAAAATTGGAGGAGACCTTAAACCAGCTCAGAGTCACGCAAAACCAGTTAGTTCAGGCCGAAAAGATGGCTTCTTTAGGTCAGCTTTTATCGGGAATCGCCCATGAGATCAATAATCCTCTGGCCGGAGTAATGGGTTATGCGCAGTTGCTCCTTAAAGATCCCGATCTGGAGGAAAAAGTCCGACAGGGTCTGGAAAAAATTAATAAAGAGGCGAATCGTATCAATAAAATTATCCAAAACCTTCTTCTCTTTACGCGGGGATCTAAACCCATCAAACGGTCCCTTCAGATAAATGAGGTTCTTGAAAGTGTTTTGGAGTTACGAGCCGCCAGCTTGGCCCAAAACCACATCCAGGTTACAAAGAACTTAGCGCCTGGATTGCCTGAAATCCAGGGTGATTTTTATCAACTTCAACAGGCTTTTTTAAACATTGTAGATAATGCCGAAGAAGCCCTGCTGAAGTCCCAAAGACAAAAAAACTTATATATCAGCTCGGAATTAATTTCTAAACTTCCTCCAGATGAAATCCTTCTCCATCTTCCGCTCCCCTTTATTCGAGTCACCTTATCCGATAATGGAGCCGGGATTCCGGAAACTCATTTAAAAAAGATTTTTGATCCTTTCTTCACCTCCAAAGAGGTAGGTAAGGGGATGGGACTTGGTTTAAGTGTCAGTTACGGAATTATTCAGGTCCACGGAGGTAAGGTAGATTTAATCAGCCAGGTGGATCAGGGAACTTCTTTTTTCGTCGAGATACCCCTCTCCCAATGAATTCGAGTAAAAACCTGTCCTGGCCTGTGGGATACTACCCAGCATGAAAATCCTGATCGATTAAATCGCCGGCGTATTCTTTTCAGTTCAGTCATACCGTTCCCCATCGACTACCTTGATCAAAAAATGTGGGTAATGGTTAGCTTTGCAAGTTGCATCCCACTACGGAGACAGGGCATTGTAAAGCTCATTCGGTATAACTCCATCCCTCTCCCGAAGCTTGGGGAGAGGGGCCGGGGGTGAAGGCAAAGAGTTACACAGGATTAACTTTACAAAGCCATAATATAATCGGAAGCCGAGAGTTGGAAGTCAGAAGGAAAAACCCTTGAATTCTGATCTCTGACCCCCTGGCCTCTATCCATCATGGACTTCAAGCAAAGTAAAGAAATTCTATCTAAACTCGATACGGCCTGCCTTTCCGATGCAAACAAGAATCTGAGGGTTCTGGACTCCGGAATACGTCCTATCCAATCGGGTTTAAAACTTATAGGTATTGCCCATACGGTTTCCTGCTACAATGATTTTTTGACGGTCATCAAGGCCCTTAAAGATGCGCAACCCGGAGAAGTTCTGGTGATCGATGGTCAAGGGGGCTCACGGGCCTTGGTCGGTGAGTTGTTTACCATGGAAGCCCTACGAAAAGGATTAGCTGGGATCATTATTGATGGGGCTTGTCGAGATACCTGGAGAATTCGAACCTTACAGCTCCCGGTATATGCAAGATCTATCTCTCCCTTATCCGGTACCACCTCCCGAGTTTTTGATACCCAGATTCCTATAACCTGTGGAGGAGTTACGGTGAACCCCGGGGATATTGTTTTCGGAGATGAGGATGGGATTCTTGTCGCGAGCCTCGAGGAATTATCCGAAGCCCTGCCCATCGCTCAAGAAATCCAGAGTAAAGAAGAGGTGATCTATAAACGGATGGATAAGGGCGAAAGCCTTCTGGATATGCTAAATTTTGATGAACATTATACAAAGGTGTGTGGCGGACAGAAAACTTCTTTGAAATTTATCCTTTAACCTGAGCAGGAAATAGGGTAAGAATACTATCCCTGGCGGGGACAGCGCCTGACGAAACCGGTTTAGTAGGTTTTTACTTCCTCCCCCTGGAGGGATATAGGGGCTTTTGCAGCCGGTCAGTAGCCTGGGGAGGGTTTTGGGAATACCGGGGTCGAATCTTTATTTAACCGCTCCTGGGGAGCTTGAGGGTTACCATGCATCTTTATTATCAAACTTATGGAGAAGGCCATCCCTTGATCATTCTACATGGCCTTTTTGGTTCGCTGGAAAACTGGCACTCTCTAAGTAAGGTGTTTGGGGAATTTTTTAAGGTCTTCGCAGTGGATCAACGTAACCATGGTCGGTCTCCACACAGTGAAGTCATGAACTATACCGTAATGGCCGAGGATATCCGGCAGCTTATGCAGGAGCAAAATCTTTCCTCCGCCCATGTACTGGGCCACTCCATGGGTGCTAAAACGGCTATGCAACTGGCGGTTACCTGTCCCGAAAGGGTGGATACCCTTGTGGTGGTGGACATGGCTCCCAGGGCTTATCCGCCCCATCATACGGAAATATTTAACGCCCTTTATTCGTTAAACTTAAAATCTTTCGGGACTCGTAAGGATGTAGATGAGGCCTTGACCGGAAAAATCCCGGACTTTTCTACCCGCCAATTCCTGCTTAAAAATTTAATACCCGATAAATCCGGCGGTTTTCGATGGAGAATAAATCTGGATGCTATTTATCGAAACTATGACGAACTCCTCAAGGGGATAGAGACAAACCGAAAGTTTGAGAAGCCGACCCTGTTCATCAAGGGTGGAAATTCTCCCTACATCCAGGATGAAGATCTATCACTCATCCGAAAAATTTTTCCCCTGGCTAAAATCCGGGTTGTGGAAGGTGTAGGACATTGGGTTCATGCAGAGGCTCCCCGGGAGTTTTCTAAAATTGTTTTAGATTTTTTGGAGGAAAACAACCTATGAAAATACTATCCGGCCTTAAAGAACTCAAGGACTACGTTGGAAAAGAAATCGGAGTATCGGAATGGTTCGAGATAACCCAAGATCGCATCAATGCCTTTGCCGATGTTACTGGGGATCATCAGTGGATCCATGTTGACGTGGAGCGGGCAAAAAAGGAATCCCCCTATGGGGTACCCATCGCCCATGGTTATCTGACCCTTTCCCTGGCTCCGAAATTCATCAACGAAATCTATCGGGTGGAAGGAATCAAGCTACGGATCAATTATGGGTTAAACAAGGTTCGCTTTACAGGTCCTGTACCTGCCGGGAGTCGGATTCGCATGCGGATCCTGCTCAGTGAACTGGAAGAGATCAAAGAAGGAGCCCGAACCCTCATGAAATTGACCTTTGAACGGGAAGGACAGGAAAAGCCGGTTTGTGTGGCAGAAGCAATAACGTTATGGTATGTTTAAATCTAACGATTTAAATGATATTAAATTTGATGGGGGCGATGTTATTTCTGAACTTATAAGAAATATTCAAAGGAGATAGGGTTATGATGCGAGTTGCCATTTTAGATGATTACCAGGGAGTGGCCCTGAAAATGGCCGATTGGAGTGTCTTGCCAGCCGATGTCAAGATCCAGGTGTTTACCGACCATCTATCCGATGAAAATGCCGTAGCAGAACGGCTCAAGGACTTCGAAATTATTGTAGCCATGCGGGAGCGAACTCCTTTCCCGAAGACGTTACTGGAACGGCTTCCCAGGTTAAAATTACTCGTTACGACCGGAACACGAAATGCGTCCATTGATATGGAGGCGGCTGCGAAGCTGGGAATCGTGGTATCCGGTACTGGCCTGTTAATCCAGCCCACTGCGGAATTGACCTGGGGGCTTATCCTGGCCCTGCTCCGAAATATCCCTCTTGAGGACCAGGCGGTCCGCTCAGGCCACTGGCAACTTCGAATAGGGGTAGGATTACACGGTAAGGTCCTGGGAATATTAGGCCTCGGAAAGCTCGGCTCCCAGGTAGCAGCCTTTGGAAAAGCCTTTGGGATGTCTTTACTTGCCTGGAGTCAGAACCTTACACCGGAGCGGGCCGCTCAATGTGGAGCCACCCTGGTGGGAAAAGAGGAATTGCTATCCCGTTCGGATATCGTTACCATTCATTTGGTCCTGAGTGATCGAACCCGTGGTTTGATAGGAGCTCGAGAGCTGGCCCTCATGAAGCCAACGGCGTATCTTATAAATACTTCTCGAGGCCCCATTGTGGATGAAAAAGCCCTCATCGAAGCTTTAGAAAAAGGAACTATTGCCGGAGCAGCCCTGGATGTCTTCGACATAGAACCTCTGCCTCTGGATCACCCCTTCAGACGATTAAAAAATACCGTCATCACGCCCCATATCGGATATGTAACTAAAGAAACCTATGAAGTATTCTTTGGAGACGCCGTAGAAGATATTCAGGCTTTCCTGGCCGGTAAACCCATCAGGGTACTTAATGCTCCTAAAGCCTAAAAATCAGGCTGTCCCACCTATTAAAGTGACTTGAGTATCCGTATCCATTTAGTAGGCGGAAAAAGAAACACCCCCCTGGCCCCCCCTCCCCTCCCCCCGTATACGGGGGGGGCCAGGGGGGTGTTCAGACAGAAAAAGTGACACCTACTAAATTGTTATAGTTACGTGACTTGAAATCTACCTTGACGTTCTATCAATTTTAACATATCGTTGAAGTATGATTACGATTAATAAACAATTTAATCTGGTTTTTGACGAAAGCCTTATCCAGATCTCGAATACCCGGAAGTTTCCTTTTAAATGTGTCCTCAGTTTCTCACCCTTTATAGACTTCTGGAGTCAGACCGGATCTCGGAATCAGGCCTTTAAGGCTCCCCTTATTAAAAAAGTTCGAGAAGAATTAGAGAAGGTACCTGAGTTATTAGGCCCCATTGAAGATCTCTCGATCCTCGAGAAGCACAAAGAACTCATCGATATGCTGATGACCCTGGTTTTTCCACCTGCTTTTTGGGATCGAGATTATCTGGCGGCTCTTATTCCCTATCACTTCCGGATTTTCTATGCCACGCTTTCTTTTGAGCGGTTTCTGATGGAAAACAGGAACTTCATCGGACGGACACACTTAGATGAGCGGGCCATGACCTATGGAACCCTGTTGAAAGCCTATAGCCATATTCTCCAGAAGTTTTACAATGTAAAATTTGAGTTCGAATACCCCCTGATATTTACAACCCGAGACCCTGAAACAGGATTAGACCGTCACTTTAAATTCAATTTTGATCCACGATTTTGTGAGGTAAGAAAAGTCGGAGTAGTCAAACCCCTGACCGATGAGGAAAAAAAATACCTCTTCAATAACCTGACGAACTTAAAGACCTGGATGGAACTTATACCCCCTGAAAATTTTGAATTTCACGGCTTTACGGTCATCACGGCTACCGATGTCACAGATCAAGAGGTTCTCTCGTCTTTAAAGCGGGATTTGATAGATAGGGAATCTATTGTCTCCAGTAAAAAATTCCGCAGCCTGCAAGAAAAACTAAGGACACTCCTCAGGTTGCCGGATCTGGTGTTGGGACTTGCAGCTATCCAGGGGGATCAGGTATTTCTGATTAATTATGGGCGTAAACTCGAAAAATGCTGTATCTTCTCCGATTCCCAACATTTTAAAACTTCTGACTTTGCCGGTTCTATCTATGAACGCTCGGTTAAACAGGGAAATTTGCTGATCATTGAAGATCTTGTAACTTATCCCCATCGCTCGCCAGTCGAAGATCAGATCCTCGCTCAAGGGATCCGAAGCATGATCGTTGCGCCTCTCTACTATCAGGATAAACTGATCGGGACCCTGGAATTGGGATCCCCGAACCCCGGAGGACTGAATGCCTTAAATGCCCTGAAGTTAGGGGAGGTTCTTCCTTTATTTTCTGTGGCCGTTAATCGAAGTATGGAAGAGCTAGATAATCGTGTCCAGGCCATTATCAAGAAAAAGTATACAGCCATCCATCCTTCGGTAGATTGGCGTTTTCGAAAAGCTGTTCTTAATTATATTGAGAAACGTAATCGGGGTATTCACGAGGAAATAGAGCAGATTGTATTTGATAACGTTTATCCCTTATTTGGCGCTACAGATATTCGTGGCTCCTCTACGCAGCGTAATACAGCGATTCAGGCTGATTTAATTGAGCACCTGACGCTGGTCAGAGAAATTATTCTCCTGGCGGCGAGTTATAAATCCCTTCCTATTCTCGATGAACTTGTTTATCGGATCAATAACAAAATAGCAAAAGTAGAAGCGAGTCTGGGCTCCGGGGATGAAATCACTTTACTTGATTTCTTACGTCGGGAAGTCGAGCCTCTGTTCGATACCTTGAAAGATTTCGGTCCGGGTATCCAGGATAAAATTCAGGCTTATCGGTCTGCCCTGGATCCCCAATTGGGAATTATCTATCGTAGGCGGAAGGATTTTGAAGAAAGTGTTGCCCGAATCAACGATACCATCTCAGATTATCTCGATGAAGAAGAAGAAAAAGCCCAGGCTATGTTTCCCCATTATTTTGAAAAACATAAAACAGATGGTGTGGATCACGGCATTTATATCGGTGCTTCCCTGGTTGAGGATGGGAAATTCGATTTACTTTATCTGAAAAATCTTCGCCTCTGGCAACTTATGACCGTCTGTGGGATAGCCAGGAAAACCGAAGAGTTAAAAGGAAGTTTGAAGCTTCCTTTAGAAACAACTCATTTGATTCTGGTCCAGAATATGCCTATGTCTATTCGGTTCCGCATCGATGAAAAGCAATTCGATGTGGATGGGGCCTACAATATCCGATACGAAATTGTGAAGAAGCGCATTGATAAAGCCACGATTAAAGGTAGGGATGAGCGGTTAACTCAACCCGGTAAGATCGCCATCGTTTATTCTCAACCTAAAGAAGCTCAGGAATATCGACAATATATCGACTATCTCCGGGACTCCGGTTATCTGACCGGTGAAGTAGAAGATTTGGAGTTGGAGGATCTTCAAGGTATCCAGGGGTTAAGGGCCTTACGGGTTATGGTAAATCTTCAAACATCCCTTCAAGGGCAAGATATCCTGCAGGAAGAAGGAAGAGGTGCGCTACAACCCGTAAATTAAATAGGGCTGTAATCGCAGGTTATTCCTCTATGCATCAAGTTAGGGATTAGACCTGGGGTCTGGACACACCTAATCCCCCTTATCCCCCTTTTTAGGAGTAGTTTTTTCTAACTTAATCCCCTACCCTCTTCCCGTGTCGGGAAGGGGGAACTCGGGGATTGCCTGGGTCTCCACTCTCCCCTTCCCTCACAGGGAAGGGGAGTCGGAGGGGTTAGGTTAAAAAACCTACCCTTGAAAGCCTAATCCCCTCTAGGGGGGAATTTGGTGGATAACCTTCTAAATCCCCCCTTGAGGGGGGGAAGGGGGATGTTCAGGCCGAAAATAAGGCTTTTCCCCTTCTTAGCTTGATGCGTATGGGATTATCCCCCTTTAATTATCAAGATAAGCAATCCTTCCCCCGTGTTTATTGGAATGATGGGTCGGGTAAAAATTTATTGAAATTTCCCTCCTTTGAAGAGTTCTTCATGCCGGTGCAACAGGTATTTTGTCCTGTTGTCCCTCCTGTTAAAGGCAAGGAGGTGAGAGGATCCAAAGGATTGGATTCAATTGCCTCCTTGGCTTCTTCCGCGTTTTTTCTTGACATTTTCTAAGTCAAAAGTAGGATAAGACTTATCGGGTATTCCTCGAGGAGTATAACAAAACGTAAGCCCCTGCGGAATAAAACCTACCGGAAGACAGGCTTCGGAGGACCAGTGTGGGATCATATTCTAATAGAAGGTAGTAAGTGGATTTACCTAATTAAGGCCGGAGAGTAAGGGACTATAAGCAACACAAAACTTTATCGTAAGGTAAAGTGTTAGAGATTAAAAGCCTCAGAGACATGGAGTTACAAACAATTGATAAAAGTTAAAATTTTATTGGGTAACAGACCATGTCCTGATCAGAGGAAAGGAGGGAACGATGATCCTGCTTAAAGATCTCTGGAAAAAAAGGGAAGGTAACAAACCCGGTTTACTGGAGCCCGGAATCCCTATAGTTGGGAGGTGCAAAGGAGCTGCTGCCGGGTATGCCATGGGAACCTTGAGCGTCCTTGTGATGATCATAGCAATAGTTATCGGGTTTTTCTATTCCGAAGCTGAGGCAGGTGAAGTGACTTATGAAAACCTGCTCAAGGCACATACCAACACCTCAGAATGGTTGATGTACAGCCGGACCTATGATGGTCACCGCTATGTTCCACTCAATCAAATTACACCTGCTAATGTGCATCGGCTTCGTCCTGCATGGGTGTTTACCACGGGTGGGGAGAATCGGGGTCTGGAGCTAACCCCCTTGGTTCATGATGGCGTGCTCTATATTTCAGCTGATCAATCGCGGGTATTCGCAGTTGATGCTCGCACCGGCATAAAGAAGTGGAGTTATGACCCGAAACTATCCAAGGACGTGGAGCGTGTATATTGCTGTGGATCCAACAACCGGGGTGTGGCACTTCTTGGCAATATGGTATATGTCGGTACCCTGGACGCGCGTCTGGTAGCCCTCAACAAAGACACCGGTGCGGTCATCTGGGAAACTAAAGTGAGCGATTGGGAACAAGGATATAGCATTACCGGCGCGCCGTTGGTGGTCAAGGATATGGTACTCACTGGTGTGGCCGGTGGCGAGTTCGGCATCCGGGGTTTTGTTAAGGCTTATGATGCGAAGACTGGTAATTTACGGTGGACCACCTACACCATTCCTGGACCGGGTGAACCGGGGAACGAGACCTGGTCCGGAGACACCTGGAAGAACGGCGGAGGGTCAACCTGGACAACCGGCGCCTTCGATCCGGAACTCAATCTGGTTTATTGGAACACAGGCAACGCCGGGCCCTGGAACTGTCACGTCCGTCCGGGCGACAATAAATGGACTGCAGCGACCATTGCCATGGATGCCGATACCGGTAAGATCAAATGGGGCTTCCAGTATACCCCCCATGACTGTTGGGACTATGATAGCATCAGCACACCGGTACTTGCCGATGTAACCCTTGGCGGCAAGAAGGTAAAGGCCTTGATGCATTACGATAAGAACGGCTTCTTCTATGTTCTCGACCGTACAAACGGTAAATTCATCTACGGTGAACCCATAGTTCCCGGGATTAATTGGACCTTAGGCCTGGATCCTGAGACCGGACGGCCAAAGGTGAATCCAGACATGGTAGCCCAGTCCGGTGGTCCGGAAGTTGCACCAGTTGTACCCAGCCTAGAAGGAGCCATTGACTGGCAGCCGCTGGCTTATAATCCCGACCTCAATTACATTTTCTTCCTGTCCAACGATTGGGCTATGGGTCTCAAGTTTTGGGCGGAGAACAAGTTTGCACCCCCTACGAAGGGTGAGTGGTATCTGGGCGCCGATTATCAACAGTACCTGAGGAGCGAAAATACCGGTAACTTTGTAGGGTTTGATGTGGTTAATAGGAAGATCGTCTGGAAGGTGACCAGTCCCGCTCCATTCTGGGCCGGTGCTGTGACAACCCAGAGCGGTCTTGTCTTTACCGGGGATATGCGAGGCTACTTCATGGCCCTCGATGCCCGCACAGGCACGGTACTCTGGCAGTTCCAGACCGGTTCCGGCATTATAGGAAGTCCTATTACCTACGAACTCGATGGAATCCAGTATGTGGTAGTACCTTCAGGAGGTATCGGCGGCGACATGATTTTCTACTACACGGAACCGAAGGCCGGTAACATCTGGGTGTTTGCCCTCGACGGAGGGGGTCCTCCCCGGGTTCCGTTCGGGTCAAATCTGGTTACTATTCCAGGTGCTCTACCCAAGGTTGGAGAACCCGGCGCTACCCTGGGGGGTAGGGTCTTGCCCGGCTACGGCTTCCCACCCACAGAAGGCTCAGAACCCATAAAAAAGGAGTAAATTAACTCTGCCCCGGCTTCCTTAGGAATTGAAAATAGAATTAAGTCCGGATAAATTCAGAAAAAAGCATCGGTAGCTACCCGGTCAGGGTTGGATATTAAAACTCTATCCCTGAGTCGATAAAATAGAGCTGAATCCATGAGCCTGGTAGAAAAACATTTTTTGAAGAAACGGTCTGGCATAGCGCGATCCAGGGTTGGGCTTGTCGCCTTTCTCTTGCTGGTATTACCCTTGATGAAGGTCTTCGCTACCGGAGACGAACAAACCCAGGTCAATACCGCTAAAGAGCTAAAGAACCCTTATTTAGGACAAAAGGAAGCAATTGAAGAGGGTGAACGGATCTACCGCAGCCGCTGTGTGGGGTGCCATAAGAGCCGGGGCGGTTCCGGCCCCAACCTTTTTAAGACGAAGCTTACTGATAAACAGTTCCTGGAAACTGTGATGAATGGGCGTAAAGGCACGAACATGCCCGCCTGGAGTAACTTATTTTCGATTGAGGATGTTTGGAAAGTGCATGCTTTTGTCATGTCCCGAGACCAACTCTAAGGGTCTGTGCACCAGGATAAGGTAAAGAAGCTTAACTCAGTTATCCTGGAGTACGGGCGTCTCACCACCCGACCTCCTTTTCTCCCTCTCCAGAAGCTTCAGGAGAGGAGGAACAAGGGCACACGTGCCAGGATAAGCTGAAAAACCCCATCAGGGGTGAACCGTTGGTAGTCCCCGACGAAAGTCGGAGGATTCAGAATTTTTTCAAGCTCTCTGGCAGCGGCCTGTTAAATAGGTTGCCCCGCTGGGGTTAACCTTCTTATCCTGGCCCGTAGGAGGAGTGAGGAAGTGAGGCAGACGGTCATACTCCCATCTAAGCCTTATCCTGGTGCGTATAACTCTAAGGATCGAAGGGAAGCACAGGACCTTTGTGGATCCTCCCGATTCCATGGAAGGTATCCGGGAAACTATAACCCGGTTAAGCTCTTTCCTTTCTGGCTCTGAAGAGTAGGAAGAAGGGAAAATGCCATAGATGCAGCCATTGCCTTTGCACCCACCGTCGTGGAGCCGATGATAATCGGCATCTTTATTTGGTTCGACTCTTTTTATTCAACCTTTTGACGAAAGGAAAAACTATGCCGAGAATTAATAAAGCTGTGGAGTTACTGGAACACGGTCAACCGATTTACCTTGTCAACACCGGAGAACTTACTTATGAAAATGGAGTCCGTATGGCCCAGACCTGGGGGGATGCCATTCGTCTGGATTTAGAACATGGTCCTTTTGATATTTTAGCGTTGGGTGAATTCATGAGGGGTCTGGTTGCCGGAGGACCAACCCAAAGTGGACATCGTACGCCCGCGGTGATTGTCGAGCTTCCCACAGATGGAACTGACGAAATGGTTATGCGGGCCAATGCCTGGATGGTTAAGCAGGTACTGGCCCAGGGAGTTCATGGAATTCTGCTTTGCCATGCCGAAACCCCCGGAGCAGTCAGGGTATTGGTGGAGTCTACGCGGTATTCCTTTCAGAAAATCGGCGTCGGGGATCGACTGGGACAGGGCCGTAGAGGTAACGGAGGACAGGCTTCTGCAGCAAAAATCTGGGGAGTTAGTGAAAGTGAATATCTGCGGAAAGCCGATGTGTGGCCACTCAATCCAGAAGGAGAAATTCTCTTGGGGGTAAAAATAGAAAACCTTAGAGCCCTGGAAAATGCAGAAAAAACCCTGGCTGTTCCGGGAATTGCCTTTGCAGAATGGGGACCCGGTGATATGGGAATGGCCTTAGGTTATCCAGAACAGCACGATCCTCCTTATCCTCAGGAAATGATCGATATCCGAGAAAAGGTCAAGAATCTCTGTAAAGTCAACGGTATTTTCTTTTTAAACCAGGTCAGCAAGGAGGATATCACGGCCATGATCGATGAAGGTGTTATGGTCTGTAGCGCTCCCAATGCCGAGATAGCCTCTATGGGCCGGGTATATACCCGAAGAAAAGTACCCTGGTAATCGGTTTCTATTAAAAAATTAACCCTTTTAACCCAGGAGGAATTTTTATGGGTAATCATATCTACAAATTGATTGAACTGACGGGCTCTTCTACAACTTCTATAGAAGATGCCATCCAGAATGCCCTTACCCGGGCGGCGAGAACCGTTCGTCACTTGCGCTGGTTTCAAGTCGTTGAAACCCGAGGAACTATTGAAGATGGTCGAGTGGGGTATTGGCAGGTTACCATAAAGGTCGGATTTACCCTGGAAGAGTAATTAATAAATGGCGTGAAACTTGTCCTCCTTAGAGCTTAGATAGGTTTTTTACTTTTTTAAGGACACTACCAAGGGGCTGGTTTCTTTTCCAACCGATTTTCTAGCCATCTACTAAATCGATATCAATACTTCTTACCTAAAGTACTTGACATATTTCCACTTGATTGGACAAAATGATGCAGTCTCAAGAAGGTCCTGTAAGGGATAGTTATCAAGGGGTTAACCGGCCTCATTAAAGCTTTGGGGGGAAGAGGTCTTCCTTTGGAGAGAAGATGATCGGGATTACCAGGTGGGGAGCTTATATACCCTATTATCGACTCGATGGGCAGACATTAAGTCAGGTCTGGGGGGAATCTTTTACCGGTGAGCGGGCCGTTGCCAACTACGATGAGGATAGCCTTACTCTGGCCGCAGAAGCAATCCGGATTTGTCTGAAGGGTGAAAATCCCAAAACCTATCAAGGCCTTTATTATGCTTCTACTTCGATGCCTTACCGGGAACATCAAAATGCCACCCTCCTGGCTACCGTTGGCGATTTAAGCACCGATCTATTTACGGCTGATTTTAGCGGCTCCTTACGCGCCTCTACCCAGGCTTTTCGGGCCGCTTATGATGCTGTAAAGGCGGGCTCTGCAGATAAAATCCTTGTAGCCGCCTCGGATATCCGGCTTGGAGAACCCGGAAGTGGGTTTGAAGCGACCCTGGGAGATGCCGGTGCGGCACTGGCTATCGGAAAAGAAAGCGTCGTTGCGGAGATCCAGGCGTTTTATTCTTACTCCCAAGATTTTCTCGATCTCTGGAGAACGGAAGATCAACGATATGTAAAATCTGGCGATCAAAAATTTATTGAAACCTATGGATATCGGACTTTTATAAAAAAAGCTTTAGAAGGGCTCTTGAATAAAATGGGCTTGAATAAAACCGATATTTCCAGAGTCCTCTTCTTTGCCCCGGATATCAAAACCTTCCGCAGCCTCTCTCAAGATCTGGGACTTAAAAAAGAGGCCTATCTCCCGGATCCTCTCTTAAATACTATAGGATGTACCGGTACGGCTTATCCTTTTCTCTTGTTGATCGCAGCTCTGGAATTGGCGAATCCGGGAGAAAAAATTGTCCTGGTAAGTTATGGGTCGGGAAGTGATGCCATTTTACTCGAAGTGACAGAGAACATTAAGTCCCCAAGTGGAACAAGAATCCTGGCAGAGCAGTTGCATCGTAAGAAAAATTTGAATCAGTATGGAAAATACCTCCGATTTAGAAAGTTGGTTGAAGTTGAGCCACTAAATCCTTTTAGTTCTTTACCTGTCCTTTGGCGTGAAGAAAAGCAAAACCTTCGACTTTATGGTCAGAAGTGCCGGATTTGTGGGGCTATTCAGTATCCCCCGCGGTATGTGTGTTGGAAATGTAACACGCGAAATGCTTTTACGGAAGTTCGACTTAATCCGAGGGGAAAGATTTTTACTTTCACAAAAGATTATCTGGTTCCAACACCCAATCCGCCTGTAATTATGGTAACGGTAGATCTGGAAGGTGGGGGACGCTTCTACGCCCAAATGACAGACTGTGAACCGGATCAGGTTCATATAGGAATGGAAGTAGAACTGACCTTCCGTAAGCTTCATGAGGGGGAAGGATATCCCAATTATTTTTGGAAGTTTAGACCGGTTGTGACTACCTAGGAATCTGAATCCAGAAGTCAGAATGATAAAATTTAATGCCAGATCTCATTCGTTCCTTGACGATGAGATGATTTTTCAGCTTTATTTTGAATTTCTGACTCCTGACCCAAGAGCTTAAAATGAAATTACCTCGCCTTCTACCTTACTCGACGCTTGCACGCCTGATCATCATTATAGGCCTTTTAAGTTGTTTGTTTTTAAGTTATCTGCTCACCCGGATCCAGCCTCATTTCGGGTTGTACTGGATGGTTTTAGACCTACTTGCCATTACCCTTATAGTTCTCGCCTTTCTTCAAGCTCGTAAGGGCTTTTCTAAATCCCCCCCGGCTATGATCGTGGATATGAAGATAAAAGGATCTGCCAAGGATAGTTTGCTGACGGCACATATTCAGAATATTGAAAGCAAGATCAAACCCCAGAAAGATCTGCCTTATTTAGAAGACTGGGGAGAAGTGATCCCAACAGATCCCTTTTACGGACGGGAAAAGGAACTAAGTAAGCTAACCCGATGGATTATGACCGACCGCTGCCGCATAATCGCCCTATTGGGCATGGGAGGAATGGGTAAAACGGCTCTTTCAAGGAAACTAGTAGAACAAATTAAAGATCGATTTGATTTTGTCATCTGGCGTTCCCTCCGGCATGCCCCTCCCCTGGAAGATCTGCTAGGGGACTTTCTCCAAATTTTATCCCGCCAGCAACAACCAGAGCGACGAAAAAGTATAGAACGGAGAATAGATCTCTTAATGGAGTGTCTCCAGAGACATCGTTGCCTGATTATCCTGGATAATTTAGAATCGGTCCTTTCCCAGGATGATGATTCAGACCATTATCCAGAGGGTTATGAACCCTATGGCTGGCTCATTCAGCGAATAGGAGAAATCTCTCATCAGAGTTGCTTGATCTTAACCGGTCGAAGGAAACCCAAAGAAATCTTTCACCTGGAGGGTAGGATCTCCCCGGTTCGATCTTTACAACTGGGCGGATTAAGACCGGCCGAAATTCGGGAAATCTTGAAAGATCAGAATTTATCCGGAACCCAGGAAGCCTGGATAACCCTGGTTAACCGTTATGCCGGGAATCCTTTGGCCTTGAAGCTTGTTTCTGCAACTATCCAACACTCCTTTGGAGGAGATATAACAGAATTTCTAAAGCAGGAGACCTCAAACTTTAACTTTGAAGATATTCAGGATCTTTTAAATCGGCAATTTAATTCCCTCTCCAATCTAGAAGAAGATATTCTCTATTGGCTGGCCATCGACCGTGAACCTGTTTCGATAAAAGAATTACTGGAAGACATGATCCATCCCGTATCCAAAGCGAAATTAAAAGAGGCTTTGGAATCTTTACAAAAACGATTTCTGGTTGAAAAAGATGAAAACGAACGTTTTACACTCCAGCCTACCCTCATGGACTATGGGATTAATCGGTTGATAGGGCGGATTTGTGAAGAGATTTCCACAGAAACCCCCATCTTCCTCAACAGCCATGCACTCCTTAAAGCCCAGGAAAAAGATTACATCCGAGAGAGTCAAATTCGGGTTATCCTTAAACCTACGGCCGATAGGCTTCTTAAGACCTTAGGTAGAGAAGTTGTCGAAAGTAAATTAGATAATATTCTATCAACCTTGCGAGAAAAATCTCCCCTTATACCTGGATATACCGGAGGGAATGCCCTGAATCTTTTAGTCCAGATGGAAAGTGATATAAGGAGTTATAACTTCTCGGACTTAACGATCTGGCAGGCTTATCTCCCAGGGGTCGTCCTGCACAATGTCAACTTTGCCCACGCAGACTTGAGTAAATCTGTTTTTACGAAAACCTTTGGAAGTATTTCTTCGGTTGTATTCAGTTCCGATGGAAAGTTTTTGGCCGGAGGGGGGGCCGATGGTGAAATTCGCCTTTGGCAGGTGGAAGATACCCGACTGCTTTTCACGTTTAAGGGGCATACAGGTTCTGTAATTTCCATTGCTTTTAGCCCAGACAGTAGCATGCTAGCCAGTAGCAGTGATGATCAGACGATTAAATTATGGGATATTCAGACCGGTCGGTGTTTTCAAACCCTGCGAGGACATACCAACTGGGTAAGATCTGTGGTTTTCAATCCAGGTGGAAAAATTTTGGCCAGTAGCAGTGATGATGAAACCGTCAAGTTATGGGATGTCCGTACCGGGGAATGCCTGAGAACACTCCGGGGACACACAAATTGGGTATGGTCTGTGGCTTTCAGTCCTGATGGAAATATCCTGGCCAGTGGGAGTGATGATCAGACGATCCGACTATGGGATACCCATACCGGGGAATGTCTCAAAATGTTACAGGGACACACCGGTTGGGTAGGTTCTGTAGCTTTTAGTCCGGATGGGAACTTCCTGGCTTCTGGAAGTGCCGATCAAACCATAAGATTGTGGGATGTCCAGACTGGTCAATGTTTTAAAATTTTGCACGGCCATACCGATCGGATAAAGTCTGTTGCGTTCAGTCCTAAAGGAAATATGTTGGGTAGTGGTTCTGAGGATCAAAGCATCAAGTTATGGAGTATGAAAACGGGTGAGTGTCTTAGAACGCTCCAGGGGCATACTGATTGGGTAAACGCAATTGCCTTTAGTCCTGATGGACATCTGCTGGCCAGTGGGAGTGAAGATCAAACTATTCGCTTATCAGAGGTTCGTACGGGCCAGTGCCTTAGAACTCTCCAGGGATATACCAACGGAATATGGACTATTGCGCTGAGTCCAGACGGAAGTATTTTAGCCAGTGGGAGTGAAGATCGACTGGTTCGGTTGTGGGATGCCCGAACAGGTCGATGCTTTAAAATTTTGAAAGGACATACGAAACGCATAAGGTCCCTTGCCTTCAGTCCTGATAACCGTATTTTAGCCAGTAGTAGTGATGATCGAACCGTTAAACTCTGGGATATCCAAACCGGTCAGTGCCTCAAAACTTTAAAGGGACATACTTCTCGGGTGAGGTCTGTGACCTTCAGTCAGGATGGGCAAACGCTGGCGAGTCGAAGTGCTGACCGAATTGTAAAAGTATGGGATGTTCGAACGGGCCTGTGCCTGGAGACTTTCCAGGGATGGACCCGCTACGTCCGATCCGTTGCCTTTAGTCCGGATGGCAGTACCTTCGCCGGTGCAGGTGAAAATTACACCGTCGGTTTATGGAGCGTAAGCACAGGTCGATGCCTTAAAACCTTCCGGGGACATTTGAGCCAGGTCTGGTCGGTCGCCTTTAGCCCGGATGGAAATATCCTGACCAGCGGAAGTGAGGATCAAACCATAAGGTTATGGGACGTTCCTACCGGCCAATGTCTTAAAACCTTGTATGGCCACCGCCACGGAGTTTGGTCCCTGGTCTTTGATCCTACAGGGGGTGTTTTAATTAGCGGTAGTGAAGATGAAACTATTAAGTTTTGGGATGTTCAAACAGGTGAATGTCTCAAAACGCTGAGAAATGACAGGCTTTGTGAAGGAATGAATATCACAGGAGCTAAAGGCCTGTCCGAAGCCCAGAAAGCAACTCTCAAGGCTTTGGGAGCCATCGAAAACCTGGAAAATGTCAGTTGACCCTAAAGATCCCCTAACGGATTTTGGATATCCTCGCTTTAAAATTTGTCAGGTTTACCTTCAAATTAGCTTGACGTCTCCCCTGATAGCGTGGTACCTTCCCCCTAGAAGCTATTACCTAACTTTTAAGAAATCCGTTTTCCCGGAGAAAACAGATTTCTTCCTTTACAATTTTAAATACGGAGCGTGTTCTTATGAAAGCCAAGCTTGCTTATGGAAAGACCGGGTTAGAAGTAAATTTGCCGGATGACCGGGTGACTGTGGTGGAACCTGAGTTTATTCCCGGCCTGGCAGATGAAAAATCGGCTTTTGTAGAGGCCTTAAGACATCCCATAGGGGCCCCACCTCTACGGGATTTGGTAAAACCTTCGGATACCGTGGCCATTGTCTTTTCGGATATTACCCGACCGACTCCTAATAAGAAGATTCTTCCTTGGTTGCTAGAAGAAATATCCCACGTTCCGCGAAATCAGGTGGTCCTTATTAATGGAATTGGACTCCATCGTCCTAATACCCGAGAAGAGCTGACGGATTTGATCGGCCGGGAAGTTATGGACAATTACCGGGTTATCAACCATGAGCCTCATAAAAAAGAGCTATTGACTTATCTGGGAAAGACACGATTTGGGGGAGATATTTGGATTAATTCGGAGTATTTAGAGGCATCGGTTAAAATTTTGACCGGGTTTATCGAGCCTCATTTTTTTGCAGGATTTTCAGGAGGGCCTAAGGCCGTACTGCCCAGCGTGAGCGGTCACGATTCTATCATGCATAATCATAGTGCCAAAATGATCGGACATCCCAACGCTTCGTGGGGAATTACCACCGGAAACCCCATCTTCGAGGAGATGCTAGAGGTTGCCCTGCTGACCCGACCTACTTTTCTGGCCAATGTTACCATTAACAGTAAAAAGGAAATTACCGGAGTTTTTGCTGGTGATTTGGTTCAGGCTCATGGTAAGGGAACCGAATTCGTTAAGAAGACGGCCATGCGTCCAGTGCCGGAACCTTTTGATATTGTGATTACCACCAACAGCGGATATCCCCTGGATCTTAATCTCTACCAGGCCGTTAAGGGAATGTCTGCAGCCTCTCGAATTGTCAAGGAGGGAGGAAGTATTATCATTGTTTCTGAATGCTCCCAGGGAGTCCCGGACCATGGTAATTATGGCAAGCTACTTCAAATGCGGTCTACACCGGCTGAGTTGCTGGAAATGATTAATGCTCCGGATTTCTCCCTGTTCGATCAATGGCAGGTCCAGATTCAGGCCATGATCCAGCTTAAAGCCAGGGTTTATGTGTACTCTCTTTTACCAGATGATGTGATCCAAAAATGTCAGCTTCTTCCCTGTCAAAATATCGAAGCAACCGTGGATCGACTTTTGAAAGAATATGGACCTCAAGCTCGAATAGCGGTACTTCCTCAAGGACCTATGACAATCCCTTATTTAGTGGAATAACCCGACCCGTTCATTGTTCTTTGTAAACGACCCGGGATTAAAAGGGGGATAATCCGTAGACAACAGACAATGGACAAAGGGCAAAGATGGTTTTATGATACATATCCTTTTACGTTGGTTATTGTCGGCTGTGTCCTTTATTATTGTGGCGAAGATCTTGCCGGGATTTCGGCTTAAAGATTTTCAAAAAGCTTTGGCTGCTGCCGCAGTTTACGGGATTCTCCAGTTCCTTCTGTTTAAACTTCTGGTGATTATCAGCTTTATTCCGGTTATCTTGACCTTTGGACTCTTTGTATTTGTGATCAATGCGTTTCTTCTCTATCTGACCGATGTGCTGGTGGAAGGATTTGAAATCGATAATGCTCTTACCACTCTGATCGGAGCGGTTCTTTTGAGCCTGTTGAACAATTTATTTTACTTCATACTCCGAGTCTAGAAGTAACTCAGGTTCCAAAGGGATACTCACGATATATTGCACCTTAAAAAGCCCGTTTTATCCTTAACATTCTATAAGAGCCTGGGCAATGGCATAATCTCCATCGTGGGATAAACTAATCAGTACTTGCTTGACCTGGAGCTCCCCGGCAAGCTCCCGGCATTTACCGGAGAGCTTGACCTGGGGTCGACCCTCTTCATCATTGAACACCTCTACATCATGCCAGGTTACCCCTTGACCCCAGCCGGTTCCAAAAGCCTTGAAAACGGCTTCCTTGGCTGCAAATCGCACCGCATAATGTTGAATTTTTAATGCCTTGCCGGAACAGTATTCAATTTCCCGAGGGGTAAAAACTCGTTCGAGAAATCGCTTTCCCCTTCGATTCACAACCTCCTCTAATCTGGAGATACGAACCAGATCGATACCTATACCGTAAATCATAGATAGAGGGCTTTATTTTTTAAATAACCGGGTTTTTAAAAAACTAACCAGACAAAAAATGCCCACGGCCAAAACACCGCCCACAAAATCGGCGGCTATATCGTGAACGCTAAATTCTCGATGCGGAACAAAAAATTGATGAATCTCATCCGAGATTCCATACAGGGTCGTTGTCCATAGGGTAAGTAAGTACCAGGCGCCCCGATGGATGGGAGTGGTACCCATCGAGAAACTCCGAAGAAGAAGTATACCTAACAAGAAATACTCGATGGTATGCAAGAGATAATCGGGGGCCTTCTGGGGTATCGGCGGATAGGATAGAGAAGATAGATAAAAAATAACTGCCATATAGATAAAACTGGGGGTCCATGCGTAAAGAAAATACAAGGCCTTATTCCGTCGAAGCCGGTTAAGATAGGATTGGGTTAAATCCATGTTAAGAACCTACGGTGAGTTTTCACCGTTGTCAACCTCGTGACGTCGATAAAAAGTTTTTAGAAATTTCTTGCCAGTTCAGGTAGTACTTTGTAAAGTTAAATTCGAGTAACCATTCTGTCCTCACCTCCGGCCCCTCTCCTGAAGCTTAGGGAGAGAGGGCACTTGGGGAGTTGATCCGGAGATTTGCCGACTTCCCCTCTCCTACAGTGTGGGAAAGGGGCCGGAGGTGAGGGTGAGCAATTCCGTTTAAAGATCCTAACCCGCTCATCCTAACAAAAGGAGATTGAAAATGGCAGATAAAGACAGTTTGCAAGAAACGCACAATTTTTATTTAGATATTCCCATGGAAAATGAGCCGTTCAGGTTGCGAGGTTCCAATTCGCTGGACTGGGGGATGAAAAATCGATTATCAAAAATATTTTGTCCGGAAACCGGTCGTACGGTGATGCTGGCCATTGATCATGGATATTTTTTAGGACCCACCACAGGGTTAGAACGGGTTGATGTGACGATCCTGCCCTTGCTTCCCTACGCCGATACCCTTATGTGTACCCGGGGGATTCTGCGCTCCACCATTCCTCCAACCTTTACGAAGGGGATTGTACTCCGGGCCAGTGGAGGTCCTAGTATCCTTAAAGAGCTCTCCAATGAAGAAATTGCCGTTGATATTGAAGACGCCATTCGTTTGAACGTTGCAGCTCTTGCCGTCCAGGTCTTTGTTGGAGGTGAATACGAGACCAAATCGATTCACAATATGACTCGCCTGGTGGATCTGGGCCATCGGTATGGGATTCCGGTTTTGGGCGTTACAGCCGTAGGTAAAGAGATGGTTCGGGATGCAAAATACCTGCGCCTGGCAACCCGAATATGTGCAGAATTGGGTGCCTCTTATATTAAGACCTATTATGTTTCCGAAGGATTTGAGACCATAACTGCTTCCTGTCCGGTTCCCATCGTTATTGCTGGTGGAAAAAAAATTCCGAAACTCGAAGCCCTGAGAATGGCCTATCAGGCTGTTCAGCAAGGCGCCGCAGGGGTTGACATGGGGCGAAACATATTCCAGTCTGAAGATCCTGTAGCCATGATCCAGGCTGTGAGAAAAGTGGTCCATGAAGACATAAAACCGGAAGAAGCTTACGAGTTGTGTTTGACTTTAGAAAATGAAAGAAAAAGAGAAGGAAGGTAAGAATCTGTAATTTTACTTCCCTGTGAAAGGGTTAGGATCATATCCATTTGTGTTTTATAAGGTCTTTACCGGTAAAGAAATTTGTTTATCGGTATAAAAGCCATAACCCAATCAACCTCCGGGTATTGTTGAAGTGATTGATGAAAAGGATAACCGTTTCTGAAGGTGCGAAAGAATGAGATTGTTCTGGAACAATCTGCGGCAAGACCAACTACTGGAGTTATTCTTTATCATGCTGGCAAGTACCCATCAACGGGCACTACTTCTTGATTACGACGGAACCCTGGCACCATTTCGTATCCAACGGGATCAAGCGACTCCATATCCCGGTGTACGTGAGGCCTTAGAGGCCCTCTTCGAGGCTCGTCACACTCGTATTGTCTTAATTACCGGACGGTGGATAAAGGATTTGCTTCCGCTTCTTGGACTCAAGCAACCTCTGGAGATTTGGGGTTCTCATGGTTGGGAACGTCTGATGCCAGACGGTACTTATGAAATAGCTAAATTGGATGAATGGGCTCTACAAGGCCTTACTGAAGCAAACGCATGGATCGAAGCAGAAGGTCTCAGAGACCGTTGCGAACAAAAACCTGCCAGTCTTGCTCTTCATTGGAGGGGATTAGAACTGAAGGCCGTTAAAGAAATGCGTGAGAAAGTTCTGAAGAACTGGTCACTGCTTTCTTGGGAGACAGGACTCACCGTGCACGAATTTGATGGTGGGATTGAACTTAGAGTTCCCGGAAGAAGCAAGGGTTTTGCGGTGGAGACAATTCTTTCGGAAATGGGGGAAGATACTGTGGTGGCCTATTTGGGAGATGATCAAACCGACGAAGATGCCTTTAAAGCTGTCAAAGGAAAAGGACTTGGTATCCTGGTTCGTGAAAAGTTCCGCCCAACCCGTGCAGATATCTGGCTAAAACCCCCTGAAGAATTGTTGGAATTTTTCTCGAATTGGGAGCAGGCTGGTAAAAAAGGAAAGTGATATGAAAACACAAGGGAGTCGCCTTATCATTGTATCAAACCGATTACCCATTGTTTTGACTCAAGGAGAAAATGGGCAATGGAGTATCGAGCCTGGCTCCGGTGGATTGGTTACTGCGCTGGTTCCGATATTACGAAATCGTGGAGGAGTATGGATCGGTTGGTCTGGAATGGTGGAAGAAGAAAATGTAGATTTGGAAGAGCTTCTGGCCGATGCAACTAAAAAATCAGGATATACCCTTAAACCGGCCTCCCTGACAGCTGAGGAAAAGAGCAAATTCTATTATGGATTTTCCAATGAAATTATCTGGCCTCTCTTTCACGACCTTCAATCTCGTTGCAATTTTGATCCGACCTATTGGCTTGTTTATCAATCAGTTAATCACAAATTCGCCCGTGTGATTGCTGAGAATATCAAGGAAAAAGATTTTATCTGGGTTCATGATTATCATCTGATGAACGTAGCGAAGGAATTGCGTGCCATAGGAGTTACCTCCAAGATAGGATTTTTTCTCCATATTCCCTTTCCTCCATTGGATATCTTCATCAAGCTTCCGTGGCGATTTCAAGTTTTGCATGCCCTTTTGGAGTACGATACCATCGGATTTCAGACCTTACGGGATAGGCACAACTTTGTGCAGTGTCTCCGTATCCTGATCCGGGACATTACCTTATATGGCAAAGGGCAAGTCCTTACGGGCCGTATTAAGAACCGAGAAGTCAGGATAGGTAGCTTCCCCATTAGTATTGACTATCGTGCATTCGCCAAACAGGCTACCTCCCAGGAGGTCTGTGAGAGAGCCCGATGTCTCCGTGAGGCTCTCCTGAATTGTCATATCATCCTGGGTGTGGATCGTCTGGATTATACCAAGGGGATTCCCGAAAGGTTGAAAGCCTTCAGGAATGCCCTCATCCGTTTTCCGGATTTGCAGCGGAAGGTCACACTTGTCCAGATAGTGGTACCCAGCCGTGTGGAGATTCCCGAATACTATGATCTTAAAGTAGAAATTGAACGTCTGGTGAGTGAGATCAATGGGCAGTTCACCCAACCTGGTTGGGTGCCGATTCATTATATCTTTCGGAGCCTGGAACGTACAGAACTCCTTGCCTATTACCGGGCTGCGGATATCGCCCTAGTGACTCCCTTGAAAGATGGGATGAACCTGGTTGCGAAGGAATACTGTGCCTGTAGTATATATGGAGATGACGTGTTGATTTTGAGTGAATTTGCCGGTGCAGCAGCTCAGTTACAGAGGGGAGCCCTTTTGGTGAACCCTTATGACATTGAAGGAGTAGCCGAAGCAATTTATCGGGCCGTTAACATGAGTCAAGCTGAGAGACGATCTCGGATGCGGAAACTTCGTCGGTCCATTCGGGAACAGGATATTTTCTGGTGGGTAGACTCGTTTCTTCAAGCAAGTATTGCCCAGCATTTGGATGATTTTCCTCCCTTAGAGGGTTATGTGCCTTTAGACGACTATTTACCTCAGGTTGACATCGAATGAGGGAATGGTTTTATAGGACTTTGATAAGGATTTATGGAACATTTAGATATTCCGAAGTTTTTGGGACTGATGGTTATCATGCTGGGGGTGGCTAAACTGGCTGGTGTTCTGGCCCAGCGGATCAGCCAACCGGCAGTCCTTGGAGAACTAATAGCCGGGATGATCATCGGCCCTTCGGTTTTGGGGTTGGTAGATCCCAACATCGAGGTCATTCATCTCCTTGCCGAAGTAGGCGTGATTATCCTCCTCTTTGAGATTGGCCTGGAAACCGACTTGAAGAAGCTGTTGCAGGTAGGAGGCGCTTCGACCGTGGTTGCCATTGTTGGGGTGGCCTTACCGTTCATACTGGGGTATATGGTTTGTTGGTTCCTGGGGTTAAGCAACCTGGTGGCGATAGTAGCAGGTGCCGCGCTAACGGCTACCAGTGTGGGTATTACCGCCCGTGTACTCTCTGACCTTGGTCGATTACAGGAGCCGGAAAGCCAGATCGTATTGGGAGCAGCAATTATCGATGATATCATTGGACTAATAATCCTTACGGTAGTGGCCGGGTTGACCCAGGGCCAGGAGGTAACGATTTTCCAGGTAGTTAAAATAACCGGGATCGCCTTTGGCTTTCTGATTGTTACCCTGCTGCTTGGAAGTTTGATCGTTCCTCTTTTGTTTCGTTTTGTCGGTCAGATCGATCTATCCGGAACTCTTACCGTACCGGCAGTTATACTGGCCTTTAGCCTGGCATGGCTTGCCGATCAGGCCGGATCGGCCATGATCATGGGGGCTTTTACTGCCGGGCTTTTACTGGTAAAAATCCCTCAAGCCCATGAAATTGAAGTAAGTATAGCCCATCTCGGGCACTTCTTTGTCCCGCTTTTTTTTATTTCAGTCGGTGCAGCAGTTGATGTACGAGTCTTGAATCCGGTAAATCCGGCTAACCGACAGACTCTATTGATTGGAAGTCTTCTTGTGATCGCCGCCATATTGGGCAAATTCCTGGCAGGGTACGCACCGTTCTGGTTTCGAGGTAAGAAGAGTGTTATCGGTGTAGGTATGATCCCCCGGGGGGAGGTGGGTTTAATTTTTGCTCAGATGGGTTTAAGCAGTGGGGTCTTTAATGCAAGACTCTTCAGTGCCATTACATTGATGGTTATGGTCACAACCTTTATAGCACCACCGCTTCTGAAATTCCTGTTTCCGGCCAAACATCCCGGACAGGAACCACCGGAACCGGAGGGAATCGAGGATCTGGTCACTAAACCGTAACAGGTGGGATCGGCTTTCATCCGGTCCATTAGAAATAAACCCGCTATTTTCATCCATCCTGGAGGGGAATACCTTTCGGCTCATAGATAAGTAACTCTATCCTTTTTTACTTCACCGTCCGGTATAAATCCCCTCTAGAAGATGGGAGAAAGTGCCATTATCTTTTTATCTTCTATGGTTTCATCCTCTCTCTTTCCCGTTCTATTAAAACCCTCCGTAAAATCTTACCTGAAGCTGTTTTGGGGATTGTTTCCAGAAACTCAATTTCACGGATTTTCTTATATCCGGCAACCCGCTCTTCCACGAATTTCATCAACTCTTCGGCAGTGGTATGATAGCTTTTCTTAAGAACCACGACCCCTTTGGGAACTTCTCCGGCTTCCGGGTCGGGTTTCGGGAAAACAGCACAATCGGCTACGGCAGGATGTTGAAAGAGTACGGCTTCCAATTCAGCGGGGGCTATGCCGAACCCCTTATATTTGATCATTTCCTTTTTTCGATCTACAATATAGACAAATCCATCCTTATCGATTTTGGCAATATCGCCGGTGTAAAGCCAGCCGTTTCGAAGAGCCTGTCGGGTCGCTTCTGGGTTTTTCCAATAGCCTTTCATAATATGGGGTCCTCGCACGATCAACTCCCCGACTTCATCCGGACCTAACTCCTTTTCACCGGTTTCTATATCCACAATTTTCTGTTCCTGATCCGATATACACAATCCCACCGATTCCAATTTGGCAAAATCTCCATCTACCGGGTTGGCATGGGTCAGTGGGGAGGCCTCGGTCAGGCCATAACCTTGAAGAACCCGGACTCCGGTCAACTCTTTAACGATTCTACCTACTTCAGGAGCGAGGGGAGCGGCTCCGGTGAAAATAAACCGGAGGGAGGAAAGATTGTATTGTTTAATCTCCGGATAATTGACCATGGCAATCAAGATAGGCGGTACTGCAAAGTGCATGGTTACCCGATACTTTTCAACTAACGTCAGAGATTCGACCATATCAAATCGCTCCATGAGAACCTGCGTGGCCCCGGCATAGATGGAACTCCCCATGAGCATGGTCCCGTAGATATGATAGAAGGGAAGGAAAATAAGCAAAGTATCTCGATCGGTCATTCGTGAGGAGGAAATAAACTGGATATGATTGGTCACCAGGTTAGACTGGGTCAACATGGTTCCTTTGGGAAGTCCGGTTGTTCCACTGGAGTAAGGAAGGGCGACCAGATCCTCTCGCAGGTTTAGGTTGACAGGAGGCGGGCGTTTAGGAGAAGATTTACGAATAAGATCATCGAACGAAAGCGTATCTTCTTCGGGCGTGGCTCCCACTACGATCACCGTCTTGAGTTCCGGCATATCGGGTCGGGCTTCCCGAACCACCGGATATAAAGTCTCATGGGTAATCAAGATCTTAGCCTCCGAATCATTGACCTGATAAGCCACTTCCATTTTCTTATAGGAGGGATTTAAAGGTGTTGCAACGGCTCCGATTCTCGCTGCAGCGATAAAACTAATAACCCACTCGGGTCGATTCATCATAAACAGCGCAACTTTATCCCCCTTGGTGATTCCTAAGCTCAAAAGGGCATTGGCCATGCTGTTAACCAGGGCGTCTAACTCTCGGAAGGTAATGCAAAGATCTTTAAAGATGATCGCAGGTTTATTTGAATACTTCTGAGCTGCCTCCCTCAGCATCTCATGATAAGGTATCTCCGGATATTCCAAGGAGGGTCTGAAAAGTGCGGATTTGAAAATTGGATCGGGCATAGAACGCCATATGAGAATATGAGGGTATGGGGAGTACTCCCACACTTCCCATACTCTCACATTTCATATCTTTTTCAAAACTTCGATGACAGCCTGAGCCGCCCGGTCAGAGGCACCGGGTTCTCCCAGTTTTTCCTTGACTTTAGCCAATTCTTCTCGGATAGCCATCCGTTTGGCTGGATCCTTGAGAAGTTTGATGGCTTCCTGAGCAATCCGTTCGGGAGTTGCATCCTGTTGGATCAGTTCGGGTACCACTTGCTTTCCGGCAACCAGATTGACCATTCCGATGTAGGGAACTTGGATGAGCCTTTTTCCCAGCGCATAGGTCAATGGGGACACTTTATAGGTAATGATCATGGGAACTTTTAAAAGGGCTGCTTCTATGGTTACGGTACCCGAAGCGACGATTAATAGGTCTGCAGCATTCATGGCTTCATAGCCTCTATTTTTTACGATTTGGACAGGAGTCTGTCCTGGAAATTTTAAGAGAAGCGTTTCCTGGATCGAAGGGGCCAGGGGGAGGATAAATTGTATCTGGGGAATTTGTTTTAAAATCAGATCCGCAGCCGATCGCATAACTGGATATAGCCGTCTGATTTCATTTTCTCGACTTCCGGGAAGTAGTCCGATAAGGGGGTGGGAAGGATCCAGTCCGTATCTCCTACAGAATTCGGTTTTGTTAAGTTCAGGTTTAACCCGATCTATGAGGGGATGCCCGACCCAGGTTACGTCAACTCCTGCCTGTTGGTATAGCTCTTGCTCAAAGGGAAAGATGACGATCATTTTCGTAACCAGTCTGGCAATGAGGTAAATGCGATTTCGACGCCAGGCCCATACTTGAGGACTTATATAATAGACAATGGGAATTTTAAGTTTTTTGGCGATTCGGGCCACTCTGAGGTTAAAATCGGGGTAATCGATCAGAATGAGCAGATCCGGTCTGGATGTTTTAAGGGTATGAAGGACCTGAAAATATACTTTTCGGATGGTATTAAGTTTTGCCAGAACTTCCCAAGCCCCCGTTACCCCCAATGGGGAAATATCCCGGATCAGAGTGACTCCCTCTTTTCGCATATGAGTCCCACCGATTCCGTAAAATCTTCCTTCCGGTAAGTAGCTGCGGATAGATTTGACCAAATGGGCCCCATGAAGGTCCCCAGAAGCTTCCCCGGCAATGAGCATGATCTTCGGTGACATCAGAGTCATAAAAGTTGTGTACCATATGTTAGAGAGGCGGTCAAATAAAAAATTTGATATGTGAAAGTACTTGACAGCGAAAATCTAATTTACTAGGATTATTCAAGTTACCATCGATCCTTTAACTTTGCATAAAATGCAGATAGTTATTCAGCCATAAAGACGTTAGGACCTATATATCGAGGAAGTACTCTGCTATCGATAAGACTCCCGAGAGAGCAACTTTCCGGGGTAGGTTTTTAGTAACCTCTGGAGAGGTACTTCTATGTTTGTCTTCTCCCCCGGTTTTATAGAAATGGGAGAAGGGTCAAGGTAAAGGCCTGTTTAGGTATACTTCTGGAAAACCTATCCTTGAAAGTCAAAGGATCAGAGGTAGGGGTCCTAGCAAGGAGAGACTCGACTCAAACTTTGCAAAGCAAGATTGCCGAAGTCAATCCGTTTTGCATCGTTTGGGTTCTCAGGTGAATTCGGCTGTGAAGATTATTATTCAATGCCCAGGTTGTAAGTCCAAGTACAAGATGGAAAAGGCTAAAATCCCGGATGAAGGAAAAAAAATAAGATGTCCTAAATGTACCCGAGTATTTATTGTAAAAAAGCCTAAAGAAACTGCGGGCTCTAAATCCGTTCCTCCCTCCTCAGTTCCCAAACAACCTCCATCGACGGAAAAACCAAAGGAAACCTCTAAACAGCCTTTTCTACCCAAACAATCCCCCTTATCCAGGCCGCAACCTGAACCGGTTAAAGAAGAGAAAAAAGGTTATGTTCCCTTAAAGGATCGGCCACGACCCATAACTTGCCGGGACCTTTTTGAAACCATGCATGAACGCTTTATTCCAGAAAAGGCCCAAGGCTTTGATGCTACCATCGCTTATTCTATCTCTGGAGATAGTACCGATAAGGGCGGAGAATGGACCGTCCGGGTGATCGATCAAAAATGTATTGTCAAGGAAGGGATTGATCCAACTGCTCCTACAAAAGTCTCGGTTAAGGCCAAGGATTATATGAAGATAGCTACCGGTAAAATGGACGGAAGGGTTGCTTTTATGTTGGGTAAAATCAAAATTAGAGGGGATAAAACTCCTCTGGCCGGTTTTAGAGAATTATTCAGAAAACCAGAGATTTAATAAGAAATGAGAGAATGGGAGTGGGAAGGAGGACCCTAGGATCGTTCAGACTTAGACTTCATAAAAGGAGGAGTATCATCATGTCAAGTAATCGTATTCGCGTTGGTTTCATACTGGCCGGCTTTACCGGTCTGATCCTTGGAATCTTGGCGACTATGATATTGCAAAGTATCGTATCTGCCCAACAATCAGGGAATCGGCGTCTCGTGATTCGTCCTGAGAAGTCGCCGAAGACAGGGCTTCCCTTCAGCCCGGGAATCCTTGTGGGTAACACTTTGTACGTGTCCGGTCACCTGGGTCGCGATCCGGTTACTGCCAAGCTGGTATCCGGTGGTATCGAAGCCGAGACGCGCCAGGCACTCACCAATATAGGAGAAGTCCTGAAGGCTGCGGGGATGGATTTCAAAGATGTTGTATCGGTGACGGCTTACATCACAAGTTTCGAGGATTTTGCAAAATTCAACCAGGTATACGGCGAGTTTTTTCTCAGTGATCCGCCGGCCAGGGCCACGGTACAGGTTGCTGCGCTGAACGACGGTGCACGGATCGAGTTGCAGATGATTGCAGTCAAGCCGTAAGGGTAACAAAGGTAAATCGATGGAGTAGGGCGTGCCAGGCCGATGAAGAGGAATCCGGTTTGTGTGGTTTATAGAGAGTGAAATAGGTTTAGTGTTTGATGTTACTTAACGGTGCCCGCTTCCTACCTGCCGGCAGGCAGGGGTAATTCAAGCCTGTGCATGGTCCGTATTCCAGGCTTTCCCCTTTTTCTATATTCGTTACTCGCCCAGGTAGGCTTCGCGTACCCGCTTATCTCTTAGAAGGGCTTTTGCGTCATCCTGCATGACGATTTGGCCGGTTTCCATTACATAGCCTTTTTGGGCTAAATTTAAGGCCATATGGGCATTTTGTTCCACTAAAAATATGGTCGTTCCTTCTTCGTTGATTTCCTTGATAATTTTAAAAATCTGCTCTACGATCATGGGGGCTAATCCCAGGGAGGGTTCATCTAACAACAGGAGTTTCGGTCTGGCCATGAGGGCTCTGGCTATGGCTAACATTTGTTGTTCGCCCCCACTGAGGGTTCCTCCGGCCTGCTTTTGCCTCTCCCTTAAAATAGGGAATAAAGAAAAAACATGGTCTAGATCTTCTCGGATCTTTGCTTTATCTCGTCGTAGAAAAGCCCCCATTTCTAAGTTTTCCAGAACGGTAAGGCGGGGGAAAATTCTACGACCTTCGGGAACTTGAGAGATTCCCATGGCCACAATCTGATCCGGCGGTTTATTCATGATGGGTTCTCCATTAAATTCGATTATTCCCTGGCGAATCTTATTAATACCACAGATAGACATAAGGGTGGTAGACTTTCCGGCTCCATTCCCGCCGATAAGACAAACAATTTCTCCCTGGTTTACCTCCAGGGAAACCCCTTTAAGGGCATGGATATGACCATAGAAGGTATGTACGTTATGTAATCGCAGCATGGATATTAACCGTGTGAAATCTCTTTTCCCAGATAAGCTTCGATGACTTTGGGATCTTTCTGAACCTCCTTAGGAGACCCTTCTGAGATTTTTTCACCGTGATCCAGAACAACGATCCGATCCGAGATCCCCATGACCAATTTCATATGGTGTTCGATGAGCAAAACCGTGATGTCCCGAGCCCGAATCTTATCTATGAGGGACATCAGCATCTTGGTTTCCTGGGGATTCATACCGGCTGCTGGCTCATCGAGTAAAAGGAGATGCGGCTCAGTACTGAGGGCCCGGGCAATCTCCAGGCGTCGCTGGTCTCCATAGGGGAGATTTTTGGCCAGCATCCAGGCTTTATCCCGAAGTCCCACAAAATGAAGTAAATCCATGGACTTAGAGGCCAGGTCCCTTTCTTCTTTTAGAACTTTAGGTGGTCTGAAAATAGCCCCTAAAACTCCGGAGTGGAGTCGGCAATGGGCTCCGGTCATTACATTTTCCAGGGCCGTCATATCGGCAAAGAGGCGAATATTCTGAAAAGTCCGGGCAAGGCCCCATTTGGTAATCTGGTTGGGTTTCACCATCTTTCGAGAGGAAGAAGAATAAATCTGAATAGGACCGGAGGTATATTTGGTATGGATGACAATCTCTCCCTTAGTGGGAGGATACATGCCGGTCACACAATTGAAAAAAGTTGTTTTCCCGGCCCCGTTAGGGCCGATCAATCCCACAATTTCCCCTTCATCGATATAAAAATCGAGATTTTCAATAGCTTTAAGACCACCGAAGTATTTCGCAAGCTTTCGGGTTTCTAGTAACCGCATGATCAAAGCTCCTGACTTTTACTGGCTACTTCATAAACAAATTCTGGCTTTTGTTCTAGTATATCTTCATCTTTTTTAGGATGCAATTCCAATTTACGACGTGCACTGGGGATCAAGCCCTGGGGTCGGAAAATCATCACCAAAACCATCAACATCCCAAAAATGAGCATTCGGGCCCGCGAGAAGTCCACTTGCATAAAGGGAAGGTAGAAATCTCTCAGCATTTCAGGAAGGACGACCAGTACAATGGCACCCAAGATAACTCCCGGAATACTTCCCATTCCTCCTAAGACGACCATACACAGGATAATGACCGATTCAAAGAAAGTGAAACTTTCCGGTGAAATAAAAGTCATTTTACTGGCGAAAAATACCCCACCCAAACCGGCCCACATGGCTCCCAAGGCAAAGGCCAGAAGCTTCATCCGGGTGGTATTAATACCCATAGCCTCTGCAGCGACTTCATCTTCTCGGATGGCAATCCAGGCTCGTCCAATCCTTGAGTGGTTCAGCCGATTTACCACAAAGATGGTTATAATAGCAATCAGGAGGATTAAATAATAGTAATGGATAGGTTGGCTAAAAACGAACTTTTTACCCAGAGATGGGGCTTCAATTCCGATTAATCCGTTGGGACCCCGGGTAACCCGGTCCCAGTTGTTCAGAATGATCCGAATCATCTCACCAAATCCCAGAGTGACAATGGCCAGATAATCTCCTCGTAATCGAAGAGTAGGTGCTCCCAACAGGACACCAAAAGTGGCCGCCATCAAGGCTCCTAAAGGGAGGGCTAACCAGAAGGAGGTGTGGTAATTGATAGAGAGTAAACCGTATAAATAGGCCCCTACGGCATAGAATGCAACGTATCCCAGATCCAGTAATCCGGCCAGACCTACTACGATATTTAAACCGAGGGCCAGACATATATAGATTCCACACATAACAGCCACGTCCACAACATAACGGTTGTTGAACAGGGGAAATAAGAGGGCTAGAACCAGGAGAATCCCCAAGACAATACGTCGGTCTCTCCGGTTGAGATTACGTTGAAAGCCTTGTTGATAAAAGGAAGCTCTTTCTAACCATTGTTTGACGGTCTTGGTATTCCGTAGGGTGGTTATCACTAACCATAATCCTCCTCCGGCTAAGAGAAGGACTATCAAAAGCCCCGCATGGTTTCCCATAAAAGGAAAGGTAAGAAATCCAAACCATAGAGAGATGACCATCACTCTAAGAATTTTTTTCATGCTATATCTTCTCCGCGACCTGTTCGCCTAATAGACCTGAAGGTCTAAATATCAAAACTAAAACTAAAATGGTGAAGGCAAAAACATCCTTATACTGAGCTCCATGGGGAGGAGGAATAAATCCGGCTGCAAAGGCTTCCAGTAAACCCAAAAGAAATCCTCCCAGCATGGCTCCGGCAATGTTTCCAATCCCACCTAGTACCGCTGCCGTGAAAGCTTTTAATCCTGCAACGTACCCAATATAAAAATTAACCAATCCGTAATACATCCCCACCATAATTCCGGCCACAGCCGCTAAGGATGATCCGATAATGAACGTTATAGAAATAACCCGATCAATATTGATTCCTACCAGACTAGCCATTTTCTTATCTTGAGCAGTCGCCCGCATGGCCTTACCTAATCGAGTATTTTTAATAAATAACTGCAGGGCTATCATCAGAAGGACCGAGATCCCCATGATAAAAACCTGGATATAGGATATGCGAACTTCGTCTATATTAATACCACCGGTAAATAAGGGAGGAAAGAATTTATCTCGAGCACCCTGGGTCAGCATGACGTAATTTTGTAGAAAAATAGACATACCCAAGGCCGTGATGAGGGGTGATAATCTTGGGGCCTGACGGAGAGGGCGATAGGCAATGCGTTCCATGGTAAATCCATAGGCAGCGCAATATACCATGGAAACCACCAGGACAATCCCCATAGCCAGTGCAAGACTGCTCTGGGTCAAACCTTGCGCACTTAAAACCCCCAGCGTAATAATCCCTATATACGCCCCGATCATATAAATCTCTCCATGGGCAAAATTGATCAACTCGATAATTCCATAGACCATGGTATATCCCAGGGCGATAAGTGCATAAACAGCCCCGATTGTAAGTCCGTTAATCAACTGCTGGATAATATACTCAAGAAAAGACATTTAAAACAGCAAGCAGAAAGCTGTGACGGGAAACAAGGGAGGAGAGAGGCAAAAATAGTCACTCACTTATACCCCCTCTACTACCCCTTGCTCCTTGATCGCTGTTCCTATCCCTATCTAGTTACTTATTTCTTCAGCTCTTGAACCTGAACGAATTTTCCGTTTTTAACCTGCCAAAATACATAGGGTGATTCCAGAACATCACCCTTTTCATCGAACTGGATCGGTCCTAAGGCGGTATTAAATTTGGTCTTATGGATATAGTCGATTAATTTATTTCCATCGGTGCTGTTGGTTCCTTTAATAGCCTCCAGGAGAATATTGGTTGCAACATAGCTGTAAATGGTATAGGCTCCTACCTCTTTGGCTTGTGGAAATTTTTGTCTGAATTTTTTGATGAAGGGTTGGGCTTCTGGAATTTTTTCCTGGTCAGGTGTGAAACTGATATAAGCTCCTTCAGCCGCAGGTCCTGCGCCATCGATAAATTCCTGGATAAACACCCCGTCTCCGCTTACAAAAATGGTGTTCAACCCAAGATCTTTGGATTGTTTGGCCAGCAAAATGGCTTCAGGATGAATCCCTCCGAAATAGAGAACCTCCGGGTTTTTCTGTTTGGCAGCCGTTAAAACCGCCGTATAATCCTTATCCCCCTGAACAATTCCGGTGTAGAAAACCGGCTCAACCCCTAACTTTTTGAGACCTTTGACGGTCTCGTCGGCTAACCCCTGACCGTAGGTCGTTTTATCATGGAAGACAGCCACTCTTGTTTTCTTAAGGGTATTGACAATAAAGTCTGCCGCAACGGCTCCCTGTTGGTCATCCCGACCGCAAACCCGAAACACATTTCTTAATCCACGTTCGGTAAATTGAGGATTGGTAGAAGCCGGAGTGATTTGGGGAATGGGAACCTTGGTATAAACCGTTGAGGCCGGAATAGAACAACTGGAGTTGAAATGACCTATGACCCCAACAACCCCTTCATTGACAAACTTGTTGGCAACAGCCACGGCTTGTTTGGGATCATGCTGGTCGTCTCCCCAGATAATCTCAATCTTTTTTCCGAGAACACCTCCTTTTTCATTCCATTCTTCCATGGCAATGGTGCCCCCATTTTTCAACTGCTCCCCAAAGGCACCCTGATCTCCGGTGAGGGGACCTGCCAACCCCAATTTAATAGTTTCTTCTGCCGGGTACGCATTTGCAGCCATTAACCCTGGAATTAGGGTTGCCATCAAAACAAGAAAGAGAAATTTTCTCATAGGACCTCCTTTTGTTAGGTTAAACTAAGAAACTTCCTCGTCGGATTTCGTCAAAGTAATGGCGGAACAGGAAAAACCCTTTAAGGAAAAGAAAATACGTTACTTCTACTCTTTTGTTTTAGGAAATTCTCCTGGATCTGTCAAGATAAATTTCATGATTGCTTTTTTCTTTTTTAAATAACACTCCGGTCGTTAAAATTGCATCACTTTTGCAGGGAAGAGAAAGTGTTGTTATTTATTCGGATCTTTCTTATATTTCATGAAAGATCTCTCATAGACGTTCTGATAAAGATTAAGCACTCAGAGATAAAGATAAGTTTTTGATGAGGAGAATCACACATGACGCAATCCAGAAAACTGAAAGCCGATTTTCATTTACATACTTCTGAAGATCCGGAGGATCTTTTTATTCGACATAGTTCTACAGAGCTCATCGATAAAGCAGCCGAATACGGGTTTGAAGTGTTGGCCATTACCCTTCATAACCGACAGCTTTATACCGATTATTTGAAAAACTACGCTTTGGATCGAGGGATACTCTTGATCCCAGGAATGGAAGCCACCATCGAAGGCAAGCATATTCTTCTTCTTAATATGAACTGCGATTTAAGCAAAATCCGAAGGATTCAGGATTTAAGTCGATATACCGGTGATGATACCCTGGTTATCGCCGCCCATCCCTTCTTTCCAGATTCTAAATGCCTGGGATCCAAACTGGAAAGGAATATAGAGGTTTTTAACGCCATCGAGTATAGCCATTTTTATCTGAAAAAAATCAATTTCAATGAAAAGGCCGTGCAGGTGGCGACTAAATATCAACTCCCCCTGGTAGGTACCTCAGATACCCACATCCTTCATCAATTCGGTAAAACTTTCTCCCTGGTGGAAGCCGATCAAGAAATCGGCTCGGTGATTGAAGCGATTAAAAAAAGACGGGTTGAAGTCGTCAGCCAGGCCTTAACTCCCACCTACGCCGCCACGACCATGCTTCAATTGAAATCTGGGATTATCAAGAAGCTAGAAAGGAAATTAAAGAAGTTCTTTTCGTCCCGGTAAAATGAAAAAGTACTTGTTTTAAAGACTTTAAAGACAGGTTTCTAGATTTTGATTCCACTCTATTCACCCTGAGCCCTTCGACAAACCGGCCCCAACGGATCGAAGAGCTCAGGACGAGGAGAGGAAGGTTGTAGAGGATTTATTCCAGGAAACGACCAAAGAAAAATCCCTCCCTCGGGCTTATCTCTTGGCCAATTCCAGCTTCAACTCTTCAATTACTTTTTGGAGTTCCCCGATTTGATTGTCCGCTTTAACCAAAGCAATGGCTTTTTCGCTGACGGCTTGATTGGCTATATCCAACTGGCCACGGAGCTGGCTCACCTGAGTGGTTAACTCTCCCAGAGCCTTTTCCTTTTCTTCCAGCTTTTTCCTGAACTCTTCTTGCATCTGGTTGAACTGGCTTTGAAGTTGTGCGAAGGCTTTTTCCTTTTCGTCCAGATTCTTCCGGACTTCCTCCAGTTGATTTTGTAACTGACCGGGTTGGGATCGTAAGCTTTCAAGGGCCTGATCTTTTTCCAGGAGTTGATTGTTTGCGGTGTCTAACTGGCTTCGAAGTTGAGCCATCTGGGTCAACAAACCCTCTATTTCCTTGTTCTTTTCTTCCTGGCTACGTTGAGCTTCTTCTTGTAGTTGTTTCAATCGGGTCGTTAAGGTCGTAAGCTCCTCGTCTTTTCCCTGGAGACGGGCCAGGGCTTCTTCAAGTTTACCCTGTAATTGGTTTACCTGATCGGTTAAGCTTGCAAGCAACCTGTCTTTCTCCTGGAGGTTTTGTTTCGACTCTTCCTGTAATCGGTTAAGTTGATCCGTGGCCGCAGCCAGGGCTTTATCTTTTTCACTCAGATCTTCATTAACTGCCGCCAGTTGGTTTTGGAGTTGATCGAACTGCATAGCCCAGTTCGCCAGGGCCTGATCCTTTTCGGCAAGGACCTTCTGGCTCTCTTCCTGAGCCAGGGTAAGCTGAGCTTTTAAATCGGCTACCAGTCGATCTTTTTCTTCTTGTAATTGATTGAGCTTATGGGTTACCCGGGCTAAGGCGATGTTCTTTTCACTTATCATGTCTTGCAGCGTCTTCAACTGACCCTGCAACTGATTAACCTGTTGGGTCACGTTGGTCACTGCAGCCTCTTTCTCCGTCAAATTTTGTTGAGATTCTTTTTTTAACTGATCCAGTTGCCGGCTCAAGTCGGTCAAAGCCAGGGTTTTTTCGCTTATATTCTGGTTGGCAACTTCTATCTGGGTTCGTAGTTGATTTATCTCTGCTATCAACTCTGCAATCCTTTGTTCTTTTTTATCTAAAGCTTTCCTGGCTTCCTCCCGTTCTTGAGCCATCTGATCCTTAAGCGCCAGGAGGGTCTGTTCCTTTTCGTTCAAAGCCTGTTGAGTCTGGTTCTGTAACTGATTCAAGGAAGCATTCAAAGAGGCAATGATTTTATCTTTCTCCTCCAGGTTCTTCTTCATTTCTTCTTGTAACTGACGGGATTGCTTATGCGAATCGGCCAACGCAAGGGTTTTTTCGCTCACATTCTGATTGGCAAAATCCAGTTGACCCTGAAGTTGATTTAATCTGGCCGTTAGATCGGCAACTACCCGGTCTTTTTCTTCTAAACCTTTCTTTATTTCTTCCTGCAGTTGACGAACCTGCGTGTTTAAGTCCGCAGCTATCTTTTCATTTTTCTCTAAATTCTCCTGGAGCTGGTTTCGCTGATGAATCAAATGGGCTAAAGCATTGGTTTTTTCACTGAGATTTTGGTGGGTTACTTCCAGTTGACCACGTAATTGATTTAACTGGCCTGTTAAATCCCCGATCACCCTGTCTTTCTTTGCCAGATTCTCCTGGAGTTGATTGAGTTGGTTGGTCAGGTTTACCAGGGTAATTGCTTTTTCACCTATATGTTGATGGGCCGTATTCAGTTGGGTTCGCAGCTGATTTACTTCTTGGGTTAGATCCCCGATCTTTTGCTCTTTCTCTGCCAAGCTCTTTTGAGTCTCTTTTTGTTCTCTACTCAATTCGTCAAGATTATTCTGGATCTTAGCCTGTAGATTTTTCTGCTGATGGAGTGCTTCGGTTAACCGATTCACTTCAGTATTTTTTGCCTCTAATTGAGCCCGTAATTGGTTCAACTGATCGGTTAAGCTGGCAAGAACTGCTTCCTTTTCTTGCAGATTTTTCCTACTTTCCTCCTGGACTCGATCCAATCGATTGGCTAAATCAGAGAGAGCTAATGTTTTTTCACTGAGGCTTTGATTGGCTGCATTAAGCTGGCCCAGAGACTGATTTAGTTGCGCAGTCAGGTTGGTAATGACCTGCTCTTTTTCGGTTACATTCTTTTGATATTCCTCTTGAAGTTGATTCAACTGCTTGCTTAAGTTATTGAACGCGAGGCTCTTTTCGCTGGCGTTTTGACGAGCAATATCCATTTGACCTCGGATTTGGTTGATCTGCGAAGCCAGTTCATTAACCACTCGCTCCTTTTCTGCTAAAATCCTTTGGGTTTCCTCTTGCTCCTGACTCTTCTTTTCTAAGTTACTTCGGATTTCCTCCAATTGTTTAGCGTGCCGGTTGAGATCTGCCATCAGGTTATCGATCTGAGTGTTTTTCTCATCCAGTTGAGCCTGCAACTGGTTGATCCGGCTGTTCAACTCCTCCAGGGCTTTGTTCTTTTCTTCCAGATTTTTTTGAGTTTCCTCGTGGGTCCGATTTAACTCCTTATGGATTCCCTCCAATTCAGCCAGATCCTGGTTGGCTTTCTTTAGCTGATCCTGCAACTGAGCAATCTGCTCAGTTAAATGCGTAGTTTCCCTGTCCTTTGCAGCTAACCTCTTATTTTCCCCTTGAAGCCGTCCGATCTGTTCTTTTAAGTCGGTCAAGGCTTTATCCTTTTCGGCAAGACCTTTATTTTCCTCTTGAAGCCGTCCGATCTGTTCTTTTAAGTCGGTCAAGGCTTTATCCTTCTCACTCAGGCTTTGATCGGCGTTTTTGAGTTGATCTTGCAATTCATTTACTCGAGCGGTTAAATCTCTTACCTGAGCTTCCTTTTCACTTAATGCTCTCTTAAAATCCTCCTGGACCTGGTTAAGTTGAGTTCGTAGGGTTATGAGTTCTTTGTCTTTTTCTTCAATATTTCTGCCGGCGTCTTCGAGTTTGCTCTGTGAATTTTTAAGTTGAGTATTTAGATCGGCCAGGATTTTATCTTTTTCGCTTAACTGCTTTTTAGATTCCTCTTGGATTTGATTTAACTGATAACCCAGTTTACGAACTTCGCTCCTTTTGCTTGCATAGAGTCCTGTCATAAAAACTACTGCTATGGCCATGACAAGACTTAAAATGCCTAAACTTTTCTTTGTAAAAATTTGTACTTCCATACTTCTTTTCTGACTGCCTCCTCCCTAAAGTTGTTAAACTACCATTGAAAATTGATAACAATTGTCCAACAAGAATCCCCTATTTCTGGGGAATATGTCAAGGGGTTTTTTGGAAATCTTCATGGGACATGAAATCCAGATAATTTTTAATACCCAGTTGGGTTTGATAGGAAGAAGTATCGTATTGTTATCTTGTAATACACTGTTTACTTAATTGTAACCTCATAGGACTGCTTTCACTCCCTAACCCCCCCTGCTGGGAGAGGGGCCGGGGGTGAGGGCTGCTTAAAAGTCAAACAAAACTAAGTAAACAATATAGTAATACATATTGCCATTCTGTAATAAGAATGGGAAAAGTTATGGCAACAGCCTTCCTTTAACCTCGATCAAGAGCCTTTAGTTAGCCCCTGATTTTTCAAAAATCCTATAAACGGTAATATCTTTGTAGAAATCTTTAATTTCAAGTGCAAAGGACACAAATAACAGGAAAGTTTTATTAAACAAAGACGTCTGTTCCGGTTTATGGGAATCTTCAGGTACTTTGGAGTCGTAGAAGGTTCATTAACTTCCAGAGCTTTATCAAAGGCCACCGAAAAACGGTTTAACTTTCTCGGTCTCAGATAAAGTCTAAGGGTCTAAAGAGTATTATCTGGAAAGGATGGAAAAGAATGGGAAAGGCAAGAGTGAAAAAAATGTAACCTTCCTTCCTACACTTATCCATGCTCTTCTTTTAACGATGATGGGGGTCATACTTTTTTATATCTACTCAACTGCCTCTTTTGCTCAGATCCCCTGTACCCTGGGGACCCCTAAGCACTTCCAGCGTGTGCTTATTATTGTTCTTGAGAATCAGAATTATAAGGAGGTAATGAAAGATTCTTACTTCTGCTCCCTGGCCCAGCGTGGTGCGAACTTCACCAATTTTCATGGGTTGTTTCATCCTTCTTACTCGAACTATTTAGCCATGGTATCCGGCAAGAAGATCCGAACTCACTTCGACTGGCAGGTTGATTTAACAGATCATAAAACGATTGCCGATTCATAGGGGCATAGGGAGATTTCCTGTTCTTTCCAGGATGGTTTTAATTCGATTAAGTTAGTTTTGATATTTAATCCCCGGAAAGCACCAGGTCACACATTTTGTGAGTTTGTCCCTGCACTTCCTTTGTAGACTAAATAAGCCGATAGGTCAGTGGGAATTATTGTCTTAGAAATCGGTCGGATATGATTTTGCATAAATATAAAACAAAATCCTAAGAGGGCTCCTATAAAGATCCTTCTCTTGAAAATAACTACCCTAATTCTTTTTCCTTCCTGAAGGGAGGTTCCTGGATGGAGGATTCATCAAATCTTCCTGGAGAATACCCCATCGGTTTTCTTGGAGATTCAATTTCCCCTCGATTTTATACCTGTTTACCAGAAAAACACGAGGTAAGGGGTCGGGTCGTCCTATGCAGTTACTTTCCAAGAGTAGCTATAGAGGTCTGCTTCCATATTTTCAGATCAGTTGCTTCATCCTCGGATTATGCAGAACGGAGCTTTCTGATTTTATCTCTTTTCTAAAGCAAAGACCATACCACCGGCCAGCTTCTGTCCGCCAGGGGAAACAGAATCCTATCTTTCTCTAAGTCCCAGCAGGGTGACCTGTTTAACAGGCCGCTCCTCCAGAGCTTGAAAAAATTCTGATTGACTGAATCCCCCCGACCTGCGTCGGGAGCTACCCGCTGTTCGCCCCTGACGGGGCTTTTCAGCTTATCCTGGCGCCCATGGGGATGGGGGGTTGAGGTAGCCTGCCCCTGGGCAGGCGGAACACAACTTTATGGAACCTTATCCACCCATCAAACGAGACGTTTGACCTACTGGAATAGGTATTATTTAGAAACAAGGGGAGGGGAAAAGGGGTTCTGATAGGTTTCTCGACGCCAGCGGTAGGGGAGATCCCGGATCGTGCCGGGGGTATCCAGAATCTGGAGCGCATCCAGCATCTCTTTTAGAATGGTCATTTGTTGATTTACCTGAAAGGGTTCTCCCAAAGGATGCCCGAAAGGCCAACGAAGAAACAAAGCCCTGGGAGGTTTAACGGCTTCTGTAATTTTACGTACCAGGGTGATAGAAATCGTAGAAATACCCTTCCGTTCAACTTCTCGCTGGATCAGTCCTACAGACTGATTGCAGAGCCCTCAGGCCGGGGTTAAAAGGACTGCATCCACCTGAGCTGCCCTAAGTTTTTCGGCCACCTCAGGAGCTGTTTGTCGTATCAGGATATCTATCAAATCCTTATCGATATGGCCCATAAAACTGTAATGAAAAGGGGCTTCTTCTCCAATGACCCGGAGTTGGACCAGCTCTTTTAAGCGTTCTATGGGGAAGATGATATTGATATCCCTGTCGGCATCGTGATGATCGTAGTAATCATGGGTAATCGTTAAGTCCTCCCGGGAAGTATCTCGAGGAATTTCCCGGTAGGTAGGGTCTCCCTGGGGGTTTTTCATGTCAAAGGGGGGTTGATTTTTTAAATGAACGCCACCTGTTGTAATTAAGGCGACCCGACAATCTTTAATCTCTTTCTTTAAGGGCGTCCAGGGAACGTCCCGACTTTCCCGAAAAGAGGTTTTCTCTGCCCAACGATCCGCGAGTTGAGGGAATTTTGTAAAGAATTTAGCCAGAAGTCTATTTTTAATGCTTCGAAACAAGGGAAAAAGTCAAAACAAACAGGGAAAAGCTCAAGATCTGTTTCTTGGGCCTTTCTTTTGATTCTTTTAACTTAAGCTTTTCAAAATGGCTCGAACTGGGGCCCCATCTCCGTTTTTAATCTTGATGGGGAAACAACATATTTCATAGTCCCCGGGTTCTACCTCCGAAAGGTTCAGTCCCTCCAAAGGGATGACTTCATGGCTCAGAAGAGTGTGGTGAACCGGAAATTCTGTGCTTCCAAAGGCTTCAACCGAAAGATAATCGATTCCTATCAACTTAACCTCCTTCTCGATCAGATATTCGGCTGCCTTTTGGGAAAGATGAACAAAATCGGTGTGAAAAACTTCATCTTTCCAGCATTCCAGGGAATTTCGGGTTTTAAAAAGGACTCGTTCAATTCCTTGCCAGGATAGACGCTTCAAGTCATCCACTTCGATTCTTTTTTCAACGTTAAGTTCGTAAACCCTCACCCTTCCTATGAAAACATCCAACGGAATTTGGTCGATGGTTTTACCACCCCGAATAAAATGTCCCGGTGCATCCAGATGGGTTCCTGTATGGGAACCCAGGGTAATAAGGGAAACGTTAGCCGGGTCGCCCCGATCCAGATCCAAAGCCTTCTCAATCCTGAGGGGAGGGTCTCCCGGCCAGGTAGGCAACTCATTAGATAGGAGAACGGAAATATCGTAAATTTTCATATTTGAGGCTTGAAACTTGGAGCTTGAGGCTGGGTTATCCTGCCTGTCGGCAGGTCTATTCTCTCACCTCAGACGCCTCTAACTTCCAGATCGCTTTTTCAACTCTTTGATCTTATCCCTTAACACGGCAGCCCTTTCAAATTCCAGTTTCTTAGCCGCTTCCTTCATCTCTTTCTCTAACCTGGCTATCAGATTGGAAATATCCTCATCGGTGAGATACTCTGCCGGCTTCTCAGCCACTAGCAATTTATCCTGCGCGAGGTCTAAAGATCTATCCTGAGAAAGGGGAACCGTATAGTAATCCGCCTCATAGACGCTTCCCAGAATGTTGGTGATGGATTTCTGAATGGACTCTGGAGTAATCCCATGTTCTTCATTATACCTTCGCTGTTTTTCTCTCCGTCGGTTGGATTCTTGAATGGCTTCCCGGATAGATTGGGTTATCTTATCTGCATACATGATGACCAATCCATTGACATTTCGGGCAGCTCGTCCCGCAGTTTGAATCAAGGAGGTTGTAGACCGCAGGTAGCCTTCCTTATCGGCATCTAGAATTGCAACCAGAGAAACTTCCGGGATATCGAGTCCTTCTCGAAGCAAATTCACTCCAATGAGCGCATCGTATTTCCCCATCCGGAGGTCCCGAATAATCTCCACCCGTTCCAGCGTATCGATATCGGAATGGAGATAGCGCACTTTCAAACCCAAGTCGGTATAGTATTCGGTAAGATCTTCGGCCATGCGCTTGGTCAGCGTCGTCACCAGCACCCGTTCATTTCGCCTGGCCCGGGCTTTGATTTCTGCCATGAGGTCATCGACCTGTCCGGCAACAGGTCGAACTACAATCTCAGGATCCATAAGTCCGGTGGGACGGATAACTTGCTCCACAACGACTCCCTGACTTTTTTCCAATTCATAAGGACCCGGTGTGGCCGAAACGTAAATAACCTGGGAGACCTGTTTTTCAAACTCTTCAAATTTCAATGGACGATTGTCCAGGGCCGAAGGAAGTCGAAATCCGTATTCCACCAGGGTGGTCTTCCGGGAACGGTCTCCGATATACATGCCTTTAAGTTGGGGGATGGTCACATGGCTTTCATCGATGACAATCAACGAATCTCTGGGGAAGTAGTCCAGCAAAGTGGGAGGGGGTTCTCCTGGCTGTCGACCACTGAGATGACGGGAGTAATTTTCAATCCCATGGCAGTAACCTACCTCCTGAATCATCTCCAGATCGAACATGGTCCGTTGATGCAGCCGTTGCATTTCCAGTAACTTTCCTTGTGCCCGAAGTTCCGCTTCCCGTTCCGCCAGCTCTATTTTAATATTTTCGATGGCCCGTTTGAGGGTATCCGCCGGAGTAACATAATGACTGGCAGGATAGATGACCACCCGGTCCAGCTTTCCCAAGGTTTTTCCCGTTAACGGATCAAAAACAGCCAGGGTATCTACTTCATCCCCAAACAACTCAATCCGGATACCTTCATCCTGGTAAGAAGGATAAATTTCAATGACATCCCCTCGAGCCCGAAAAGTTCCCCGAGAGAAACCAATATCATTGCGCTCGTAGTGGATGGAGACAAGTTTCCTCAAAATTTCTTGGCGACTGATGGGCTGTCCCTGGTCTAGAAAAAGGAGCATTCCATAATAGGCTTCTGGAGAACCTAAACCATAAATGCAAGAGACACTGGCCACAATGATGACATCCCGTCTTTCAAAAAGGGATCGGGTTGCCGAATGCCGCATTTTATCAATATATTCATTAATCGAAGCATCCTTCTCTATATAGGTGTCTGTACTGGGAATATAAGCCTCCGGCTGATAGTAATCGTAATAACTGACAAAGTACTCTACGGCGTTCTCAGGAAAAAATTCACGAAATTCATTGAAAAGCTGAGCGGCTAAAGTTTTATTATGGGCAATAACCAGCGTGGGTTTCTGGACCTGTTCAATGACATTGGCAATGGTGAAAGTCTTACCCGATCCGGTCACTCCCAATAAAACCTGATGGCGATCTCCTCTTTTTATGCCTTCCACTAACTCTCGAATAGCAGAAATTTGATCCCCGGCGGGCTTAAAATTAGAGACCAAGCGAAATTTGTTGGGTTTACGTTGCATATTTATATATTCAACCTGTTTCTAAGAAGCGTCAAGGGAGAATATGGCTTGACAGTTCTATGGCCGGGTGTATCTTTCTTTTTAAAAAGGAAAATTTTAAGATAGAGAGGTCAGTATATGATAAAAATCATTGCTTATCAAGGTCCCCGCGGGGAACTTACTCGAGACTACCGGGAATGGATCGAGTCGGTATGTAAATATCTGGTGGAGAATCCGGAAGAAGCCGGAAATATTATGTATACGGAAGATGCTTTGCATATCATGGATGAATTGATGGATAATGAAGATTACGATCCGGAGGAAATCCAGCCTATCTTAGAGAAAATAGCGGATATTGCCCATGAAAACAGGTTTATTATTTCTCGTGTTCCCATAAGTTGGGAGGAGCAGAAAACAGAAGGTGAGATTGACAACTGGGTAGTTGAAATGAATGCTCGAAACTATCTGATGGAATTGGATGAGGAATTAGATGAGGATTTAGACTAAACATGCCGACTATTTTTACCCATGCCATTGTTGGCTACGGTCTGGCCCGATTGGTAACTAGCTCTTTTCAGGTTAGAGATCAATATGGGCTTTTATCCGCGGTCTTACCGGTTATTCCCGATCTGGATGCCCTTCTTATGCCCTGGATTCCTTATTCCCACCCCTTAGGTCATCGCGGATTCAGCCATTCCCTGTTTTTTGCTGGAGTTCTGGCCCTGGGAGCTTCCCATTTTCCTTCCAAAACTGTCCCGGTTTTCTCCTCGGGATGGTTGGGATTGGTTCTATTTTATTGGGGGATCACTGTTTCCCACGGGGTTCTGGATGCCATGACAGATGGAGGGCTTGGAATTGCCTTTTTCGCCCCCTTTGATAATACCCGGTATTTTCTACCCTTCCGACCCATTCCGGTCGCCCCCCTGGGTATTTCTTCTTTTTTTTCGAGCCGGGGTTTGCAGGTTTTCTGGATCGAATTTGCTCTCTTCTGGTTCTTTGCTCTGGCCATGATCGTCTGGAGTTGGGAAAGCCTCCCTTTACAAAAGGTCCTGGGAAGTCTGTTGATTTTAGCCGGAATAATAGCCTGGGGCTGGCGAATCAGACAACTACATCGATCTTTTCATCTTTAATTTCTTGTTTTAAGTTTCTTGATCCTGGCGATTACATGATAGAGATAAAGCCAGATCCGACAGTATAAAAGCCTGCTCCTGGGATCTGATACCATTAAGCAGGCAGCCCCTCCCTTCCCTCCCACATGCAGGGAGGGTCAGGGTGAGGCCAGAAGATGGTTCTCCTTACGTCGTCTAAACCGTAGGGGCAGCCCTTGCGGCTGCCCTATTTAAGGGCGACCGGCGTGATTGCCCTGCAGGTTAAAGAATATTTTTACTTAGAATGTTATTTCTTGCTGGCATCGATAACCTCGCCGAACAGAACCCATCTCTCTCCGTTAAATTTACCTAGTTGTAACTGCTCGATGGGATAAAAATCTGTAGGGCTGGTATTGATCTTGATCCCGGGCAAAAGCATCGGCAACTCCAGATCCTTGATATTTGCCGCCTGACGCATGATGTTCTCCCGCGTCAGGTCATCTCCGGCCTGTTTTAATACGTGGATGAGGGTCTGGGCTACCGTGTACCCGTAAACATTAAATAAATCGTGAACGTTCCCCTCGGGATAGTACTTCTCCATCCATGTCAGCCACTCTTGCCGACCCGGATCGTCCTTCCATTGGGGATCATCTGGATCCTTCAAATAGAAAGAAGAAATGATATCCTTAGATGCCTCGAGACCGGCCGGCTGAAGCACGGATCCTACAGAGTTCGATACGTTGTTCAGGAAGTGGACCGGCTTCCAACCAATATCCGCCACCTTCCGGATCGCCTGGGCGGCAAATTTGGGTGTGGTTACATTGAATAAGACATCGGCTCCACTGTTTTTCAGATTCACAATCTGGGAATCTATGGTAGGTTCCGTCACCTCATAGGTTTGCTCCGAAACAATCATCTCCCCGGCCTTCTCACCAAGCCCGTCCTTAAACCCCTTTACATAATCCTTCCCGTAATCGTCGTTTTGGTATAGAATTCCGATCCTGGCATTGAGCAAATTCTCTAAAATATAACGGGCATAGATCTTCGCCTCGGTTTGATAATTGGGCTGCCAGCCCATCGTCCAGGGATGCCCCTCGGGATCTCCCCACTTGGTAGCTCCGGTGGCGACAAAGAGTTGGGGTATCTTCTTCTGATTCAGATATTTCCAGATTGCCGTATTGGTTGGAGTTCCCAGCGTTTGAAACAAAAACAGCACCTGATCCTGCTCCACCAACCGCCGCACCTGCTCCACCGTCTTGGGCGGACTATACCCATCGTCATAACTGATGAAAGTGATCTTACGACCGTTAACTCCACCCTCTTCATTAATTTTTTTGAAATAGGCCGCAATAGACCTGCCGATTGTGCCATAGGCCGAGGCAGATCCACTATACGGATTGGTATTACCGATTTTAATCTCGGTATCGCTGGCCCCGGGATCGTATTTCCCGGCACTATAAACCAATACACCGATAAGACTGAAAAGTATGAAAATAACTCCTAAAACTAGCCTTTTGAGAATCATAACCTCCTCCCTTTTACCTTAAAGTGAGATAGTTTCTTCCTCTTTACCTTATACCTTCCCTGCTTCCTATAGCTGACATGATTTAAAGGAAGCGTCAAGACAAATATCTCCAACTTCCTTTATTTTGACATTTTCCCCCGGCTATCTGCCATCAAAGCCCTTGATCCATGGCCTAGAATAAATAAAAAAATAAGTTTTCTCTTCCTTTCTATTCCTCTCTCTGAGAGTTTTCCTCGATCTCAAGCTTTTTTGATAATCTTCTCCGTATTCTAAATCGTAGATAATCTCTGCACAAAAAAGCAAAATAATCCAAGTCACTTCGGTCCATAGAAGAAAAGAAAAGATGGCCCCTAACAGGCCGTATAACTTTTCATAATTCGCCAGACTATTTACTACTTCTCAAGGAAATACTCATTTTTTTCCACACCTTCTATCCACAACTTTGTGGATAATCTTTGGCAACCTCGGTGTTTGGAGCTTTTTCTTTTTATTTATTCTGTTGATTTCCGGTTGATATTCGCTTTAAGGGTGGAATCACGGTCGAGGTGGGGGTTGGAGTTACTTTGGGAGTCGGGGTTGCCGAAGGGGTGGGGGTGGGAGTAGGCGTTACATCCGGTGTTGAGGTCACCGAAGGGGTGGGGGTGGGAGTGGGCGTCATATCCGGTGTTGGGGTCACCGAAGGGGTGGGGGTGGGCGTTGTGTTGGAAGTTTGGGTAGGGGTTGGAGTAGGAGTAGAGAGAGACGGTGTTACGGTAGGCGTAGAGGTTGGCGTAGGGCTTGGCGTGGCCGGATGTGGAGTCGGTGTGGGAGTGGACTCGGAGCGATAAGGAGTTGGGGTTGGTTCCGGTCGGACCGAAGTTGCAGGATTGGATAGAACCATTTGGGGAGTTGGTGTGGGAGTGGCAACAGCCGGAGCCGGAATGGGGAGCGAAAAGGGGGATCCTGTAAGGTTATTATGGATGGTGACCGGTATCCCATTAACCTCTCCGATCACGTTTTTCTCTCCGTTTATTTTTTCGATTTTACAAAGGATGGAATGATCCGGTTTATTGGGAGTTATATTCACTCCGAACTGGAAATCGATATTTTTAGAGGCCTGCATGACTCTTACGATGAAATCTCCAAAGGGAATACCCATAAAGACAAATTCACCGTTTTGCCCGGTAATCGTACTACTTATTTCGTTATTTTTTTCATCCAGCAACAGGACCAGAAGGCCGGGAACTCCCACGGTGTTACTTGTATTGATTACGGCCTCGGCAGGATATATGAAGGTAAAAGCTAAGGCAAATATTTTCTCCAACCAGGTATCTTGAGAGAGTTGAGTTCCGGCATCGGTGATAATTCGACCGTTCAAGGTACCTATTCCGCTTAGGGGTTCGGTTCCAGTCGGGCTATTCTCGAAATCTCCACAGCCATAAAGTGAAACCACTATGGCCAGGATGAACAATTTTCTACTCAACCCACCTGTCTTTTCCATAACCTGGATGGAGGAAATGGTTGAGAAAGGGATTAAGGAACCGCCTGCTTTTCCTTCGACTTACACAAAGGAAATCCCATTTCTTCCCGTTGTTTGATGTAAGCTTCTGCACACATTTTCGTAATATTTCGAACTCGTGCAATGAATCCGGTTCGTTCTGTAACACTTATGGCCCCCCTTGCTTCCAGAAGATTGAACGTATGAGAACATTTCAGACAGTAATCATAGGCGGCCAGAACTATTTTTCTATCCACAGCTCGCAGAGCTTCACGCTCATACATTTCAAACAAGCGGAACAGCATATCTACATCGGCGACTTCAAAATTATATCGGGAGTACTCCACTTCACTTTGATGGTGAACGTCTCCATATTTAATACCTGGTGTCCAGATTAAGTCAAATACATTATCAACTTTTTGTAAATACATGGCGATACGTTCCAATCCGTAGGTAATTTCGCCCGAAATAGGGAAAAGATCGATGCCGCCCGCCTGTTGAAAATAGGTAAACTGGGTAATTTCCATCCCATCCAGCCAGACCTCCCAACCCAGTCCCCAGGCTCCCAGGGTTGGGTTTTCCCAGTCATCTTCCACAAACCGGATATCGTGTTCCAGGGGGTCAATGCCCAGATTGAATAAACTCTCCAGGTAAAGGTCCTGGAGATTATTTGGAGAGGGTTTCATCAGGACTTGATATTGGTAATAATGTTGGAGGCGATTAGGATTCTCACCATAACGACCGTCCGTGGGTCTACGGGACGGCTGTACATAGGCCACATTCCAGGGTTCCGGACCGAGGCATCGAAGCAGTGTGGCGGGATGACAGGTTCCTGCTCCTACTTCCATATCATAGGGTTGTAGAAGGATACATCCTTTATTGGCCCAGAATCGCTCAAGTGTTAGAATAACCTCTTGAAAAGTCATCCTGAAGAGGAGTCCCGAGTCGGAAGGAAAAACTTCTAACTTCTGACTTCTGGCTCCCGGTTTCTTTTAACTTCTATGGGATATACACTTTGTTCTGTTTCTCGACCTGACAAATACAATTGGGTACGATCGTTGTTTGAATAAATTCCTTTTGGTTCTGGATCAAGTTTAATCGAATATATTTGCTGGTTACTGTACCCTTATCCAGATAAGCTAAGATCTCCGGCAAAGCCAGTGCAACCAGAGCTTCATTGACGGCTAAAATTTCTTCTCCTCGATTCCAGTGGATTTCTTCTTGAGGATCCCCGGTATCCAGGTAGCCGGCTGCTCGGCGTAAAGCCCTTTTCCTGTCGGAAACGGGTAACGGTAACCCCATACAGAAAAGGCATTCTTCCCCGGGGAGTTGGATTCTTATCTGGCCTCCCTTGAAAATGACCTGTCCATTTCGAATGACGATCCCGGCTCCCAGGTCAAAGAGGGGTACTTTAAAGTAAAGGCAAGCCATGGCCAGGTATTGTCGGGTTTCATTATTATCTACGCAACCAACAACAATCTGATAATCTTGAAAATTCTCCGTACAATCCTGGACTTTACTTTGAATTTTTTTCAGAAATCGATATCCGAATACGGCTTCAAAAGCTTCCGTTTTATAAAACCCCACATGTTGGTCTGTAGTGCCTACCAGCCTGGGAAGGTTAGAGGATTCTATTTTATCGGGTTCTATGACGGCCACATGGATATGTCCCCAGGGCATTAATTTTCGCATCAGCGTCCAGCCATTTCCACCGAGGCCAACTAATAATAGGTCCAACATCATCTCGATGCAAGGGCATAGAGAAGCGGAGGTATCAAGGTGTTACCTGGTTTCCGTATCTCTATATCCTTACACCCCTGCGTTGATTGGCACACTGTTACCTTAGTTTTGACCTCCTAGGACTACCTTCACTCCCCAACGCCCCTCTCCCGCAGCGTGGGAGAGGGGCCGGGGTGAGGGCCACTCAAAAGTCAAGCCAAAACTAAGTAAACAGTGTATTAGTTCACTATTTTGATCCTTACCGGTTGATAGGTTTCCTTTAAATAAATCCCGGCCTGATATTCTGTACGTGAAAATAACAGTCGAACAAGGGTATTGTTTTGGATATAATTACCCTCTTTATCGTAGAATCCGTACCGAGCCAGTTGAGGATGATAGGTGTTATCTATTTTGGAGTATCTGGCTTTTTTAGAAAGGGGATGGGTATGAAAAAGGAACAGATAATATCCTTGAGCGTGGACCCACTGAAGGTAAGAACCACACTGTTCGGGGTCTATAACGACATGGAAAAGTCCATTATGTTGGATTTTCGTATCCTTTAAAATTTCAACCAGTTTAAATTCTTTAGATACAGCACCCAGGTAAGCTTTTTCTTTTGGTGACCGAAGTGCCTTTTTAAGGAAAGCCAGATCGGCCCTTGATATTTTAAGGACCACACTACCACCATCTCTTTCTCGTTTTCTCTGCCTGTCGCGCGAACCAATGCCAGGCCGCACGTACATATTCCGCTAAGGTAACATCTGCATAGACGTGGAAACAAGACCAACACCATCCCAGGTCTCCGTGATGGGACTGACGAGAAGTTGCAGGAAAATAATGTTCCCCTAAAAGCCGGCTAAATCCCTCTTCAATATGCATGAGGTAATTTTTGACGGCTCCCTTATTTCCGGCTGTAACCGGCAACTCTATCAGTGCATGGGTGACCGGGCTTTCTTTTCCACAGGTAAGGGCCAACTCCGCAGGCAATTTCCAGTTATAGAGATAAATGTAGTCAAACCCTTCGATATAAGAACCCTTCTGATCTTTGGAAGTACGTACATCCGCCATGGCATAGATCCCTTTGGTCTCGTATGCCGGCAATTCAATGGGATGAGAAAAACGGAAGCACTCTTCGGTACCTATGAGTTTAATCAATTCAAGGTACTGACGATTGATCTCCTCAACGTTTTGTCTATACCAGTTAAACAGTTTAAACACAGAACAACCCCTCAAGACTCTACAACAGTCTTACAATCCACATTAACCTTTCAAAGGTTTTTGACCTTTGAAAGGTTAACGTTACAGAGGTTCTTTAACCGTATAAGTGCCAAGCTGTTTAACCCGAGATCACTTGGGGATTGGTGGCGATTTTCACACCTTTTAATTTCTCCGTACTAAAGTTATCGGTCAGTAGCTTAGAAGTAGAATTACCGGTATATTCCGTAACGGTATAATCTTCCGGAACTCCTAAAAATTCCTTGAGCTGGCCAACAGTCTTTATAGATTCGGGTACTTCAACCCGCTTACCATTATGAATGATAGTATAAGTACTCCCGGTAGAGGACTCAGATTCTCTCAGAGGGTCAAAGGGATGGGTATAGGATCTTTCATCATCGATTACCTTTTGCATACAGGTACCTCCTTAATTTTGAAGAATAAACCTATTACCAAATCATCAAGGCTTATTCTAAAGGTATCACAATCCCTATACGCTGTCAATCAAATATTACTTCTAACCTTGGGCTAATCTTCTTATGGAATCTAAAAATTCTGGAGCCTTCAGAGGAACCTCCAGATAGAAATCCAACCATCTCCTTAAAAGCATCTTGATTTCCCTTTGAGCATCTTCAGAAATCCTGAGTCGAGGGCATTTTTCTAAGTCCATCTTCAAAAGTTGTTTTAAGATCTGAAGTGCTTGTAAGGAGGTTGGAAAAACCGGGTTTCCTTCCCCGGTACATCCTTTACAAAGGCCACCTCCTTTAGATAAGCTGAATAAAACCCGAGGGGTATTTAAGGGGTTTCGGCATTGCGCACACCGATCCAAAACGGGGCTATAGCCGGACAGGGTCAGGAATTTAATTTCAAAGGTTATAAGAACCTTATCCATTTCCTCTTCGGGATATACCACCATCGCTCTCAACGCCTGGGTCATTAAATCATATAGCGGAGGGCTTTCTTCGTTTTCACCCACACCTTTATCTACCAACTCAACTAGACTGGCTGCTGAAGCGAGTTTCCGTAAATCTCCTCTCAGTTCAGAAAACGACTCGATAATATCTGCCTGACCGATGTTAGGAAAGGTGTAGGTTTCCTTTTCAAAGAGGTTCACCTGGACCCGAGTGAATAACTCCAGACTACTCCCAAACCGATTTTTCAACTTTCTCGATCCTCGGGCTATCCCTCTCAATTTACCGAAGGACTTTGAATAAAAAACAATGATTTTATCGGCCTCGTTAATATCGAAAGACCGGATTACAAACGCTTCTGTCTTTTTAAAACCCATGAGATTTATTTTAAAAGGGATAATTGCCTGATGCAAGAAAAATTTTTATTGAAGGTTTTCATTGACCGAAAGATAATAAGTTGCTAGAAGAGGTTTTAGTGGATTTAATTTCTCGTAAAGGTGCAGAGAGGATCAGGTGGAAGCGGAATAATCCTAGGGCTTCAAGCCAAGACCGATGGATACTTCCTGGTTCTCATCGGGAGAATGGTATTAAAGGATCGAAACAGCTCCACTTCGACTAGGCGTCCTTTGCACTTTTGTGAGAAGTTCTTCGTATAAAGGAGGAATCTTCATGGTTGAGAAAGAAAAATTCCAATCCCTGTTAGGTGAACAACGAAAATTCTTTCCCCCCAAGGAACTCAGTGAAAAAGCCTATATCAAAAGCATGGAACAATATGAGCAGATGTATAAACAATCTATCGAGGATCCCGAAGGTTTCTGGAGTAAATGGGCCGAGGAGATTGTTTGGCGTGAGAAGTGGACCAAGGTCCGTGAATATGATTTTGTAAATGCCCGAATCCAATGGTTCCTGAACGGTAAGCTGAATGTTACCGAGAGCTGTCTCGACCGTCATCTCAAGGATAAAGCCGATCAGATTGCCCTTATTTTCGAATCGGATGATGAGCAGAATGACCAAACCTTTACTTACCGGCAGCTTTATGATGAAGTAAATAAATTTGCTAATGTTTTGAAGAGTCAGGGAGTCAGAAAGGGGGACCGGGTCTCCATCTACCTGCCTATGATTCCTCAATTGCCCATTGCTTTACTTGCCTGCGCCCGCATTGGAGCCATTCATAGTGTTGTTTTTGGTGGCTTCTCATCCAGTTCCCTGTCCGATCGTATCGTAGACGCCAGTTGTACTTTTTTGATTACCTCCAATGTTTCCATGCGCGGGGGTAAGTTCATCCCCATGAAGCAAAATGCCGACGAAGCCATGGAAGCTGCCAAGAAAAATGGCGTGACGGTAACCCGGTGTGTGGTGGTGGATCGCCAGGGTAACAAAGAAAATACTCCCATGACCAAAGGTCGTGACCTGTGGTGGGACGAGCTTATGGCCAAAGCCGAGCCTTATTGCCCACCCGAGGTTATGGACTCAGAAGATCCTCTCTTTATCCTTTACACCTCAGGTTCCACGGGTAAACCTAAAGGAGTTCTTCATACCCAGGCCGGTTATCTCCTTTACGTAAAAAAGACCTTTGAACTCATTTTCGATTATCATCCCGGAGACATCTACTGGTGTACGGCAGATATCGGTTGGGTTACGGGTCATAGTTATATCGTCTACGGTCCTCTCGCAGCCGGAGCCACAACGACCATGTTCGAGGGTGTGCCGGTTTATCCCAATCCGGATCGTTTCTGGCGTACTGTGGATAAATACAAGGTAACCCAGTTTTATACCGCTCCTACGGCCATCCGTACCCTCATGGGTAAGGGGGATCATTGGGTAAACAATTGCGATCTTTCCAGTATCCGGATTTTGGGAACAGTAGGAGAGCCTATTAACCCAGAAGCCTGGATGTGGTATTACACCGTCGTCGGGAAAAGCCGCTGCCCCGTTGTAGATACCTGGTGGCAGACGGAAACCGGGGGTATTCTCATCTCTCCATTACCCGGGGCAACACCTCTCAAGCCCGGTTCGGCCACCCGTCCTTTCTTTGGGGTAAAACCGAAGGTTATCCGCCAGGATGGCTCTGAAGCGGACATCAACGAAGGCGGTTTTCTGGTCATTGAAGAAGCCTGGCCAGGAATCATGCGTACAGTCTATGGTCAGCACGAACGATTCAAAGAAACCTACTTCAGCCAGTACCCCGGTCTCTACTTTACAGGGGACGGTGCCCGCAAGGATGAGGACGGTTACTTCTGGTTGATGGGTCGTGTGGACGATGTTATCAATGTCTCCGGTCATCGGATAGGCACTGCAGAAGTTGAAAGTGCCCTGGTCTCCCATCCATCGGTTACCGAAGCAGCCGTCGTTGGTTATCCCCATGAAATCAAGGGTCAGGGCATTTATGCCTACGTCACTTTAAAGGATGGATTCCAACCCGGTGAAGATCTAAAGAAGGAATTAATTGCCCATGTTGCAAAGGAAATAGGCCCTATTGCCAGGCCGGATGTGATTCAATTTACACCGGGTCTTCCTAAAACCCGTTCCGGCAAAATCATGCGCCGGATCCTACGCAAAATTGCCCAGGGTGAATTTGAGCAGATAGGAGATACCACCACCCTGGCAGATCCCACCGTGGTAGAGTATATTATCAAGGGCCGTACAAGTAGTTAATCTAAAGAAATGGGGTATGGGAGTGTGGGGGTGTGGGGAAGTGGAAGTATGGGGGTGTGGGAGTATGGGAGTATAGGAGACAGAATCCCTACATCCCCCCCACTTCCATACTTCCCCACACCCCCACACTCTTTAAATAATGCGACATCCTTTCATTGTAACCAGAGAAAATACTGCCTTAGCCATTATCGATGTGCAGGAACGATTGGCTGCTATCATGAAAGATAAAGATCAGGTAGTTCACAATATAAAATTATTAATCCAGGCGGCCAGGCTGTTTAATATACCGATACTGGTTACGGAGCAGTATCCCAAAGGATTGGGTCGAACGGTTCCCGAGATCACGGTTGAAATTCCCAAAATCACCCCCATTGAAAAGATGACCTTCAGTTGTTGTCAGGCCGATGCCTTCAATAAAGAACTGGAAGATCTCAAAGTCGATCAGATTATTTTGACGGGTATGGAGACCCATATTTGTGTCTTACAGACGGCTTTGGATGCCCTTCAGGATGGGTATCGCGTTCAAGTTGTGGAGGATGCAGTCTGTTCCAGGACCCGGGATCGTTGGGAAACGGGCTTACGCCAGATGGAAAAAGCAGGAGCTTTAATCACTTGCACCGAGACAGTGATTTTTGAGTTACTGGGTAAGGCAGGAACCGAAGAGTTTAAAACGATGCTCAAAGCGTTAAAATAATGGACTTTTTAAAGCTGGTTGTTGCTACCCAAAATCCTGGCAAGATTCGGGAAATCCGGGAAATTTTGAAAGGGTTAAACTATGTTGTTATCCCCATCTTCGAGCTTTATCCCGACTTTGAGGTGGAAGAGGACGGTCAAACCTATGCAGAAAATGCCTCTAAAAAAGCGATAGCTGCTGCCAGACTCACGGGACATATGGCTTTGGCGGATGATTCCGGATTGGAAGTCAAGGCTTTAGGAGGTGCTCCCGGCGTATTTTCAGCCAGATTCGGTGGAAAATCCCTTCCTCAATCAGAAAAGAATCGTCTTATCCTCGAGTCTCTCAAAGGAGTTTCCGATCGATCAGCTCGATTCGTCTGTGTAGTTGCCGTTGCCACCCCTGGAGGTCAGGTTAAAACGGCGGAAGGAATCTGTAAAGGGAGTATTGGGTTTAAAGAGCAGGGAAGCGGTGGATTTGGCTATGACCCCATTTTTATCGTAGAAGGCTATCAAAAAACCATGGCCGAGCTGGAGCCGGAGGTTAAAAATAAGATCAGCCATCGGGCCAGGGCTTTAAGGAAGATCCGGGAGATTTTATCCTCTTTGCAGGATACCTTCTGATTTAATCCCAAAATCAGACTTGACTTTTATACAAAATTTATCCTATATTGTAGAGCAGTTTGATCCACTGCGGGGCGTAGCGCAGTTTGGTTTAGCGCGCGTGCCTTGGGAGCACGAGGTCCCCGGTTCAAATCCGGGCGCCCCGATTCCTGTGCGCCTGTAGCTCAGCTGGACAGAGCATCTGCCTTCTAAGCAGAGGGTTGGGGGTTCGAGTCCCTCCAGGCGCGTTCTGAAAGGTTTGGAACTTTTATCCAAAGAATTTAGATAAGAAAATGGCCCTGTTCGGTTATCTCCTGTATGGGGCTATTTTTGTTTTGTTCGAGGGCTTTTTTCGATAGTTAACCGGTGTCCTTTACCCTGTGGGACTGATTTCCGGTTTTATACCCTTTCCTAACTCACCGACAAGGGGGTTTAATATGCAAGGAAACCGAAACAAGACTTTCAAGGAAATGAATCCATCTCTTTTAGACCCTAACGGTATGGTGGCCAAACCGAGATTTCCCAAACCTGAAATTCAGCAGATCGATCGGCGTACGTGGTTAACCTGGGTGGCGACCGGAGCGTTTGCGATCTGGACCGAGCTGGCATTCGGTTTCGGACGAAGGGGTTGGGGGATTGCCCTGGGTAATGTTGATCTTGCAATGGGCCTTGCAGAGGCACAGACCCAAGATCCGGTGAAGGTTTTGCGGGTTATTACGGAATTTGTCAACTCCTATGTATTAGTACGGGGTAAGGAAATTGCCATCGTTGATACCGGTTTACCGAACAGTGGGGCTAAGTTTGGCGAGGTTATTAAAACGGCCGGTCTGGGTTGGGACGCCGTGGGTCATGTGATTCTGACGCACTATCATCCAGATCATGTCGGCAGCATCGGTGAGGTATTGTCAGTCGCACCTAAAGCCACCGTTTATGCCGGTGCTGAGGATATTCCCCAGATTAAGTCCCCTCGTACCATTAAACCGGTGGCCGACGGCGATGAGGTCTTCGGCCTGCGGATCATTGCTACTCCCGGTCATACACCCGGCCATATCTCCGTATTCGATCCTGTTGGCCTGCTCCTTGTTGTAGGCGATGCAATGACCAATATTAACAACAAACTGAGTGGTTCGAATCCCCAGTATACCACAAACATGGCCCAGGCCAATGAAAGTATCAAGAAGCTGGCGGCACTGAAGTTTGAAAAGGCCGTCTTCGGCCATGGTGAACCCATTGAACAAGGTGCTTCGGCTGCTGTTGCTAAACTGGCCAGTACTTTATAAGAGACAGGGAAGACCCCTTCCAGTTGGTCGGTTCGGGCTTTTGGTGAAGATGTTGGATCTTGTCAAGGTGATACCGAGGTACAGGTCAGTCCCCCATCGACAATGAGTTGAATACCCGTAATGTATTTAGCTTCATCGGAAGCAAGAAACAAGGCAGCGTAAGCAACATCCCAAGCATCTCCCATTCTTCCCATGGGACATTGACGACTCCGAATCTCCATCATTTTCTCAATATCGCCTTGAGCATAGACATCGGCTAAACTCTTATGGATCATGGGTGTATTTATAAAGCCGGGTAGTATACAATTACAGCGAATGTTCTTAGAAGCATATTGAACCGCTATAGCCTGGGTTAGCTGAATAACCCCTGCCTTTGTGGCACTATAAGAAATATAGGGAACCCCCAGCCAGCGGATACCGGCAACGGAGGCGATATTAACAATAGCCCCACCTCCCTGCCGCTCCATATAGGGAAGCACATATTTACAGGTGAGAAAGACGCTTTTGAGATTTACAGCATTGACGCGATCCCAGCTTTCCTCGCTGGTCTCAACCGGCCCACCTACCTCTACAATTCCGACGTTGTTATGGAGAATATCGATGCGTCCATAAGTTTCCATGCAGCGCTCAACGATCGCCTGGACATCTCCGGCTTTAGAGACATCCCCTGCCTGTAGGATACATTCGCCCCCTTCTCGGACAATAATGTCCCTGGTCTCCTCTGCCGCTGCCGGGTTAATATCTACGGCAACTACTTTCGCCCCTTCACGGGCAAATAGAACCGCCGTGGCTTTTCCATTACCCCATCCCGGCCCCACAGGCCCTGCACCGGTTACAATGGCTACTTTTGACTTCAATCGTTCTCCCATGTTTCGAACCTCCTTGAAAGATGCCTGAAAGAAATAATCCATCCATCGAACCACAAGATAAAACCACTTTATAAAGGGTAGAGGAAAAGGTCAACTGAAAATTGTCGTCACAACTGCTTCTCATGTAACTGTAACAATTTAGTAGATGTCACTTTTTCTGTCTGAACACCCCCCTGGCCCCCCCTTCCCCCGTATACGGGGGGATTAGAGGGGGGGGGATGTTTCTTTTTCCACCTACTGAACCACCTACTGAACGGATACCTTCTCATTTATTTCCTTGACCACTTCCTGGACTTCTGCTATCAGTAAAGTAGCTCCTAATTTTATAGGGACCTTCGAGATGTAAAAGTTTAAAAATTTTAGATTTTACATGGGAGGTGTCTTTTCATTCTCCAGAAGTAAGCTCTCCTTTTACTTTCTTTTCTTTTATGGAAATATTGAGGAGAGCCCCTGGTAACCGGGGTATACATCCTGTCAGGATGTGTAAATTTGCCTAAAAATATATAACCATGATGGAAGCTCTTAACATCACCAATTGGATTTTACCTGTGCTTTTTATCTTGGGAGGACTTCTCCTGGGGATGTTCTTTGAGGTTATAGTTCTCAAAAGCCTCAAAAAAGTAACCGTTCATACAAGCTGGCAGTTAGTTGATATTGTCCTGACCTCACTTCACCGTATGCCCATGCTCTGGTTTACATGTGCAGGTGTTTATGGCGCTATTCTGAGCATTTCCGTGAGACCCCAGTTGCATAAATTTATCCAGGATGTGTTGGTTGCGGTGGTTATCTTCTCGATAACCATATTCCTATCCAGGATCGCGGTAGGTTTGCTCAGCTTGCTTTCCAAAAGGACAGAAGGTAGAGAGGCTCCTCCCTCCTCTCCGGTAGTCCAATATTCTAAGTATTTAGCTTCTCTTTCCCAGAGAGCCGAAAGTGGGTTGCCGGCCACGTCCCTTTTTGTAAGTGTCACGCTCTTTGCCAACGTGGTAAGGTTATTGATTATTCTTATCGGAATATTTATTATTCTTCAAAACCTGGGCATTTCGATAACCCCTTTAGTAACTGCCTTAGGGATTGGTGGTCTGGCCGTTGCACTTGCCCTTCAGGATACCTTATCTAATCTTTTTGCAGGTTTCCATATTATTGCCTCTAAACAGGTAAGACCGGGGGATTATGTCAAACTGGACACCGGTGATGAGGGTTATGTAACCGATGTGAACTGGCGAAATACCGTTATTACCCCTCTTCCCGCCAACAATATCATTATTATTCCCAATAGTAAATTTGCCTCGGCTATTATTACAAATTATAACCTTCCCGAGAGAAAGATCTGGGTGCCCGTACAGGTTGGAGTTAGCTACGACAGTGATCTTGAAAAGGTAGAAAAAGTGACCCTTGAAGTTGCGAAAGAAACCGTAAAAGAGGTTGCCGGCGGTGTTCTCGATTTTGAACCCCTTATTCGATATCACACTTTTGGGGACTCCGGGATTCTTTTCACCGTAAGAATGCTGGTCAATGAATTCTCCAGCCAATTTCCGGTTAAACACGAGTTTATCAAGAGATTACATAAGCGATATAAAGAAGAGGGGATTGAAATTCCTTTCCCTACCCGGACTGTCTATCTCAAAGAGGAAAAAGATACAGACCCTGAAGCCCAATCTTTATCCGAATAAACCGATGCCTTAAGTGGAATAACCGGCCTTCACAATTGCTTGGTTGAGGTACTTAGAAGATCCGGGATCGGTAGAACAGAGGGCCTGGCGTCATGGATTCCTGTGGGCGATGCAAGAGACCCAGCATTGTGCGAACATACCACCGGCCGATTGGCTCCAATCCCGGAACACCTTCGCAGACCGGGTATCCCCTTCCCGTTCCAGTTGAAGCGCGAGATACTCACCGATGAACTCCAGGGACGGGTAGCACTCATATCGTGCAGAGACATCTGACAATTTGAGAATCCAGCCTCGGCAAGATACAGGCTGAGTTTACGACCCACCTGAACATCACCGCCATTTCTGGTTTGAAGATCGGTATAGGCTTTAACGGCGGCAGAAAGCGCTTCAGACGGCGGAGCCAAAATAAACCCGCCCCAATCTGGGCTGCACACGCCCACAATCCCGCCGGGCTTCAACACTCGATGAAACTCCTTCATAGCCTGAACCGGATGGGACAGGTGTTCCATGAAGGTATGGTTGAAGATGCGATCGAAGCTACAATCGTCAAAGGGCAGGGAATAACAGTCTGCGATGAGAAACTCGGCATTATGGATTCCGGTACCGGCAGCACTGGAAGTTGCTCGCTCGATCTGTGAGGACGCGAAATCGACTCCGACAATTTTACCCGGCGCGATAAGCGGGGCCATGCTCAAAGTGATGGAGCCGGGACCACATCCACAATCCAGTACAGACAGACCAGGGGTCAGGTACGAGAGGAAGAACTGGCCATGAGTTTGAACAGCCCGCTTCGACATGAAATCAGTAACAGTGGGTGAATGACCTGGGGTATATGTTTGTGTCTTCATGGACCTTCTACCCCGGTACGTTACGGCGTAATTCCTCCAGCCAGACCGTCGCTTCAGAATCGCTGGGTGCCCGCCAATCGCCACGTGGGGAGAGTGATCCGCCGGAGCCGACTTTTGGGCCATTGGGAATGGCCGTGCGCTTGAATTGGCTGATTTTAAAGAAGCGGTAAAGGAAGACTTCCAACCATTTCTTGATGGTCGGTAAATCGTATTCGGTGCGTTTCTCGGGTGGGATCAAATCCGGCCAGATGCCCCGAGTTTTATCTCCCCAGGCATGATAACCGAGGAACGCTACCTTGCTGGGTCGGAAACCAAAGCGGGTGATGTAATAGGTGTTAAAATCTTGCAACTCATAGGGTCCGATGATTTCCTGGGTGCTTTGAGCCGGTCGATCCGAGAAACCTTCCTTAGACGGAATCAATTCGGGCGAGATTTCCGTATCCAGGATCGATTGCAAGATGTTACCGGTCTGTGGATCAAACTGCCCTGAAGTAATAACCCAGCGAATTACATGCTGGATTAAGGTTTTGGGTACCGAGCTGTTCACATTATAATGGGACATGTGATCCCCAACCCCGTACGTCATCCACCCCAGAGCCAGCTCGCTTAAATCCCCTGTACCGACCACCAGGGCCTTATGTAAATTCGCCAGGCGAAAAAGATGGGAAGTTCGCTCTCCGGCCTGGACATTCTCGAAGGTGATGTCATAAACCGGCTTCCCTTCTGCAAAGGGATGACCAATGTCACGGAACATCTGCATGGCCGACGGACGAATGTCTATCTCTCCCGCGGTGACCCCCAATGCTTCCATGAGCCGATGGGCATTGGTTCGGGTGATATGGCTGGTGGCGAATCCGGGCATGGTATAAGCCAGGATATTTTTCCGAGGCAGACCCAATCGATCCATGGTCTTGGCCGCGACAATCAGGGCATGGGTGGAGTCCAGCCCCCCGGACACGCCAATTACAACTTTATCTATTCCCGCACTGGTTAAACGCTTCATGAGGCCATGGACCTGAATATTGTAGACCTCAAAGCAGCGTTCATCGCGTACCCGTGGATCACTGGGTACATAGGGGAAACGCTCCACCCTTCGCATCAACTCGCTTGCGCCTTCGGGTGCCTGGAACTCAAATTTAATGTGGCGAATAGTCCGTACCCGCTCCAGATGATTCCCGATGGTATCATTGAAACTCGTCATTCGCATCCGGTCCTGGATCAAGCGTTCCAGATCTATATCTGCAAGGATGATCTGCTCTTCATCTGAAAACCTTTTAGATTCGGCTAGGAGATCGCTATTTTCATAGATCAAGGCATGTCCATCCCAGGCCAGATCGGTGGTCGATTCTCCAGGTCCTGCTGCAGAGTATAAATAAGCTGCAATACATCTGGCCGATTGCGAAGCACACAAATTATGGCGGTACTCGGCCTTGCCGACCGTAATATTACTCGCGGATAAATTAACCAGCACGGTGGCTCCGGCAAGGGCTGCATAGGTGCTGGGAGGGATTGGCGTCCATACATCTTCGCAAATCTCCACGTGCAAAGAAAAACCTTCCACGTTAACGGCGTCGAATACTAAATCGTCCCCAAAGGGAAGGGATTCACCCAGGAAAAGTACCTCCCGGCTCACGGCCTTACATCCGGAAGTAAATTGTCGTTTTTCGTAAAACTCCCGATAATTCGGCAGGTAGACCTTTGGTACGATCCCGAGGATTCGTCCCCGATAGATTACCACCCCACAATTGAACAGTTTTCCCTCAAACCGAAGGGGAGCTCCTACGACCAGAACAGGGGAGAGTTCTCGACTTTCCTGTATAAAATGAGCAAGGGCCTCTTCGGTTGCCTTAAGAAGGGCATCCTGATGAAACAGGTCTTCATTGGAGTAGGCAGAAAGTCCAAGCTCCGGAAAGAGCGCAACCGCTGCGCGGAGCTCAGAAGCGCGACGGGCAAGACCTAACGTGCGCTCCATATTGAACTCGGGATCCGCTACCCGAACAAAGGGAATACAAACCGCTGCCCGAATGAATCCATGGGAATAGATGGAATAAAAAGGATGTTCCATATCATCAATATAGCATAAGTACAAGAAAAAATAAATCTTTAGATTCTTTCTTGTATCCGTATCAATTTAGTAGGTGGAAAAAGAAACATCCCCTGGCCCCCCTCTAATCCCCCCGTATACGGGGGGGGGGGACTTCAGCAGCAACTCCACGTCAGTCCCCCCCGTATACGGGGGGATTAGAGGGGGGAGGCTAGAGGGGTGTTCAGACAGAAAAGTGACACCTACTAAATTGTTACAGTTACTCTTTCCTTGGCCTCGTTGTGCCTTCCATTAAATTTAGCCAAACTTTCCGGGAAAAGCCCCTCTTCCTCTCCAGAAGATCCCGGCAACCTCCTCCTCTACTTCAGTTCCCAGGCCGGAGGTAACGCTTCGTCTTACCTGGAATGAACCCTTCGGCCTTTACCCGAACAGGGGATTCGTCCCACCGAATGCGTCGATGGCCGTACCGGTAATAGCCGAACTGGCGTCAGATGCCAGGAAGACCACTAACTCTGCGATTTCTTCAGGCCGCATCAATTTTGGGTTTTCTTCCCGGCCTTTGCTCCCAAAGGCTTCTCGATAGCCTTCCGTATCCACACCGCCCGGACAGATGCAGTTAACATCGATCCCGTAAGGTTTAACCTCGGCGGCCACACTTTCGGTCAGGTTAATCAACCCGGCCTTCGTTACCCGATAGGCACTACGACCTTTACCACCCCTTCGCCCCCCGATACTGGAAATGTTGATGATCTTGCCGAATCGATTTTTAATCATGCCCGGTAACACGGCCTTGATGAGAAGAGCCGGCCCGGTCAGGTTCACATCTATCACTTTCCGCCATAAATCGCTATCAAAGTTTACCAGATCGATGGGAGGATGAATAATGGCCGCGTTGTTAACTAGGATGTCAATACGACCGAATCTCCTGAGAGTTTCCTCAACCAGATACTGAATGTCCCTTTCAACACCCAGGTCTGCCACCACCGCCAGGGCCTCCTGTCCCATTTGCCTGAGTTGATCTGCAACAGCCTCTATCGCTTCCAGGGTGCGGGCGATAACAGCAACATGGGCTCCTTCACGACCCAGGGCTAGGGCTATGGCCTTTCCTATCCCTCTACTTGCTCCTGTAACAAGGGCAATCCTGTTCTTAAGTCTCTTCATGGACCTCTCTCCTTTTTATCTTTTCTTAAAATAAGATCTCTCCCCTGTAAAGAAAATTTTGAAGGGGAAGAAGACTTTTCCCATTTCCCCCGGCTCCTCACAAAACACTTAATTTTGTTAAAAATTTAACAATATATGAAAAAATGTAAATTAAAACTCAGAGGTTTCAAAGAGCCATCTACAAAACCCTTCAAAAGAGGCTTTAACCCATAACGGAGCTATCCCATTTAAATTTAAGAGGGAGGAATAAATCCTGGCAAACACTGCAGCCGATATTTTGATAGATACCCTTTACGACTGGAGGGTTGGAGTTATTTTTGGTTTGCCCGGTGACGGGATCAACGGGATTATGGAAGCTTTACGCCAACGTCAGGACAAAATCCGCTAAGCGGGATCTACGCCGGGCTGCTGGGGTTTTAAATGCGGGAAAGAAAGTGGCTATTTTAGCCGGTCACGGAGCCCTTCAGGCAACCGATGAGCTGGAACAGGTTGCCGAAAAACTGGCAGCACCCATCGTAAAAGCTCTCCTGGGTAAAGCTGCCGTTCCCCAGACGATAGTCCTTATACCACGGGTGGAATTGGCCTTCTGGGCACCAGGCCATCCCAGGAAGCCTTCGAGAACTGTGATACCCTGTTTATAATCGGAAGTTCTTTTCCCTACGTCGAGTTCTTGCCTAAGCCGGGTCAGGCTCGAGGGGTTCAAATCGATAGGGACCCTACACGGATCGGTTTACGTTATCCCATAGAGGTGGGACTGGTAGGAGATAATCAACGGGCTCTTCAGGCGCTTCTACCGTTACTTCAAAGAAAGGAAGATTGAAGCTTCCTGGAACAAGCCCAGGGGGTATGAAAGATTGGTGGAAATTAATGGAGGAGCTGGAGCAGGCCGCTAAGTTTGCCGAATCGCTGGCTCGAGGTACATCTAACCGAGGAAAGATTGCCCTTACGGTATTGTCGGATAAAGTGAGAGAGCTCATCTAATTGAAATTGAAACCGGTTTAGAAGAATAAAAAAGGAGGTACCTATGAAGACAAAACTTCTCCATGATCAGGATGAAAGAACCTTTGCCGTTATATTTGATAAGGGGGATGAGCCCATGTCCGGCCTGCTAAACTTTGCCAGGAGTCAGAAGCTGAAAGCAAGCCATTTCACGGCTATCGGTGCATTCAGTGAAGCCATTTTAGGCTATTTCAGCCGGGAAAGTAAAGAATACAAAAAATTCCCATTCGGGAACAGGTCGAGGTGCTTTCCTCGATGGGAGATATTTCCCTTAAGGATGGTGAACCCAAGATACATGCCCACGTGGTGGTTGGAAAGTCCGATGGTACAGCCCATGGAGGTCATATTCTGGAGGCCAGGGTGTGGCCTACACTCGAGGTTATTATTGTTGAATCGCCAGCCTATCTACAACGTAAATACGATGAGGAGACAGGTCTGGCATTGATAAATATATAAGCATAAGGCATCTCCATTGGGGAGGGCAGGAAGGCTTTCAAGGATATCTTTTTGTAGCTAGCTTCTCCGACTCCCCTTCCCTCTGCAGGAAGGGGAAAGATCAGGTTAAAAACCTACCCAAATAGCAAAATACATGCTAAATTATACTAAAGATCTTTACCCTTCATCCGGCTTAAGAGTCTTCACCGGGTAGGAGAGGGATAAGAAGTCAGGGGTATAATCTTTTTAAAAATACCCAACCGTTGCTTCCCTTAGTTTAAAAACTTTTCTTTTTACTGACCACCGATCCAGGCATTACACCCTTCGGTCAGGAAAACTTATGAGAAACGGTTCGGGAAGTAAAATAGCGGCAAGGTTATCTGTTTGGAAGAATGGGAGAAATTTTTATCTCTTCATCCTGGTATTCAGTCTGCATTCCTTTGGGGCAGGTTGTGCTTATGATAAAAGCCTGGGACCCAGCTCAGAGACAAATAAAGTCGTAGGGGAAGAGGAGGGATCTATTGCCGAAGTTGCCGGAGTTCGTATAACGGTTAGAGGAAATACCTGGTCGGGACAACCTCCCAACCTGGCAGAATATTTAACACCCCTTCAAACAACCATTGAAAACCATAGTGGTAAATCTCTCCTTATCCGTTATAACAATTTCATACTGGCCAATTCAGCAGGACTTTATGTTCAGGCCCTCTCTCCGCAGGAAATTAAGGGTAATGTCGTGACAGGCCCCTCCGTTAACCTGCTCAATCCCGACGCAATCCCGTATGGGGAATCCTATCCCCTTCCCTGGGAAGATAATTTTACTGCGGATCCCTGGTACTATGCCCGTTATTACGGGATATGGTGGATGCCTCTGCCTACGACGGATATGTATGAGAAAGCCCTTCGGGAAGGCGTTCTTGAGAATGATCGTCAGCTATCCGGCTTCCTTTACTTTCAGAAAATAGATAAGAAGGTACCTCGAATAAGCTTTAACGCCAAGTTAGTGGACGCCAAAACCGGGGAAATTTTTGGAATCGTAAGCATCTCTCTGACGATAAAATAACCTGTAAATCCCACCCCAAAGTTTATCGTTCCCTGAAACCCAGTAGCCACCTTAAAAACTAAAAGCCATCTCTAAACGTGAAGATGGCTTTCTCCTTTTTTCTGAAGGGTGATCGGCGGGACTCGAACCCGCACTCGCCAGGGCCACAACCTGGAGTGTTAACCTTTACACCACGACCACCATGGTTCTGTATTGCTAGAAAATAAATTCTGGTCGATGGGAAGATTTGTCAAGGATTTTTTCATTGACGGTTGGGAAAAATTGTGCTAAAAATTTAAGTGTTCCCATCAGATCTGTGGGGGATTTCTTGTAACGATCCCGATCTGTTGTTTTTGAAAAGAAGAAGAGCGGAAGGCGAAGCAATGAGAAAAATATTTGACTTATTTTTCTTCTGGAGAGTATTTTATAATACGGTGTTTATGCCATCAAGCCAAAATCCAGATTTATTCCTGCATTGGGAAAATGTTCTGCGCCTGTAGCTCAGTTGGATAGAGCGCCGGACTTCGAATCCGTAGGCCGCAGGTTCGAGCCCTGCCAGGCGCGTTCAGAGAAGATTTATCTTTGCGAGAGTGGTGGAACTGGCAGACACGCAGGACTTAGGATCCTGTGGGTAAAACCGTGTGGGTTCAAATCCCACCTCTCGCATCCCTATGGGTTTATCGTCTGTCGTCTATAGTTTATAGTAGGGTTGAGTAAGGGTCATGAACTATCTTAAGAAGGGGTTGCCAATTCTACTACAGACTATGGACTACAGACAATGGACAAAAAATCCGTGGTGAAAGTAGCTGTTGAAACCTTAGACCCGTGTAAGAAAAAATTGCTCATTGAAGTTCCGGAAGAAGATGTGAATAAACAATATCAGGCGATTCTCAACGAATTGAGAAAAGACGCAGCGATCCCGGGGTTCCGAAAAGGGCGTGTGCCGCAAGATCTGCTGAAAATGCGGTTTAGAAAACAGATTGAAGAAGAGGTTAAGGCGAAATTACTTCAGTCTTCCTATGAAGAAGCTTTGAAGGAAAATAACCTTTCTCCTGTTATTAAACCAGAGGTGGATCAAGATAAGCTGAGTCTGGCAGAAAATAAGCCCTTTAAATATGAAGTTACCGTTGAGGTCAAACCGGAAGTTAAGGTGGAGAATTACAAAGGAATTAAAGTTACCAGGCCGGTTATGAAACCGGTTACCGAGGAAGATGTTCAAAAAGGGTTGGAAGTGCTCCAAAGGGAACATATTCAATTTCGAGAAGCTCCAGAGGGTTATACCATCAAAAAAGATGACATGGTCATCATTGATTATGATGGCTTTATAGATAATAAACCGGTCAAAAACGGTAGTGTTCGAGATTATTCTCTGATAGTAGGTTCAGAAACCATGGTTCCAGGTTTTGAGGAGCAATTTTTGGGAAAAAAGAAGGGGGAGGAGTTGGAGTTTAACCTGCTCTATCCCCAGGATCATCCCAATCAAGAACTCGCCGGAAAAAGTGTCCATTTTATTATAAAAATTAAGGATGTCAAGGAGGGATATCTTCTTCCTTTAGATGATGAATTTGCCAAGGATTTAGAGCTGGATTCATTGGAGGAGCTTAAAGCGAAGGTTCGAAAAGGTATTGAAGAGCGGCTTCAAAGGGAGATGGAAATGCAAATCAAACAGAAGATTTTAGATACCCTTATCGATCAGCATCCTTTTCCGGTACCTCCTTCTCTGGTAGCTTATGAACGTGTGGTATCCAGGGTCTCTGAAGAAGAGGCTATTCGACGGGTACGAGGTTCTATTATCCTGGAGGAAATTATTAAACAAGAAAATATAACCCTCTCTGAGGAAGAATTAGATGAAGAAATCAAAAAGATGGCCGCGCGTCATAACCAGCATCCGGCTAACCTCAAGAAATCTTTAAAAGAAAAAGGAACCTTAGAAGATCTACGCTCAGAGCTTTTAAAAATGAAAGCTTTAGACTTCTTAATGGCCCATGCTAATATAACGGAGGAGAATCAGTCATGAGTGAATTGTTTTCTGACAGATTAAAGACATCTGATAGGTGGTCTCTGCAGCAGAAGCCGTCTATGACCGTAATTCCCATGGTTATTGAGCAGACCGGACGGGGAGAGCGGGCTTACGATATTTACTCCCGGCTCTTAAAGGATCGCATCATTTTCATTGGAACGCCCATCGATGATATGGTTGCCAATTTAATCATTGCCCAGATGCTATTTCTGGAGGCAGATGACCCTGAGAAGGATATTTATTTGTATATCAACAGCCCTGGAGGGGTGGTTACCTCAGGATTGGCTATTTATGATGCGATGCAGTATATTAAACCTGATGTTTCAACCATCTGCGTAGGTCAGGCTGCCAGTATGGGAGCGCTGCTTCTGGCTGCGGGTACTAAAGGAAAACGCTTTGCTCTACCCCATGCTCGAATTATGATTCATCAACCCATGGGGGGATTTCAAGGACAGGCTTCGGATATTGATATTCAGGCCCGAGAAATTCTTCGCATGAAGGACGAGTTGAATCGCATCCTGGTTAAACATACCGGCCAGAAAATGGAGCGAATTCAGGCAGATACCGATCGGGATTTCTTTATGACACCACAACAAGCCAAGGAATATGGCTTGATCGATGAGATGATAGAACGAAAACATTAAAAGTATCTAAAGTGAGTGGTAAGCTAAAGGGAAAGGAAACTTTAGCTCGCTTTAGATGCTTTGATCACGTTATCCCATGCCTATTTCACGAAGTGGGGGTAAAAATCTTGCTTGTTCCTTTTGCGGGAAGCCTCAAGATGCTGTCCGAAAATTGATAGCAGGTCCATCGGTGTATATCTGCAATGAGTGCGTGGAACTCTGTAATGAAATCATTGCAGAGGAAACCAACGAGGAGATCAGTGAGGCTTTCCAGGCTCTTCCTAAACCTAAAGATATCAAAAAAGTTCTCGATGATTATGTCATCGGGCAAGAACGTGCCAAAAGAATCCTCTCTGTGGCCGTCTATAATCACTATAAGCGGATTGAGGCCGATCTGGATTTAGGAGATGTGGAGCTCCAGAAAAGTAATATACTTTTAGTGGGTCCCACAGGCACCGGAAAAACGTTACTTGCCCAAACTCTGGCCCGGATCCTAGATGTTCCCTTTGCCATAGCCGATTGTACCACCCTCACCGAAGCCGGCTATGTGGGAGAAGATGTAGAGAATATCATTGTAAAGCTTCTCCAGGCCGCCGATTATGATATAGAGCGGACGGAACGAGGGATCGTTTACCTGGATGAGGTGGATAAAATATCCCGAAAATCCGATAGTCCTTCCATAACCCGAGATGTCTCCGGAGAGGGAGTTCAACAGGCCCTTTTAAAAATTCTGGAGGGTACCATTGCCAACGTACCTCCCCAGGGAGGAAGAAAACATCCCCACCAGGAGTATATCCAGGTGGATACCACCAATATTCTGTTTATTTGTGGGGGAGCCTTCCATGGAATAGAGAAAATTATCGAACGCCGAATCGGTAAATCTTCCATAGGTTTTACGGCAGAAATCCAAAAGAAAAATGAACGAACGATGGGGGATATCCTCAAGCATATTCAACCCATCGATTTACTCAAGTACGGCCTTATCCCGGAATTTGTCGGAAGATTACCCATTGTGGCTACCTTGGAGGATCTGGATGAGGAAGCTTTAATCCGGGTTTTGAAAGAACCTAAAAACTCCCTCGTTAAACAATATCAAAAACTGTTTGAGTTCGAAAAGGTCAAACTCAAATTTACCGATGGCGCCCTGGCCGCTATTGCCAGAGAAGCTCTAAAACGAGAAACAGGTGCACGGGGATTACGGGCTATCATGGAAGATATTATGCTTGATCTAATGTATGAACTCCCCTCTCAACAGACGATTAAAGAGTGCATCATCAGTGAAGACGTCATTTTTAAAAAGGAAAAACCTCTGTTGCTGTATGAGAAGACGGGATAAAAGATTCGTGGTCAGTGAGCTATGGGCAGTAAGGGAGAGGAAGGAGGAACTGCTCACTGTCCACTACCCACTGCCTGTATGAAGGTCAAATCCGCCACGTTTATTGTCAGTGCTACCAACCCTTCCCAATATCCTCGTCACTCTCTACCCGAAATTGCCTTTGTGGGAAGATCCAATGTAGGGAAATCCTCTTTGATAAACAGCCTGGTTGAAAAAAAAGGCCTTGCCAAGACCAGCAGTACCCCCGGTAAGACCCGGCTCATCAATTTTTTCAACGTCAATAATATGTTATGCTTTGTAGATCTGCCGGGTTACGGTTATGCAAAGGCACCTAAAGAGGTGATAGCCGGCTGGCAATCCATGATAGAAACTTACCTCTTAAAAAGAGAAAACCTAAAAGGGATCGTCCTTATCTTAGATATCCGCCACGCTCCAACCCCAGATGATCAAACCATGAAGGAATGGCTGGATTATCATAAGATAAAAACCCTGGTGGTGGCTACAAAAGCCGATAAGTTACCTAAAAATCAGAGGATTTCCCGTTTGAAAGAAATCGAGAAACTTCTGCCGATCCGACCGGGGGAATCCTTAATCAGCTTCTCAGCTTTAACCGGAGAGGGAAAAAAAGAAATCTGGCAAGCCCTTATAAAGCTGGGATATGGGGATACGGTGATGCCGCAACAGGATGAGGGAAAATAATCCCGTATCTCTCCGGGCCCCCCTCACCTGAGGGTCGTAGAGTTGCCGCAGGAAATGGGGACAAATCCGGCGTATGAAAATAGCGGTTGTTATCCAAAGGTACGGCTTAGATATTACGGGAGGTGCCGAACTTCACTGTCGATGGATCGTGGAGCGCCTGGCCACCTATTTTGAAACGGAAGTCCTTACAACCTGTGCAAAGGATTATGTAACCTGGGAAAACGAATACCCGGCCGGACTTACCCTGGTCAATG